>NZ_AP022613.1:0-311856 GCF_010730195.1 Mycobacterium conspicuum
GCGTTGCCGCCGTTGCCGCCGGTCCCGCCGTTGCCGCCGTCGCCGCCGGCCTGGCCGCCGCCGATGCCGGTGCCGTACTCGTCGACGCCGGCCACGCCGTTGGCGCCGTCCACACCGGCGCCGCCGTTGCCGCCGGACGCGCCGGTACCGCCGTTGCCACCGGCCCCGCCGTCGCCCGAGATCGCGCCGCCCTGGCCGCCGGCGCCGCCGTTGCCGCCGGCGCCGCCGTTGCCGCCGTTGCCGCCGCTGTCGCCGGGGTTGACGCCGTTGCTGCCGATGCTGCCGGCCACGCCGTTGCCGCCGTCGCCACCGCGACCGCCGTCGCCGATCGAGCCGCCGTTACCACCCGAGCCGCCGTCGCCGCCGGACGCGCCCGCGACGGTGGAGGTGTAGCCCGACCCGCCCGCGCCGCCGTTGCCGGCCGGCCCGACGATTCCGGCGCCGTCGGTGCCGTCATTGCCGCCGGTGGATCCGGTGCCGCCGGTGCCGCCGCCGCCCGCGGTGCCGGCGTTGCCGCCGTTGCCGCCGGTCCCGCCGGTGGTGTGGTTGGCGGTGCCAATGGCGCCCGCGCCGCCGTCGCCGGGTGTGCCGGCGTTGCCGCCGTTGCCGGCGTCGCCGCCGGCGCCGGTCGCGCCGGTGCTGCCGTGGGCGGCGGTGCCGCCGGTGCCGCCGTTGCCGCCGTTGCCGCCGGTCCCGCCGTTGCCGCCGTTGCCGCCGGCCTGTCCGCCGCCGATGCCGGTGCCGTACTCGTCGGCGCCGGCCACACCGTCGGCGCCGTCCACACCGGTGCCGCCGTTGCCGCCGCCCCCGCCCGTGCCGCCGGCGCCCCCGGCGCCGCCGTTGCCCGAGATCGCGCCGCCCTGGCCGCCGGCGCCACCCTGGCCGCCCGAGCCGCCGTCGCCGCCGTCGCCGCCGCTGTCGCCGTGGTTGACGTTACATTGCGCTGGCCGCGCTGGTGCTGCGCTGTCGCCGCCGACGCCGCCCCGGCCGCCGTCGCCGATCGAGCCGCCGTTGCCACCGTTGCCGCCGTCGCCGCCGTCGCCGCCCGGCGCGGTCGGGCTGTAGCCCGCGCCGCCGTTGCCGCCGTTGCCGGCCGGGCCGGTTATCCCAGAGCCACTGGTGCCGCTGGCGCCGGTGGTCGAGCCGCCACCGCCGTTGCCGCCGGCACCCGCGGCGCCGGCGTTGCCGCCGGTGCCGCCGTTGCCGCCGGTGGTGTGGTTGGCGGTGCCGGTCGCGCCCGCGCCGCCGTCGCCGGGTGTGCCGGCGTTGCCGCCGTTGCCGCCGTGGCCGCCGGCCCCGGTGCTGCCGCTGTTGCCATGGGCCGCGGCGCCACCGCCGCCGCCGGCGCCACCCGTCCCGCCGGTGCCGCCGTTGCCGCCGTTGCCGCCGGCCTGGCCGCCGCCGACGCCGGTGCCGTAGGCGTCGACACCGGACACGCCGTTCGAACCGGTGACGCCGGCGCCGCCGTTGCCGCCGTTGCCGGCGTTGCCACCCGCTCCGCCGCCGCCGCCGTCACCGGAGATCGAGCCCCCCGCGCCGCCGGCACCGCCCTGACCACCCGAGCCGCCGGTCCCGCCGTTGCCGCCGCTGGAGCCCGGGTTCAGGCCGTTGGCGCCGGCCGTACCGGTGGCGCCGTCGCCGCCGGCCCCGCCGTGGCCGCCGTTGCCGACCGAGCCGCCGTTACCACCCGCGCCGCCGTTGCCGCCGGAGCCGCCCGGCGTGGTGGCGGTGTATCCGGTACCGCCGTTGCCGCCGTTCCCGGCGGGGCCGACGACGGCGGCGCCGCCGGCGCCGTCGACGCCGGTGGTGGAGCCACTCCCGCCGGTGCCACCGCTGCCCGCCGTGCCCGCGTTGCCGCCACTGCCCCCGGCCCCGCCGGTGGTGCTCGTCGCGGTGCCGGTCGCGCCGCTACCCCCGTCGCCGGGAGTGCCGGCCGCCCCGCCGTCGCCGCCGTTGCCGCCCGCGCCGTCGGTGCCCGCGGTGCCGGCGACGCTGCGCCGCCTGCGCCCGGCGCCGCCCGCCTGCCGGTGCCGCCGTCGCCGCCGTTGCCGCCGGCCTGACCGCCGCCGACGCCGGTGCCGTACTGGCTGGCCCCGGACACGCCGTTGGCCCCGGTGACACCGGTGCCGCCGTTCCCGCCGGTGCCGCCATTGCCGCCGGCGCCCCCGGCCCCACCGTTACCGGAGATCGAACCGCCCTGACCGCCGGCCCCGCCGGAGCCGCCCGCCCCGCCGGCGTTGCCGTTGCCGCCGCTGGCGCCCGAGCTGACGCCGTCGGCCCCGGCCGCTCCGGCAGCGCCGTTGCCGCCGACGCCGCCGGCGCCGCCGTTGCCGATCGAGCCGCCGTTACCGCCCGCACCGCCGTTGCCGCCGCTAGCGCCCGAATCGGTGGCGGTGTAGCCCGCGCCGCCCGCGCCGCCGTTGCCGGCCGGGCCGACGACACCGTCGCCGGCCGCGCCGTCACTGCCGGTGGTCGAGCCGCTGCCGCCAGTGCCGCCGGCGCCCGCGGTGCCGGCGTTGCCGCCGTTGCCGCCGGCGCCGCCGGTGATGTTGGTGGCGGTGCCGTCCGCGCCGTTGCCGCCGTCGCCCGGGGTGCCCGCCGCCCCGCCGTCGCCGCCGTCACCTCCGGCGCCGTCGGTGCCCGCGGTGCCGTGCGCCGCCGTGCCGCCGGTGCCCCCGGCGCCGCCCGCTCCGCCGGTGCCTCCATTGCCGCCGTTGCCGCCGGCCTGACCGCCGCCGACGCCGGTGCCGTACTGGTCGACGCCGGACACGCCGTTGGCCCCGGTGACCCCGGTGCCGCCGTTGCCGCCGCTGCCGCCGGTCCCACCGGCGCCGCCGGCGCCGCCACTACCGGAGATCGAGCCGCCGCGCCCGCCGGCCCCGCCGGTGCCGCCGGCGCCGCCGGACTGGCCGTTGGTGCCGCTGGAGCCGGGGTTGATGCCGTTGGCCCCGGCCGCGCCCGCCGCGCCGTTGCCGCCGACGCCGCCGGCGCCGCCGTTGCCGATCGACCCGCCATTGCCGCCCGCGCCGCCATTGCCGCCGCTAGCGCCCGATTCGGTGGCGGTGTAGCCGGCGCCGCCGACGCCGCCGTTGCCGGCCCGACGACGGCCGCGCCGTCGGTGCCGTCCGCGCCGGCGGTCGAGCCGGTGCCGCCGATGCCGCCGGCGCCCGCGGTGCCGGCGTTGCCGCCGTCGCCGCCGGCCCCTGCCGGTGGGCGGCGGTGCCGTCCGCGCCGTTGCCGCCGTCGCCGGGGGTGCCGGCCGCGCCGCCGTTGCCGCCGGCGCCGCCGGCCCCCTGGCTACCCGTGTTGCCGTGCGCCGCGGTGCCGCCGAGCCCGCCGTTGCCGCCGGCCCCGCCGACACCGCCGTTGCCGCCCGACCCGCCGGCCTGGCCGCCGCCGATGCCGGTGCCGTACAAATCTTGTCCCGCCATGCCGTTGGTGCCTGATCGCCGGTGCTGCCGGTCTGCTGGCCGCGCCGGCACTGCCGACCCTGCCGTCTCGCTGTTACCGGCTTCGCCGCCCAGGCCGCCGGCCCCGCCGTTGCCGCCGGCGCCGCCGGCCGAACCGTTGCCGCCGCTGTCCCCGGGGTTGACGCCGTCGGCGCCGGCCACGCCGGCCGCGCCGTTGCCGCCAGCCCCGCCGTTGCCGCCGTTGCCGACCGCCCCGCCGTTGCCGCCGGCGCCGCCGTTACCGCCGGTGGCGCCCGGCGTGGTGGGGCTGTAGCCCGCACCGCCGTCGCCGCCGTTACCGCCCGCGGTGGCTGAGGCGCCGGACGCCCCGTGCGCACCGATGGTGGAGCCGGTGCCGCCGGCGCCGCCGGTGCCGCTGGCGCCCGGGTTGCCGCCGTTGCCGCCGGTGCCGCCGTCGACGCTGGTGGCGTCGCCGGCACCGCCGACCCCGCCGTTGCCGCCCTCGCCACCGATCCCGCCGGTGCCGCCTGCGCGGCCGGCGCCGGTAGTGCCGTCGTGGCCCATGAACAGGCCGCCCTCGCCGCCCTTGCCGCCGACGCCGCCGTCGCCGCCGCCGCCGCCGACGCCGCCGTCGCCGCCGTTGCCGCCGGTCCCGCCGGGGACCGCCCCGGGTGCACCGTCGGCGCCCTTGCCGCCGGCGCCGCCGTTTCCGCCCACGCCGCCGCTGCCGCCGACGCCGCCGTTGCCGAACAGCAGGCCGCCCCGGCCGCCGACACCACCGGAACCGCCGTCGCCCCCGGTTCCGCCGGCGCCGCCGTTGCCGTTGTTCACGCCGGCGACGCCGTTGGCACCGGTGGCGCCCACCCCACCGGTGCCGCCGTTGCCGCCGGCGCCGCCGGTGCCGAACAGGAACCCGGCGCTGCCGCCGGCCCCGCCGTCACCGCCGTCGCCGATTGCCGAGGAGCCGCCGTTGCCGCCGGCGCCGCCGGCGCCGATCAACCAGCCGGCCTTACCGCCGGCGCCACCGGTACCCCCGGCGCCGCCCTGGCCGGTGCCGCCGGTGCCGCCTTGGCCGCCGGCGCCGGCAAACCCGCCGGCGCCGCCGCTACCGCCGTGACCGCCGTCGCCGCTGGCGCCGATGCCGCCGACGCCGCCCGCGCCGCCGGCCCCGCCGGAGAGCCAGCCGGCATGGCTGCCGTCGCCGCCGTCACCACCGACCGCGCCGCTGCCGCCGGCCCCGCCGGCGCCGCCCGCGCCGTGGAACAGGCCGGCGTGGCCGCCGTCGCCGCCGGCGCCGCCGTCGGACGGGCCGACGCCGCCGGCCCCGCCTGCCCCGCCGTTGCCCATCACGTGCGCGTTGCCGCCGGCCCCGCCGACCGCGCCGGTCCCGGTGGGGCTGGTGTTGGCGCCGCCGGCCCCGCCGGCACCGCCGTTGCCGTAGAGGAATCCGCTGCTGCCGCCGACGCCGCCGGCGCCGCCGCTGGCCCCGGATCCGCCGGCCCCGCCGGCCCCGCCGTTGCCCACCAGCCAGGAGCGGCCGCCGACCCCGCCGGCGCCGCCCACTCCGCTGGCTCCGGTCTCGGCGCCGCCGGCGCCGCCGGACCCGCCGGCGCCGTACAGCAACCCGCCGTTGCCGCCGGCCCCGCCGGCGCCGCCGTTGCCGGTCGCCGACGAGACTCCACCCGCACCACCGGAGCCGCCATGGCCGATCAACCCGGCGGACCCGCCGGCGCCGCCGGCCTGGCCGACGGCGCCCGACCCGCCGTTGCCGCCATTGCCGACGATCCACCCGCCGGCACCGCCGGCCTGTCCGGTTCCCGCGGCGCCATCAGCGCCGTTGCCCACCAGTGGGCGGCCGGTCAGCATCTCCCACGGCGAAAACCACTGCATCTGCGACGCGGCCTGCTCGGCGGCCGCCAGCGGTCCCATCGTCTGGGCGTTGGCTGCCTCGGCGGTCGCGTACGCGCCGCCCGCGCTGCTCAATGCGTGGGTGAACTGGCTGTGGAAGGCCGCGGCTTGCGCGCTGAGGGCGTGGAACTCCTGCGCGTGGGTGCCGAACAGTGCCGCGATGGCGGTCGATACTTCGTCTTCGGCGGCCGCCAGAAGGTTTGTCGTGGAGCCCGCGGCGGCCGTGTTGGCGGCCTGAAGCGTCGAGCCGATGCCCGTCAGATCCGCGGCTGCTGCCGACAATATCTGCGGCGTCGTTCCCAGGTACGACATGTGGAGACCACCCCAATAGCTCAAGCACGACCGATCACGTCGTGCACGTGGCCCCCGTCACGACACCGCCGGTATCGGCGGGCAGGTTTGAACGATATCCGATCGCATACCGCGTTTCTGCCAAAAGTGCCCTATTTCATCCAAATAGTTTCGATAACCCGCCGTGACCACACTCTAAATAATCCTCTGTGTGCAAAATCACATCGAACCACGCGTTTAGCCGCAGGTTAGGGCGCACACGGTATGAAGCCGGCTTAAGCGTTTCGCCTAAGCCGGCTTCGTCGCAGGGCTGAAGAGCCGGGAAACTACATAGGTGCAGGTCAGCCGGTTGGACCGGGCTGTCCGGGCTGGCCCAGCAAGCCGCCGCTGCCGCCGGCGCCGCCGGCGCCGCCCTGGCCGGTCGGGGTGCCGTCGCCGCCGGCGCCGCCGGCGCCGCCGTTCCCGCCGTTACCGATGAACCGGCCGTGCCCACCCGAACCGCCGTGGCCGCCGGTACCGCCGGTGCTGTCGTCGAGGTTGGCGCCGCCGGCGCCGCCGGCGCCGCCGACGCCGCCGCTGCCGTAGGTGAAGCCGCCGGTGCCGCCGGTGCCGCCGGCGCCGCCGGTGGCCCCGGCTCCGTCGTCGTTGGCGCCCGCACCGCCGGCCCCGCCCGCACCGCCGGCGCCGAACGCCCTGGCGGTGCCGCCGGTGCCGCCGTCGCCGCCGGCCCCGCCGGTCGCGTCGGCCCCGCCATCGCCGCCGGCGCCGCCGTCCCCGCCATCGACGCCCCGGCCGAGGAACAACCCGCTCTTGCCGGCGCTGCCCCCGTGACCACCGGCGCCGGCCGAATCGCCGGCGCCGGCGTCACCGCCGGCCCCACCGGCCCCACCGACGCCGCCGTGGCCGGTCAGGAACGAGGCGCCGCCGTGCCCGCCGGCGCCTCCGGTCCCGCCGGACGCGGTGTCGATGCCGGCGCCTCCGCCGCCACCGGCGCCACCCGAGCCGCCGGTGCCGAAGAGGACTCCGGCGTTACCGCCGGAGCCGCCGTTGCCGCCGAGCCCGGAGCCCGGAATCGTGACCAGTCCGGCCCCGCCGGCGCCGCCGGCGCCGCCGTTGCCGAACAGCAGCCCACCCTGACCGCCGGCGCCGCCGCCGAAGCCGTTGCCGTTGGCGATGGTGGACACGCCGTCGCTGCCGCTGCCGCCGCTGCCGCCGCTACCGATCAGCCAGGCGTGGCCGCCCTTGCCGCCGGGGGTGGGGTTGCCGACGCCGCCGTCGCCGCCGTTACCGCCGTTCCCGATGAAGAAGCCGCCGTTGGCGCCGTTGCGGCCGGTGCCGCCGTCGCCGCCGTGGCCGATGAGCAGGCCGGCCCGGCCGGCCGCGCCGCCGATGAGGCCGTCGCCGCCGTTGCCGCCGTGCCCGAAGAGCGGGGCGCTGCCGCCGTCTCCGCCGTTGCCGTCGTTCACCGGGCCGCTGGCGCTGGCCCCGCCCACTCCGCCGTTTCCGGCCTTGCCGTAGAGCCACCCGCCGTTGCCGCCGCCGCCACCATTGCCGCCGAAGCTGGCGGTGGCGTCGGTGCCGGCCCCGCCGGCGCCGCCCACGCCGCCGTGGCCGAGCAGCCAGGATTGGCCGCCCGCCCCGCCGTGGCCGCCTGAGCTGCCCTGGAAGCTTGTCGCGCCGCCGGCCCGCCGGCGCCGCCGTGACCGATCAGCAGCCCACCGCTGCCGCCGGCGCCGCCGGAGCCGCCGTCGCCGCTGGCGCTGGCGCTGGCGCCGCCGGCGCCGCCGGCCCTGCCCGCGCCCAGCAGCCCGGCGTGGGCTCCGGCGCCCCCGGCCCCGGCCGAACCCAGGCCGCCGGTGGTGGCGCCGCCCGCGCCGCCGGCCCCACCGGGGCCGAAGAAGAAGCCGCTGGCCCCGCCGGCCCCACCGGCCCCACCGTTGGCTCCGCCGCTGGTGCCGCCGAGGCCGCCGGCCCCGCCGGCGCCCAGCAGCCAGGATGTGCCGCCGGCCCCGCCGGCGCCGCCGTCGGCGCCCATGCTGTCGCCGCCGGCCCCGCCGGCGCCGGCCTTGCCGAACAGCAACCCGGCGTTGCCGCCGTCCGCGCCGGCTCCGGCGGCCCCGCCGGTGCCGTCGCCGCCGTCCCCGCCCAGCCCGCCGTTGCCGAGCAGGAAGGCGTGCCCGCCGGCCCCGCCCGCCGCGCCGGCCTGGATGCCGCCGGTGGCCGCGCCGCCGGCCCCGCCGTTGCCCGCGGGACCGTACAAGAACCCACTGTTGCCGCCGGTGCCGCCGACCCCGCCGGTGCCGGCGGCGCTGGCCCCGCCGGCCCCGCCGGCCCCGCCGCTGCCGAGCAGGAAGGCCTGGCCGCCGGCCCCGCCGGTGCCGCCGAATCCGCTGGCACCGGTGGCCGCGCCGCCGGCCCCGCCGGCACCGGCCTTGCCGAAGAGCAACCCGCCGTTGCCGCCGGCGCCACCCGCGCCGCCGTCCCCGGTCGACGACGCGCCGCCGGCGCCGCCGGCACCGCCGTTGCCGAACAATCCCGCGGACCCGCCGGTGCCGCCGGCCTGCCCGGGCGCACCCGACCCGCCGTTGCCGCCGTTGCCCCAAAGGATCCCGCCGTCCCCGCCGGCTTCCCCGGTGCCGGCGGCGCCGTTGGCGCCGTTGCCGATCAGCGGGCGTCCCAGCAGCGACTCGGTGGTCGCGTTGGCCGCGTTGAGCACGCTCTGCATCGGCTTGGCGTTGGCGGCCTCGGCCAGTCCGTAGGCGCCGGCGCCGGCGGACAGCGCGTGGGTGAACTCGGTGTGGAAAGCCGCCGCTTGCGCGCTGAGGGCCTGGAATTGCTGCGCGTGGCTGCCGAACAGCTGCGCGATGGCGGCCGAGACCTCGTCTTCGGCGGCGGCCAGCAGGTTGGTGGTGGGGCCCGCCGCGGTGGCGTTGGCGCCCTGCAGCGCGGAACCGATGTCGGCCAAATCGGCCGCTACCGTAGACAGCGCCTGCGGTGTTGCGATCACGTACGACATGTGGAGACCACCCCAACTAGCTCAAGCACGACCCAAGTGAGTCGTGCGCGTGGCCCCCGTTACGATCCCGCCTGCTCGGCAAGCAGGTACGAACGATAGCCGATTACATACCGGATTACTTGTCCATTGTCCGAAATCATTCGAAATGTCTCGATACGTCTACTACACCACACTCGACGTCCGGCCGCCCGCGCCGCCCGGGCGCTGGGTTTCCCGAACTCGGTGTCGTCGCGGTCGGTTGGCGCACGATGGTGGGGTGGTGAGCTCGACGCCGACCCCGTCGGTCCGCAACTGGGGCAGCAGCGGGCTGGCCTTCTTGACCGGCCGGCCCGACGGGCCCGCCGACTTCTCCCGCGCGAACGTGTTGGATCGCGCCGAGCGAGTCGTCGCCGACGCGGCCATGCTGCTGGCCGGCCGGGCCGCCCTGCTGGAGCTGCGCCGCGGCGGCCGGGTGTCGGCCGGCGGCGCCACCCGGTTGCTGGCGGCCCGCGACGGCTGGTGCGCGATCACGCTGTCCCGTCCCGACGACGTCGCGGCCGTCCCGGCGCTGCTGCACGCCGACGACGTCCCGGCCAACCCGTGGCCGACGCTGCAGCGCTGGGTCGCGGCCCAGCCGGTGGCCGCGGTCGTCGAGCGGGCCGGGCTGCTCGACATCCCGGCGGCCGCGCTGGGCGAGGCGGCCGCCACCGCACCGCGGATACGTCCGCTCGGGCCCAAGGCGCCCACGGCGCCCAAGGCGCCCGAGCCGCTTAACACCGGCCTGCTGGTGGCCGATCTGTCGTCGATGTGGGCGGGCCCGCTGTGCGGGCACCTGCTGGCCCGCTCGGGAGCCACGGTCGTCAAGGTCGAAAGCCCAAGCCGCCCGGACGGCACCCGGGCCGGCGAGCGCGGGTTCTTCGACTGGATCAACACCGGCAAGCTTTCCTACTGCGTCGATTTCGACCGCCAGGTGAACGAGCTGCGCGCACTGCTGGCCGTCGCCGACGTCGTCATCGAGGGCTCCCGGCCGGCGGCACTGGCGCGCCGCGGGCTCGGGCCGAAGGACATCGAGCCCCGCGCCGGCCGAATCTGGCTGCGGATCGCCGGCCATGACGGGTGCCCGGGCCGCCCGGCGTTCGGCGACGACGCCGCGGTGGCCGGCGGCCTGGTCGGCGGCAGCGCAGGCAACCCGGTGTTCTGCGGCGACGCCATCGCCGACCCGCTCACCGGGCTGGCGGCCGCCCAGGCGGTGAACGAATCGCGGGGCCGCGGCGGCGGCGAGCTGATCGAGGTGTCGCTGGCCGCGGTCGCCGCCAGCTACGCCGCGCTGCCGACGATCCCGAACTGCGACCACCCCGCCCCGGCGCCGACCATCCCGCCGGCGGCCAAGCCGGCGTCCGAGCTCGGCGCCGACAACGACGCCGTGCGGCGGCTGATCGCCGAAAGACGCTGCCTGCCATGCTGATTCGCCGGGCCACCCTGCTCGACGGCACCGTCACCGACATCCGGGTCGGCGCGCAGATCGACGAGGTGGGCGACAACCTCGCCGTGCGGCCGGGGGAGGGGCTGCTCGACGCGGGCGGTGGCACGGTGCTGCCCGGGTTGCACGACCATCACGTGCATATCCGCTCGGCGGCCTCCGCGTTGTATTCGTTCAGCGTCGGCCCACCCGGAGTGAGCACCAAAGGCGAACTGGCACAGATACTCTCGAACGCCACCCCGGGCCCCGACGGCTGGATCCGCGCCGTCGGCTATCACGAGTCGGTGGCCGGGGACCTGGACCGGACCGCGCTGGACGCCGTCGTGCCGCACATCCCCGTCCGCATTCAGCACCGCAGCGGCGCGCTGTGGATCCTCAACACCGCCGCGCTGGGCCGGGTCGGGCTGCCCGAGCATCCCGACGGACGCCTGCGCAGCGCCGACCGCGGCTGGTCGGAGGCGCTGGCGCGGCGCGAGTCCGACCTGGCCGAGCTCAGCCGCCGCATCACCGCGACCGGCGTCACCGGCGTCACCGACGCCACCCCCGACCTCGACGCCGACGACATGGTCGCGCTGATGGTGGCGCACCGCCGCGGTGAGTTCCGGCCGCGGCCGCACTTCCTCGCGCCGGGCAAGATGATCCTGCACGACGACCGCCTGGACCTGGACGCGCTGATCGACTGGATCACCTTGCGGCACAACGCAAATCAACCGGTGGCGGTGCACTGCGTCACCACCGCCCAACTCGTCGTGACCATCGCGGCGCTGCGGGCCGCGGGCGGTCATCAGCGCGACCGCATCGAGCACGCCGCGCTGGTGCCCGACGAGAACCTGGACGACCTGGCCGAGTTGGGCGTCACCGTGGTGACCCAGCCCAACTTCGTCGCCGAGCGCGGCGATCAGTACCTCACCGACGTCCCGGCCGCCGAGCACCCGCAGCTGTGGCGGGTGGCATCACTGCTGAACGCGGCGGTGCCGGTGGCGCTGTCCACCGACATGCCCTTTGGGCACGGCGACCCGTGGACGGCGATGCGCGCTGCGGTGCACCGCACCACCGTCAGCGGCGCCGTCCTCAACGACGGTGAATGTGTCTCGGCGCGAACGGCTTTGACGATGTTTTTGGGACGGCCGGATCGGCCGGGCCTACCGCGGTCGGTGGCACCGGGGCAGCCGGGGGATCTGTGCGTGCTGACCGAGCCGCCGGACACGGCGCTGGCCGAGCTGGACGCCGGCCTGGTGGCCGCCACCGTCATCGCAGGCGAGCTGGTCTATTTCGCGATGTGAGAAAGCGCCGCGTCCAAAGCCTGGCACTGACTGTCGAAAAACCGTTGTGCCACCGGCGTTTTCGCTGCCCAGATGTCGAAGCCATGGAAGGCGCCGGGCACCACCTCGACCTCGCACGGCACACCCGCGGCCCTCAGCCGCTCGGCGTAGGCCAGATCTTCGTCGTGGAACAACTCGTTGGTGCCCACGCCGATCCACGCCGGCGGCAGGCCGCCGAGATCGTCGCGCCGCGCCGGCACCGCGACCCGCGGGTCGGCGGCACCGAGATAGGCGCTCCAGCCGAAGCGGTTGGCGCGCGGGTTCCACAGCCGGTAGCCCGCCTTGTCGGCGGTCGCCGCGCTGCGGTCGTCGAGCATCGGATACACCAGCAACTGAAAAGCCGGCGTGAACCCGTGATCGCGCGCCCACAGGGCCAGCGCGGCGGCCAGCCCGCCGCCGGCACTGGCGCCGCCGATCGCCACCCGCGCCGAGTCCACCCCGGGCAGCCCGGCCAGCCAGGTCAACGCGGCATAGCAATCCTGCAGCGCCGCGGGATACGGATGTTCGGGGGCCAGCCGGTATTCCACCGACGCGACCGTGATGCCCAGCCTGGTAGCGAACCGCGCGCACAACCGGTCGTCCATCTCGGCGCTGCCGATCACGTAGCCGCCGCCGTGAATCCACAGCAGCGCCGGGGCGGGGCCGGCTCCATGAGCCGCCCGGAACAGGCGCACGCCGACCCCGGACCCCAGGGTGAGCACTTCGGCGCCGCTCGACGAGCCGCCGCGAAACCTCACCTTCGACATGGCCCGCATCAACGGCAGAACGCGGGGACCCATCGTGCGTCGTGGGGCGAAGCGGGCGGCGCGCCGCAGATCGGGATGAAAATCCATACTCGACACCGATCCAGTATGCGTCGGGCACCGAATCATCTACCGCGGGCCCGCGACGGGCCCGCAACGAACTCGGTGTATCGGATTGAGGAGCAGGGTAGAGGCTTGGCATGTCGGGACATCTCTACGATCGGGCGTTGGACGGCGAGCGATGTTGGATCCGGCACGAGGACGGCGCGGTCCGTCCGCTGCCGGCGCAGCGCTGGCTCGCCGAGTGCCGCGACGAAGACTCCACGGATGAACCTTTCGACGACGCCGTGACGCAGATGTGCGCCGCGCCGACCATCGAACTCGGCTGCGGCCCGGCCCGGTTGGTCGCGCGGCTGATTAGGCGCGGGATCCCCGCGCTCGGCATCGACCGATCCGCCACCGCCATCCGGCTGGCCGGTCGCGGCGGGGCGCCGGCCCTGCTCGGCGACGTGTTCGAGCCGCTGCCCGGCACGGGTCACTGGCAGACGGTGCTGCTGGTCGACGGCAACATCGGCCTCGGCGGCGACCCGCGCCGAATCCTGCGCCGCGCCGCCGAATTGCTGTGTTGCGGCGGGCGCTGCGTGGCCGAATTCGACGCCGAAGCCGTCGGCGTCCGGTCGCACTGGGTGCGACTGGAGTCGGCTTCCGACGTCGGGCCGTGGTTCCGCTGGGCATCGGTCGGTGTGGACAGCGCCGCGACGCTGGCCGGCCAGGTCGGCCTGACGCTCACCGGTGTGCGCCTGGTCGGCGGCCGGGTGGTCGCGGATCTGGCGGCCCTGTGAGCGCCCCGCTGCCGGGCCGGTTCCGCAGCCCGCTGCGCGGGCCGTGGCTGACGTCGGTCTTCGGCCTGGTGCTCCTGGTGGCGCTGCCGCTCATCATCCTCACCGGGCTGCTGTCCTACATCGCCTACCAGCCGCAGTTGGGCCAGGCCATCCCCGATCACGTCGGCTGGCTGCGGCTGCCCACCTTCGACTGGCCCACCTGTCCGTCGTGGTTGTATCGGCTGACCCAGGGCCTGCATGTGGGATTGGGCCTGCTGATCATCCCGGTGGTGCTGGCCAAGCTGTGGTCGGTGATACCGCGGCTGTTCGTGTGGCCGCCGGCGCGCTCGCCGGCACAGCTGCTCGAGCGGGCCTCGGTGGCGATGCTGGTCGGCGGGATCCTGTTCGAGATCGCCACCGGCGTGCTCAACATCCAGTACGACTACCTGTTCGGGTTCAGCTTCTACACCGGCCACTACTTCGCCGCGTGGGTATTCATCGCCGGATTCCTGCTGCACATCGCCGTCAAGCTGCCGGCGATGATCGCCGGGCTGCGGTCGCTGTCGATGCGAGAAGTGTTGCGTACCAACGTGGCCGGAACGCGCCCGCAGCCGCGCGACCCCGACGGGCTGGTGGCGGCCGATCCCGGCGAACCCACGATGAGCAGGCGCGGCGCGTTGGCGTTGGTGGGCGCCGGTGTGCTGCTCATCGGTGTGCTGACCGCCGGACAGACCCTCGGCGGTGTCACCCGCGGGGCCGCGCTGCTGCTGCCGCGGGGCCGCGTGCGCCCGGGCGACTTCCCGATCAACAAGACCGCCGTCGCCGCCGGGATCACGCCGGAGGCCACCGGGGCGAGTTGGCGGCTGATATTGCGCGGCGGCGCGGCCGAGGTGGTGCTGGACCGCGCGGCGCTGGCCGCCCTGCCACAGCACACCGCGCGGCTGCCGATCGCCTGCGTGGAGGGCTGGTCGACCGTGCAGACCTGGAGCGGGGTGCGGCTGTCCGAGTTGGCCCGCAGAGCCGGTGTGGCACAACCAAAGTCGGCGCGGGTGGTGTCCCTGCAGCGCGGCGGCGCCTTCGGCGAGGCCCGGCTGGCGGCCAATCAGATCGCCGACCCCGACGCGCTGCTGGCGTTGCGGGTCGGCGGCGCCGACCTGTCGATCGATCACGGGTATCCGGCGCGGATCATCGTTCCGGCCCTGCCCGGCGTGCACAACACCAAGTGGGTCGGGTCGATCGAATTCGAGGCGTGAAATGTCAAGGTTCACAAGGCTTTACGGGGCCAATCCGGCGCATCTGCTGACCATGCTGGCCGGCTTCGCGCTGCTGGCCTACACGCTGGCCACGTTCAAAATCAGCCAGTTGTGGAACCAAAGCACCTGGTGGCAGCCGATCGCGGTGTGGTTCGTCGCCGCGGTGATCGCACACGACTTCGTGCTCTTCCCGCTCTACGCGCTGGCCGACCGTGCGCTCGCCATCCGCCCGGTGCCGCCGGGCAAACGCCCGGAAGTGCCGGCGCGCAACTATATTCGGGTGCCGGCGCTGGCCGCGGGGCTGACGTTGCTGGTCTTCCTCCCGGGCATCATCGAACAGGGCGCGCCCACCTACCAGGCCGCGACCGGTCAAACCCAGCAGCCGTTTCTCGGTCGGTGGCTGCTGCTCACCGCGGTGATGTTCGGCGTGAGCGCCCTCGCCTACGCCGCCCGACGCGCCCTCGCGTGGCGCCGCGCCGCCGGTGCACGGCCACAACTTCATCGGCCTTAACGCAAACGTCGGTTTCCGCGGCCCGCCCGGGGGTACGCTCCGCTACATGACGGCGAGGGGACCGCGCGCGGCGGCCTATCTGCGTTGGTTGCTGCGGGCCCGCCCCGGTGACTATGCGCTGGCATTAAGCGAGGCCGGGGCTTCGCTACCGATGGTCGGCAAGCACCTGGAGCCGCTGGGCGGCATGACCGCGATGGGCATCTGGGGAGCCCGGCTCGCGCCCGAATTCCTGGCCGCAGCCAAAAAGAAGGACCGCCCGGACCGCGCGGATCGGGAAAGCGCGCACGCGGCCTCCGTCGCGGCGCTGCGTTCGGTGGTGTCGGCCGTCGACCTGGACGGCGAATGGCCCGCGCCGCAACGGACGCCGCCGATCTTGGACGCGTTGCGCCCGCGCTACGTCTACCGCCGCGGCGTCCACTACGGCGACCACCCCGCGCAGGTGCTCGACGTGTGGCGCCGCAAGGATCTGCCTCCCGGCCCCGCGCCGGTGTTGATCTTCGTCCCGGGCGGCGCCTGGGTGCACGGCCGCAGCATGCTGCAGGGGTCCGCGCTGATGTCACGCATGGCCGAGCTGGGGTGGGTGTGTCTGGCGATCGACTACCGCGCCGCCCCGCACCACCGCTGGCCGCGCCACATCATCGACGTCAAGACCGCCATCGCGTGGGCGCGGGCCAACGTGGACAAGTTCGGCGGCGACCGCAATTTCGTTGCGGTGGCGGGCTGTTCGGCCGGCGGCCACCTGTCGGCGCTGGCCGGGCTGACCCCCGGTGACCCGCAGTACGAGGCCAAACTGCCCGAGGGAGCCGACAGTTCGGTGGACGCCGTGGTCGCGATCTACGGCCGCTACGACTGGCAGGACCGATCCACCCGCGAGCGCGCCCAGTTCGTCGAGTTTCTGGAGCGGGTGGTGGTGAAACGGACCATCGCCCGACACCCCGAGGTGTTCCGCGACGCGTCGCCGATCGCGCGGGTGCATCGGAATGCCCCGCCGTTCTTGGTGATTCACGGCAGCAAGGACAACGTCATCCCGGTCGAGCAGGCGCGCGGCTTCGTCGAACGGATGCGCGCGACGTCGCATTCGTCGGTCGGCTACCTGGAGTTGCCGGGGGCCGGACACGGCTTCGACCTCCTCGACGGTGAGCGGGCCGGCGCGGCCGCGCACGCGACGTCGCTGTTCCTGCGCCAGGTGCATCGCAGCAAGGCGCCGATCGGCGCGAAAGAGGTGATCTGAGCGCCCACCGCTGAGTAAGGTCGCGGTATGGGTGAGGGGCGGTGAAGCGGCTCAGCGGCTGGGACGCGGTGCTGCTGTACAGCGAAGCGCCCAACGTGCACATGCACACCATCAAGGTCGCGGTCATCGAACTCGACGAGGAACGCCGCGGCTTTACCATCGACGCGTTCCGCGAGGTCATCCGAAGCCGGCTGGGCAAGCTGGAGCCGTTCTGCTATCAGCTCGTCGACGTCCCGTTGAAGTTTCACCACCCGATGTGGCGGCAGAACTGCGAGGTGGATCTCGACTACCACATCCGCCCGTGGCGGGTGGCGTCCCCCGGCGGCCGACGGGAACTCGACGAGGCGATCGGGCAGATCGCCAGCACGCCGCTGGACCGCGGCCACCCGTTGTGGGAGATGTACTTCGTCGAGGGCCTGACCAACCACCGGATCGCCGTCGTCGGCAAGATCCATCACGCCCTCGCCGACGGCGTCGCCTCGGCAAACCTGTTGGCGCGCGGCATGGATCTGCAGCCCGGCGGGGACGAGGTCAGCTACGCGGCCGATCCGGCACCGTCCAAGCGGGAGTTGATGACGTCCGCGTTCACCGATCACCTGCGGCACATCGCCCGCATCCCGGCGACCGTCCGCTACACCGCGCAGGGGCTGGGTCGGGTGCGACGCAGCTCGCGCAAGCTCTCGCCGGAACTGACCATGCCGTTCACCCCGCCGCCGACGTTCATGAACCACAAGCTCACCCCGGAGCGCCGATTCGCCACCGCCACACTGGCTTTCGCCGATGTGAGGCAGACCGCCAAGCTGCTGGGCGCGACGATCAACGACATGGTGTTGGCCATGTCCACCGGCGCGCTGCGGACGTTGCTGTTGCGCTACGACGGCCAAACCGAACCGCTGCTGGCGTCGGTCCCGGTGAGTTACGACTTCTCGCCGGAACGGATCTCGGGCAATCGCTTCACCGGGATGATGGTCGCGCTGCCGGCCGACTCCGACGACCCGCTGGAACGGGTGCGGCTGTGCCATGAGAACGCGGTCCTGGCCAAGGAGGGCCACCAGCTGATGGGCCAGGAGCTGATCGCGCGCTGGGCGGCCTACTGGCCGCCGACCGGCACCGAAGCCCTGTTCCGCTGGCTGTCCAACCGCGACGGGCAGAACAAGGTGCTCAACCTGAACATCTCGAACGTGCCCGGGCCGCGCGAACGCGGCCGGGTGGGCGGCGCGCTGGTCACCGAGATCTACTCGGTGGGCCCGCTGACCGCCGGCAGCGGGCTGAACATCACCGTGTGGAGCTACGTCGACCAGCTCAACATCTCGGTGCTCTCCGACGGCTCGACCGTCAAGGACCCGCACGAGGTAACCGAGGCCATGATCGCCGACTTCGTCGAAATACGCCGGGCCGCAGGGCTTTCCGAAAGCCTTACCGAGGTGCCGGAGGCGTTGGCTCCGGCCTGATGTGGGGCCCGGCGGCGGGCCGTTACCATCACCGGTGTGAGCGAAGAAGCTGGCAACACCGAACCCGAAGTCCTGGTCGAACAGCGCGACCGGATTCTGATCATCACCATCAACCGGCCCAAGGCCAAGAACGCGGTCAACGCCGCGGTCAGCCGGGGCCTGGCCGACGCGGTCGATCGGCTCGACGGCGACAAGGGCCTTTCCGTGGGCATCGTCACCGGCGCGGGCGGCTCGTTCTGCGCGGGCATGGACCTCAAGGCGTTCGCGCGCGGCGAGGTCCCCATCGTCGAGGGCCGCGGCATGGGCTTCACCGAGCGCGGGCCGGACAAGCCGCTCATCGCGGCGGTCGAGGGCTACGCGCTGGCCGGCGGCACCGAGCTGGCCCTGGCCACCGATTTGATCGTGGCCTCGCGGGACTCCGCCTTCGGCATCCCCGAGGTCAAGCGCGGCCTGGTCGCCGGCGGCGGCGGGTTGCTGCGGCTGCCCCAGCGCATCCCGTCGGCCATCGCCATGGAGTTGGCGTTGACGGGGGAGAACCTGTCCGCCGAGCGCGCGCACGCGCTGGGGATGGTCAACGTGCTGGCCGAGCCGGGGCAGGCCCTGGACGCCGCCATCGAGCTGGCCGAGCGGATCGCCGCCAACGGGCCGCTGGCGGTGGCCGCCACCAAGCGGATCATCGTCGAGTCCCGCGGCTGGACCCCGGAGAACATGTGGGCCGAGCAGACCAAGATCCTGGGCCCGGTGTTCGTCTCCAACGACGCCAAGGAGGGCGCGATCGCGTTCGCCGAGAAGCGCGCGCCCAACTGGACCGGGACGTAACCGCGGGGCGTCGCCGAGCGTGACGGCATGGCGAGATTTCCGCTGATTTCTCACCCTGCGAACACGCTCGGCGAGGGCTCCTTGGCGCTCAGTTACACTATGGCCGAGATTTGTAAAGGGCCGGGGATCCAGTAAGGACCGAGGATGAGCGTTTCGTTGCTGCTCGAGATGGCCGCGTCGGGCAACCCCGACCGCACGGCCGTCGTGGCCGGCGACTTGCGGCTGACCACCCAGCAGCTCAGTGACCTCGCCGACGGCGGCGCCGGCGTCATCGCCGCGTCGAACGCCAAGCACGTGGCGTACGTCGGCACCGGCGGGGCGATGCTCCCGCTGCTGATCTTCGCCGCGGCCCGCGCCGGGGTGGCGTTCACCCCGCTCAACTACCGGCTGTCGGCCGAGGGCATCCAGACCCTGATCGGGCGGCTGCCCGAACCGCTGGTGATCGTCGACGCCGGTTACCGCGAGATGGTCAGGGACGCCGGGCTACAGGTGCTGGACTCCGATGACTTCCTGACGGCGGCGCGCAGCCCCGAGGCCGCTGAATTTGAAGCCGAGTTCGCCGACCCGGAGTCCGTCGCGATCGTCCTGTTCACCTCGGGCACCACGTCGCAGCCCAAGGCCGTCGAGCTGTCCCACACCAACCTGACCAGCTACATCACCAGCACGGTCGAATTCGAGTCCGCCGGGGCGGACGACGCCGCGCTGATCTGCGTGCCGCCCTATCACATCGCCGGGGTGAGCGCGGCGCTGTCCAACCTGTACGCCGGGCGAAAGATGGTCTACCTGCCCAACTTCGACGCGCAGGAATGGGTGCGCCTGGTCAACGCCGAACGGGTGTCCACCGCCACGGTGGTGCCCACCATGCTGGACCGCATCGTCACCGTGCTCGAGGCCGGCGGCCACCAGCTGCCGACGCTGCGCAACCTGGCCTACGGCGGCTCGAAGGTGGGCCTGCCACTGGTCCGGCGGGCGCTGGAATTGCTGCCGGAGGTGGGCTTCGTCAACGCCTACGGGCTGACCGAGACGAGCTCGACGATCGCAGTGCTCGGCCCCGACGACCACCGGGCGGCGCACTCGGCCTCCGATCCCGCCGCCTCCAAGCGGCTCGGGTCGGTCGGGCAGCCGGTGCCCGGCATCGAGTTGCAGATCCGCGACGACGACGGCAACGTGCTCGGCCCGGGGGAGACCGGCGAGCTGTTCGTGCGCGGCGAGCAGGTGTCCGGCCGCTACACCGGGATCGGCTCGGTGCTCGACGAAAACGGTTGGTTCCCAACCAAAGACATCGCGATGCTGGACGAAGAGGGCTACCTGTTCATCGGCGGGCGCAGCGACGACACCATCATCCGCGGCGGGGAGAACATCGCGCCCGCCGAGCTGGAGGAGGTGCTCATCGAGCACTCGCATGTGCGCGACGTCGCCGTGGTCGGCGTCGAGGATCCGCAGTGGGGCCAGGCGATCGTCGCGGTGGTGGTGCCCGTCGCCGGCATCGATCCCGACCCCGAGGAACTGCGCGAACATGTCCGCAAGAGTTTGCGCGGGTCGCGCACCCCGGACCGGGTAGTCTTTCGCGACGAGCTGCCCACGACTCCCACCGGCAAGGTGCTTCGCCGGGAAATCATCGAGACGCTAAAAGGATTGCATGCATGATCAAGAACGGAACCCGTCTGGCCAGCCAGGTATGCGACACCCAGGTGATCGTCGTCCGGAGCTCCGACAGCCTCGACGACTTGCGTTGCGGCGGTGTGCCGATGGTCCCGATCGGCGCCGAGCGCTCCGGTGAACTCGACCCGGCGTTCGCCGACGGCACGGTAATGGGCAAGCGCTACGTCGACGAGACCGGCGCCGAGGTACTGGTGACCAAGCCCGGCGCGGGCAGCCTGAGCGTCGGCACGACCGCGCTGTCGCTCAAAGAGGTCAAGCCGCTGCCGGCCAGCGACTGACGGCCCTCGGCTAGGGTCCGTGCGGCCCGTCGGCCCCGGCGGCCCCCAACAGCAGACCGCCGTTGCCGCCGGGACCACCGGGGCCGTCCGGCCCGCTGACGTTCGCGCCGCCTTCGCCGCCGTCGCCGCCGTTGCCGATCAGGCCCACGGCATTGCCGCCCGGCCCCCCGGCGCCGGGGGCATTGAAGATCGACTGCCCGCCCGTGCCGCCGTGACCGCCGTTGCCGAACAGCGACCCGCCGTTGCCGCCCGCCCCGCCGGCACCACCCTGGGGCACGATGAACCCGCCGCCGCCGGTTCCTCCAGCGCCGCCGTTTCCGATCAGGTGGGCGCTGCCGCCGCTGCCGCCGTTCTTGCCCTGGGTGCCGTTGCCGCCGTCGCCCCCATCGCCGAACAGCTGACCGCCCGCGCCGCCGGCACCGCCCACGTTGCCCGTGCTGCCGTCGCCGGCGTCGCCCCCGTCGCCACCCATCCCCCACAGCAACCCGCCGCTGCCGCCATGGCCGCCCGCCCCGCCGGAGCCGTCGGTGCCCTGATTGCTGAAGCCGCCGGCTCCGCCGGCGCCGCCGCTGCCGAACAGCCCTATCGCGTTGCCGCCGGCGCCGCCGGTGCCCCCGTTGCTCGCGCCGACGAAGTCGTTGACCCCGCCCATGCCGCCCGCGCCGCCGTTGCCCCACAGCAGGCCACCGGCGCCGCCCCTGCCGCCGGTGCCCCCGGGACTCCCGACGTCGGCACCTTGGCCGCCGGTGCCGCCGGCGCCGCCGTTTCCGAACAACCCGGCGGGCCCGCCGTTGCCGCCGTTTTGGCCGGCGGCGCCGGACCCGCCGTTGCCGCCGCTGCCCCACAGGATCCCGCCGGCGCCGCCGTCTTGCCCCGTGCCGCGCGCCCCGTTGGTCCCGTTCCCGATCAGCGGGCGGCCCAGCAGCAGCTCGGTGGGCGTATTGATGACGTTGAGCAAATCTTGCGCAGCGGTCTGCAAGGACGACACACTGGCCGCCTCGGTGCGCGCATAGGCCGCCGCAGCCGCGCTCAAGGCCTCGACGAATTGCTGGTGGAACGCCGCGGCCCGGGCGCTGACGGCCTGGTATGCCTGGGCGTGGTCGCCGAATACCGCTGCCACCGCCGCCGAGACTTCGTCGTCACCGGCGGCGAGTAGCTCCGTGGTGCGGGTGGCCGCGGTCCAATTGGCTTGGCGCAGAGCCGAACCGACGCCTTCGAGGTCCGTCGCCGCCGCGGCCATCGGGTCGGGTTGTGTGGCGAGAATTGACATTTCTCACCCCCCACGTAGGTGATACCGAGCAAAAGCGTAGCGCGATGTTGGGCGCCGAAGCGAGATCCGAGCAAGGGCCCGGTCGGCGAGCTCGACGTCGAGCGAAGGCTAGGGCCCGGCCTGTCCGTCGGGGCCGGGCAACCCGAGCAGCAGCCCGCCGGCGCCGCCCGCGCCCGGAATTCCGCCGACCCCGGCGCTATTGCCGCCGGCGCCGCCGTTGCCGACGAGTTGCGCGTTCCCGCCGGCGCCGCCGAAAGCCTTGTTCAGGCTGGCGCCGCCGTTGCCCCCGTTGCCGCCGTCGCCGAAGACGGCGGCGTTGCCACCGCGTCCGCCCTGGCCCCCGTTGAACGCCGCGGTGGCGCTCTGGCCGCCGTTGCCGCCATCTCCGCCGCTGCCGAACAGGCCGACGGCGTCGCCGCCGGCGCCGCCCTTACCGCCGAAACCGACCCCAACCGCTTGCCCGCCGTCGCCGCCGCGCCCGCCGTCGCCCCACAGGGTGCCGCCGTCGCCCCCGTTGCCGCCGGGCCCGGTGAACGCGCCGACGCCGCCGACGCCGCCGTCGCCGATCAGCCCGGCGTTGCCACCGTTGCCGCCGTTCAGGCCCTGGCCGGCGCCGCCGGCACCGCCATCGCCGCTGAGCAGGCCGCCGTTGCCGCCGTCTCCGCCGGCGCCGATGAGCGATCCCGCCAAGCCGGCCCCGCTGCCGGCGTTTCCGCCGGCGCCGCCGGTGCCGTGCAACAGGCCGCCGTGGCCGCCGTGGCCGCCGTTCCCGGACGTGAAGTTGACGGCGGACGCGGTGCCGCCGGTGCCGCCGGCGCCGCCGTTGCCGAACAACCCGACCGCGTCCCCGCCCGCGCCGCCACTGCCCGCGCCGTTCTGCAGGGCGGCGGCGTTGTAAGCACCGCCCGCGCCGCCCCGGCCGCCGTCGCCCCACAACAGCCCGCCGGTGCCGCCGGCGCCGCCGCTGCCGGCGGCGGTTCCGGCGACGGTGCTCAGACCCCCCGCCCCGCCCGCGCCGCCGTTGCCGATCAGGCCCGCCCGGCCGCCGTTGCCGCCGTTTTGGCCCGCGGCGCCGGACCCGCCGTCGCCGCCGTTGCCCCACAAAATCCCGCCGGTGCCGCCGTCTTGGCCCGTGCCGGGCGCGCCGTCGGCGCCGTCGCCGATCAGCGGGCGCTGCAGGAGCAGTTCGGTCGGCGCGTTGATGGCGTTGAGGATGCCCTGTTGCACGGCCTGCCAGGGGTTGGCCGTGGCCGCGGCGTTGGCGGCCTCGGCGGCGGCGTACTCGGCCGCCGCGGCATTGAGCGCCTGCACGAATTGCCGGTGGACGGCCGCCGCTTGGGCGCCGACCGCATGGAAATCCAGGGCGTGCGAGCCGAAGGCGGCGGCCACGGCCGCTGACACCTCGTCGGCGCCCGCCGCCACCAGCTGCATGGTGCGCGCCGCCGACGCCGAGGTGGCCTGCCCGAGCGTCGAGTCGATGTTCGCCAGCTCGGTGGCGGCGACCGAGACCAGGTCGGGCTGGGTGATCAGGAATGACATGTACACCTCCACTGTGTTGGCGCGGTGAAGCGCGAAACGTTGGCGCCGTGACCGGTCACGGTCCGTCCCGCCCGTCGGCCCCGGGCACGCCGAGCAACAGCCCGCCGGCGCCGCCAATCCCGCCCGCCCCGAGGTATCCGGTGCCCCCGGCTCCGCCATTGCCGATCAGCCGGGCGTTGCCGCCGTCCCCGCCCACCGATCCGGAGAAGGTGGTGCCCACCCCGGCGTCGCCACCCCGACCGCCGCCGCCGATGACGCCCCCGTCGCCGCCCTGGCCGCCGAAACCGCCCTTGCCCAAACCCTGGGCACCGCCCCCGCCGGCCCCGCCGTCGCCGAAGAATCCGACGGCGTTGCCGCCCGCACCCCCGTGGCCGCCGTTCCCGTAGGCGGATTGCCCGCCCATGCCACCGTGCCCGCCGTCGCCCCAAAAGGCGCCGCCCGCTCCGCCGGTGCCGCCGTCGCCCCCGTTTTCAAAGAGCAGGGTCTGGTCGGCGGCACCGCCCGTGCCGCCGGCGCCCCCGTCGCCGATAAAGCCGGCGGCTCCGCCGGCGCCGCCCACCTTGCCGCCCGTGCTGTTGCCGCCGGCGCCGCCGTCGCCGCTGAACATCCCGCCGGCGCCGCCGTTGCCACCGAAGTTGCCGCGCGTGGCGAATCCGGCGTTGCCGCCGCGGCCGCCGTCGCCGTGCAGCGTTCCGCCGTGGCCGCCCTGGCCGCCCGCGCCGGCAACACTGTTCTGCAAATCCCCGAGCTGACCGGAACCGCCATCGCCCCCGGCCCCGCCGTTGCCGAACAACCCGACGGCGTCCCCGCCCCGCCCTCCGGTACCTCCGGTGGTGGGGGACAACGCGAATCCGCCGACACCGCCGGGCCCCCCGTTGCCGAACAGCAGCCCGCCGGTGCCGCCGGCCCCACCCGGGCCGGCGGACTGGAGGCCGACGGCTTGGCCGCCGGCCCCGCCCGCGCCGCCGTTTCCGAACAGGCCGGCGGGTCCGCCGTTGCCGCCCGGCCCTCCGGGGCCGGCCCCGGTCGCGGGCGTTCCGGAGCCGCCGTTGCCCCCGTTGCCCCACAACAGTCCGCCGGCGCCACCGTCCTGCCCGGTCCCCGGCAACCCGTCGGCGCCGTTGCCGATCAGTGGCCGACCCAACAGCAGTTCGGTGGGGGCGTTGACCGCGTTCAGCACGTCCTGCTGCAGGGTTTGCCAGAGGTTGGCCGCGGCGGCGGCGTTGGCCGCCTCGGTGCTGGCGTAGGCGCGGGCGCCGGCGCCCACGTCCTGGACGAATTGGTCGTGAAAAGCCGCCACCTGGGCGCCGAGGGCCTGATACCGCTGACCGTGAGCGGCGAAGAATGCGCCGACGGCCGCCGACACCTCATCTGCGCCGGCGGCCAGCACCTGCGTGGTCGGGGCCGCCGCGGCCGAATTGGCCTGGGTCAGCGTGGAACCGATTCTCGCCAGATCCGCGGCGGCAGCCGTCACGAGGTCGGGCTCTGCGATCACGAAAGGCATCTCGCTACCTCCGGCGAATCGGCTCGCTCGCCGAGGGGTTAGCGATTGTCGAGCATGCGTTGGGGAGCAAATCTTAACCTGTGTTCGCTGCGACGCAGGCCTAATCGAAAAGCTCTCTTTTGGCCAGATCGGGGGAGGTGACGCCCGCCGCGGATGCGGTCGGGCGCCGAGGAGCACGCTCCGCTAGCCCCGAATGCCGTCGCGGACGACGAATTCCCTTGCCTTGCTGGGAAATTCGAGCTACTCGCCCATCGGGGCGCCCCGCGGCGGAGTCGCCCTGGGTCAGTCGCTGCCGGACAGCGACCGACGCCGCTAGAGCACGTTCGATCCGGGAGTCCCCTGGGTCCCGAACAGCAGACCCTTGTTGCCACCCTTGCCGGGCGTCCCGCCGTCGAGGGTATTGCCGCCGTTGCCGCCGTTGCCGATGAGCTTGGCATCGCCGCCGTTGCCGCCGTTGCCGGCGCTGACGCCCAACCCGGTCGCGAGACCGGCTGCGCCGCCGTTGCCGCCATTGCCGTAGAACACGCCCCCGGCGCCGCCCTGCCCGCCGTCCCCGTTGGTGCCGTCCACGGCGGCGTCGCCGCCGACCCCGCCGTCCCCGCCGCCGCCGAACAGGCCGGCACCGCCGCCGGATCCGCCGTTGCCGCCCGAGCTGCTGTTGAGGCCGGCAAGGCCGGCCCCGCCGGCACCGCCGGCACCGGCTTGCCCGCTCAGCAGCCCGGCGTTGCCGCCGGCCCCGCCGTTGCCGCCGCCGCTGCCCGCGATGCCTGCGACCCCCGTCCCGCCGGCGCCGCCGGCGCCGCCGTTGCCGAGCAGGTGCGCGGATCCACCGGCACCGCCGGCGCCGCCGTCGGCGCCGGCGCCGCCGCCACCACCGTTGCCGTAGAACAGGCCACCGGCACCGCCGGCGCCGCCCGCGCCGCCGGCGGTGGGCCCGGCCCCACCGCCGCCACCGAGACCGCCGTTCCCGAAGAACAGGCCGCCGTTGCCACCCCTGCCGCCGGCGCCGCCGGTGCCGGCGCCCAGCGGATTGTCGGGGTTAGTGCCGTTCCCGCCCAGGCCGCCCGCACCGCCGTTGCCGAACAACCCGGCGTTGCCGCCATGACCGCCGTTGCCGGCCACCCCATTGAGCGCGCCGCCGCCGGCCCCGCCGGCCCCGCCGCTGCCGATCAGGCCGCCCGCCCCGCCATTGCCGCCGTTTTGGCCTATGCCGCCCGATCCGCCCGCGCCGCCGTTGCCGATCAGAATGCCTCCGGCGCCGCCGTTTTCACCCGTTCCGGGCGTGCCGGGCGCGCCGTTGCCGATCAGCGGGCGGCCCAGCAGAGCCTCGGTGGGTGCGTTGATCGCGTTGAGCGCGAGGGCGGCGGCACTATGGGCGTCGGCGCCGGAATACGCGTTGGCGGCACCGTTCAAGGCCTGGACGAAACTCTGGTGGAACGTTTGCGCCTGGGCGGCTAGCGCTTGGAATTCCTTGGCGTGCTGGCCGAATAGCGCCGCGACCGCCGTCGACACTTCGTCTTCGGCCGCGGCCAGCAGCCCCGTTGTGGGGGGCGTGGCGGCGGCATGGGCGCCGTTGATTGTCGAACCGAGACTGTGCAGATCTGAGGCAGCAGCCGCCACCAGATCGGGTATAGCGATCACAGAAGACATCCCGCACCTCCGATTTCCGACACCCCACGACGAAGGCCCGCACTCGAATTGCGGGTAATGGGAAGTTATCTCGATCTGTGTCGCCAGACAATTGGCGCCGGACGAAATGTCCAGCTAATCGGACGAAACGTGCGGGCGACGAATTCCCTTGCCGTGATGAGGAATTCGTGCTGCGCCGGGATGGTCCGCTAAGGGGCTTGCCCGCCGTCGAGCCCGTTGCGGCCGAACAGCGCCGCGGTCGGGGTGTCGCGGCCTCGTTCGCCTCCCTGATCGCCGCCCCGAGATTCGCCAGATCCGTTGCAGCAGAACACATTACGTCCGGCATCGCGTTCACAACCGACATTGCGCGAGCGCAGCGCGAACCTTCGGCGCGCATAGCGAATTCCCAGCAGACGCCTGCACATTCACACCAAACGCAAATGTGTGGGCGAATGTGGCTAGATCAGGCCCGCGACCAACGGCGTGAGCTGCAGGCTCGTGCCGCTTCGGCCGTGTGCGCCGTGGCTGCCGAATGTGCCGGACAGCAGACCGCGGTTGCCGCCCTGACCGCCGACGCCGCCGCTCCCGCCCGGCATGCCGGAGGCGCCGTCGCCGCCGTCGCCGCCGTCTCCACCGCTGCCGGACAATCTGGCGTTACCGCCGTGGCCGCCGGCGCCGCCCGCGCCGCCGGGGGCGAGGGCGCCGATTCCGCCGTTGTTGCCGTTCCCGCCGGCCCCGCCGTCGCCGGTGAACAGCCCGCCGTTGCCACCCCTGCCGCCGTCGCCGCCGGACGCGCCGGGGCTGCCGACCGGGAGGTCCGCCGCACCGGCCCCGCCTTCCCCGCCGGCCCCGCCGCTGCCGGCCAGTACCGCGTTACCGCCCCGGCCGCCGTTGCCGCCGTCGCTGAGGACGCCGACTCCGCCGGCCCCGCCCGCGCCGCCGTTGCCGGAGAGCAGCCCGCCGCGCCCGCCGGCGCCGCCGTTGCCGGCCGCAATCCCGGCGGCGCCCGCCCCGCCGGCCCCGCCGTGCCCGCCGTTGCCGATCAGCCCCGCCGACCCGCCCTTGCCGCCGTTTTGGCCCGGTGCGCCCAGCGCACCGTTTCCGCCGTTGCCCATCAAGAATCCGCCGGGGCCGCCGTTGGAACCGGGCACCAGGCCGTCGACGCCGTTGCCGATCAGCGGGCGCCCGAACAGCGCCAGCAGGGCCACGTTGACCACGAGCAGCAGCGGCGACTCGTTGGCGGCCTCGGCGTCGGCATAGGCGGTCGCGCCCCTGTTGAGGACCTGCACAAACTCCTGATGAAAGGCCGCCGCTCGGGCGCTGAGGGCTTGGTAGTCCCTGGCGTGCGCGTGGAACAGCGCCGTCACCGCCGCCGAGACTTCGTCAGCGCCGGCCGCGAGCACCCCCGTCGTCGGAGCCGATGCCGCCGCCGTGGCGGCGTCGATTGCCGAACCCAGCCTCGCCAACTCCGACGCCGCCGCCGCCATCATTTCGGGCGCTGCGATTACGGTTGTCATGCCACACCTCCGCCGGAAATTTCACGACCCGGCGGTCAGGCAGCTCAGGTGATCGTCGAGCCGAAGGGGAGTGGGCGAGTACCCGTCGATCTCACAAGAAAACGGACACGCAACAAATCTTTCGTTATGGCGTCCGGTCGTCCGGCTGGCGAAGCGCCGCTACTCGGACAGCCCGTTGCGACGGACGAATTCCCTCGCCTTGATGAGGAATTCGAGTTGGTCCCAGACCTGGCTCAACGGCCGCACGCAGCGGGTCGAGCGGGACAACACGATCGCGCCTTCCAGCGCGGCGATCGCCATGACCGCCAACGACTCAGCCTCCTCGTCGGCGAAGCCGTCGTTGACGAATGCCCCGGTCAACGCAGTACACCAGCGGCCCAAGATGACGCCCGCCTCGGCGGAGAGTTTGGGGTCGTCGTCGCTTGACCCGATCGCTGCGGCAACCACCGGGCAGCCCGCGGCGAAGTCGGCGTCGGTGAGCAAGCGTTCCCAGAATTTGACGAACTCGCGCAGCAGGGCCTTGGCGCCCCAGCCGGCGGCGTCGTCGATCATGGCGGTGATGGAGTCCCCGGAGTACTGCAGGGCCTCGGCCAGAATCTGGTTGCGCCCGTCCGGGAAGTGGTAGTAGACCGAGCCGCGCGGCGCGCCGCTGCGGGCCAGCACCTCGTCGATGGTGACCCCGGCCGCCCCGCGCTCGCGCATCACGTCAGCGGCGGCGACCAGCATTTTTGTCCGGGTGTTGCCGCGCTTGGGCGCGCGAGTCGGCGCCTGCGCGCCTGTGCTGGCCCGGGTCATGCAGCCTGCGTGGGCCGGGGTGCCGGCCAGTGCAGATTGCGTGGGCTGAACCGGAACGGCCGGCGTTTGAGGTCGGGCATCTCGCGCGTGTAGTGGTAACCCGCGACGTTGAGCTCGATGATCCACATGATTTTCTCCCGGCCGGTGTGCTGCTCTCATGCGCCGGGGCCGGCGGCTCATGATTATGCTGAGAACCATATAAGACTTTGGTCTACTAAGCAAATGGTTAGCGGCACTAAACTCGCAGACCAGGCAAATATGTGACCTACGTCATTGTTCCTGTCCGCCGCCAAGCTGAGCAAACCGTGAGGATTATGTTCTTTTGCATAATTCTCGCAACCGTCCTGCCGGTCGGATTCTTCCCGTCCCGGCAGCGTGGCGGCCCGCCGTCGCCCACGGCTGGCGCACGCAAACGCCGAACGTGAACGCACGGCGAAAAACAGCGCGGAATTTCGCTGTGCGTTCACGCTCGGCGCAAGGTAGGCCGGCGGCCGCTAACCCTCCAGCGTGTAGCCCATCGGCATCAGCACGCTCTTCTGCTGGGTGAAGTGCTCGACGCCCTCGGGGCCGTTCTCGCGGCCGATGCCGGAGTTCTTGTAGCCGCCGAACGGGCAACACGGGTCAAACGCGTACCAGTTGATCGCGTACGTGCCGGTGCGGATCTTCTCCGACACCTCGATGCCGTGCGGCACGTCGGAAGTCCACACGCTGCCGGCCAACCCGTAGGCCGAGTCGTTGGCGATCTTGATCGCCTCGTCCTCGGTGTCATACGGAATGATGGACAGCACCGGCCCGAAGATCTCCTCCTGCGCGATCGTCATCTTGTTGTCGACGTCGGCGAACACCGTGGGCTGCACGAAGAATCCGCCGTCCAGGCCCTCGGGACGGCCGCCGCCGCACACCAGCCGCGCGCCCTCCTCGATGCCCTTGGCGATGTAGCCCTCGACGCGGGCGCGCTGCTTCTCGCTGATCAGCGATCCGATCTGGGCGGCCGGGTCGTCGGGCTTGCCGACGGGCAGCATCTGCACGAAATTGCTGACCGCGTCCACGATTTCGTCGTAGCGCGACCGGGGCGCCAGGATGCGGGTCTGGGCCACGCAGGCCTGCCCGGTGTTCATGATTCCGGAGAACACCAGCATCGGGACCGCCGACGCCAGGTCGACGTCGTCGAGGACGATGGCCGCCGACTTGCCGCCGAGCTCCAGGGTGCACGGCTTGAGCATCTCGGCGGCGCGCTGGCCGATCTCCTTGCCGACGGCCGAGCTGCCGGTGAACGAGAACACGTCGATGTCGCGGTTTGAGGTCAGCGCCTGGCCGGTCTCGATGCCGCCGGGGACCACCGACAGCACACCCTCGGGCAGGCCGGCGTCGGCGAACACCTGCGCGAAAGCGTTGGCGCTCAACGGGGTTTCGGCGGCGGGCTTGAGCACGACGGTGCACCCGGCCAGCAGCGCGGGGCCCAGCTTGTTGATCGCCAGGAACAGTGGCACGTTCCAGGCCACGATCGCGCCGACCACGCCGAGCGGCTCGCGATGCACGATGGTCTGCCCGTAGCCGCCGGTGCGGATCTCGCGCCACTTGACCTGCTCGACGGCGGGGCCGGCGAAGAAGTTCATCGCGCCGATGCCGCTCATCCACTGCATCGTCTCGACCGAGGTCGGCGGCTGGCCGGTCTCCAGGCCGAGCAGTTTGACGAACCCGTCTTTGCGCTCCTCCATCAGCTTGAGCGCGTTGGCGAGCACGGCCGCGCGCTCCTTCGGTGGGGTGGCGGGCCAGGGGCCGTTGTCGAACGCGGCGCGCGCCGCGGCGACCGCCGCGTCCACGTCGGCCGCGGCCGCCATCGGCACCTTGCCGACGTACTCGCCGGTCGCCGGACAGTGCACCTCGATGACTTCGCCGGTCGCCGGCTCGGTCCATTTGCCGCCGATGAAAAGCTTGTCGTACTCGGTCTTGATGTCGGTCATGGCGCCACCCTACCCAAGCTCGCGCCAGATTAGAACACGTTCCATTACCGGGGTGACAGCACCAGCACCAGATTGCTCACCGCGAACTCGCGCAGCGCCGGCACCGACGTCAGCCACCACGCCCATCGCGGGTGGTAGCGGGGGAATGCGGCGACCAACGCGCCGGTATTCGCGGCCCAGCTCAGCCCCTCGGCGGCCGACACCGCGAACAACGACGACCCGTAGTCGTTCTTCGGCCGACGGCCGTGCTTGCGGGCGTACCGGGCGGCGGCGCGCTCGCCGCCCAGGTAGTGGGTCAGGCCCATCTCGTGGCCGCCGAACGGGCCCAGCCACACGGTGTAGGACAGCACGGTCAGCCCGCCCGGCCTGGTTACCCGCAGCATCTCGGCGCCGAGCCGCCAGGGCCGCGGCACGTGCTCGGCCACGTTGGACGACAGGCAGATGTCCACGCTGTCGTCGGCGAACGGCAGCGCCATCCCGGACGCGCGCACAAACCCGCCCGAAGCACCCGCGAAAGCTGTTCCAGCGGAATGCATTTCGCCCGGGTCCGGCTCCACGCCGAGGTAGCGCAGCCCGGCATCGGCGAAGGCGGTCGCGAAGTACCCGGGTCCGCCGCCGACGTCGAGCAGCGTGCGACCGGACGGGTCCTCGCCGTGCAGGCCGCGCCAGAGTTCACCGACCATCGCCGCGGTGTCGCCCGCCAGCGCGCCGTAGAACCGCGCCGGGTCGGACTGTTCGTAGCGGAACTGCGACAGCAGCCGCACCGAGCGGCCCAACGTCGCCCGTCGCGCGAAAACGTCGGTGACGGCCACCGGCCAACCCTACGGGTCGGGTTAGGCCTGTTGGTCGTGCCGCTGCAGATAGGGGGTCAGGCCGAACTTCTCCACCAGCGTCAGCCAATCCGCCCCCGAGACCGAAAAGTCCGGCGGGTCGTTCACGCGCTGATGCACGTCACGGGGCCAGGAAAATCGACGGTTCAAGCCGGTGGTGGAGTCACGGCATCCGATGCTGAGCGGTTGCATACCGGGGACATGTACGACCATGACCGGCGTCGTGGACAGCGACGAGGCAAACCCGGTCTCGAGGGAGCCAATTCCGAACCCCTGCCGATATCGGTACGTCTCCGGAACCGCGCTCACCTGCGCCAGCGGCGACGCGACAACCAGTGCGTTGGTGTCCAGGTCGACCACCCGCATCGCTTCGGCGTCGACGTCGATGGCCAGGCGCGGTTGATTGACCGATCGCAGGAGTTGTTGTTTTCGCCGCATCGCGAACGGCCCCATCTGCTGGACCAGCAGTGTGCTGGGAAACAACAGGCACCGGGTGGGCTCCCCGGGGTCGGGCGGGCGGACGGCCAAGCTGTGGTTGCCCCGGCGGCCGGCCATCGCGAGAATCTCGCCGAACTCCGCACCCGTCACCCAGGCGTCGATGTCCACCGGCAGGCCGTAGCCGGCGTCGGGCGCGTCGAGCCGCGTGCCGGCAGCCGCGCGAAAGTCACGCCCGCCGAGAATGAAGCGGCGCGGACCGCAGCGCAGATGCAGCGCGGTGCCCATCGTCATGCCGCCGGTGACACCCCACACGCCGAGCGTCGCGTCGGCGAACCGATACACATCGCCCGGCCGCTTGCTGACCGTCATCCCATCGCCGGTGACGTCGATGACGAGATTTCCGTGTCCGGACCGTTGCGACCACCAGTACCAGCCTCCGACGCCGCCGAAAAGGAGCGCCACAGCGCCGTACCGGATCAGCTTGTCCGTCATCTCGGCGGCGAATCCGCCGGAATGACGCATAACCGAGGACTGAACGGCCATGTATAGCCCGCCGAAGACGGCGGTAAAGGCGATGATCGCGACCACTATGATCAGGTAGGACCCGACGGGGTTCTTTTGCCAGGCGGGGTTCGTGAGCGAGGCCCATTTCGAGCCCCAGAAGGGGGGATGAGCCACAAACCTGCGCGATGCGGCGGGCTCATTGCTGATGCTCATCGTGACACGATCCCACCCGCTGGCCAGCCCGTAAAGATTTGCTCGCTGGCCCTCCGTCTAGGCTGGCGGTCGATGTCTACCCTGCGCTCGGTATTGCTGCTGTGTTGGCGCGATACCGGACACCCGCAGGGCGGTGGCAGCGAAACCTACCTGCAGCGCATCGGTGCCCAGCTCGCGGCGTCGGGCGTGGACGTCACGCTGCGCACCGCGCGCTACGCCGCTGCCCCGCGACGCGAAGTGGTCGACGGCGTGCGGATCAGCCGCGCGGGCGGGCGTTATTCGGTGTACCTCTGGGCGCTGGCGGCGATGGCCGCCGCCCGGCTGCGCGGAGCCGCGCCCGACGTGGTTGTCGACACTCAGAACGGCTTGCCGTTCTTGGCCCGGCTGGTCTACGGCCGGCGGGTGGTGATGCTGGTGCACCACTGCCATCGGGAACAGTGGCCGGTGGCCGGGCCGGTGCTCGGCCGGCTCGGTTGGTTCATCGAGTCGCGGCTATCGCCTTGGGCGAACCGTCGCAATCAATACGTGACGGTGTCGTTGCCGTCGGCTCGCGATTTGGTCACCCTTGGCGTCGACAACGAGCGAATCGCGTTGGTGCGCAACGGTCTTGATGAAGCGCCGACGCACACGTTGTCCGGCCCGCGCGCGGCCGCACCGCGCGTCGTGGTGCTGTCACGGCTGGTGCCGCACAAGCAGATTGAGGATGCGCTGAATGCGGTGGCCGAGCTGCGGCCGCGCCTTCCCGGCCTGCACCTCGACATCGTCGGTGACGGATGGTGGCGACAAAGGCTCGTCGACCATGCGCACCGAATCGGCGTGTCCGACGCGGTGACCTTCCACGGCCACGTCGACGACATCACCAAACACCATGTGCTGCAACACTCTTGGGTGCATGTGCTGCCCTCCCGCAAGGAGGGTTGGGGTCTGGCGGTGGTGGAGGCCGCCCAGCACCGGGTGCCCACCATCGGGTATCGATCCTCCGGCGGACTGTGCGACTCCATCGTCGACGGCGTCACCGGGATATTGGTGGACGACGGCCCCGAGCTGGTCGATCGCCTCGAGCAGCTGCTGTGCGACCCCGTCCTGCGTGACGAGCTCGGCGCCAAGGCGCAGGCGCGCAGCGTCGAGTTCTCTTGGGCGCAAAGCGCCGACGCGATGCGCACGGTGCTGGAAGCCGTGCAAGCCGGCACGCCAATCAGCGGCGTCGTTTGAACGGCACGAGTCCCAATAGCCACACCAGCACCTCCGGGTGACCATTACCCAGTGCTGAAAGTCGATAGCACATGCGATATCGCACGGCGCTAATCGGCGCTAATCGAAGTCGAAGATGTCGCTAAGCCGATGGTCAAGGCGCCCCGAAAGCTTCTGCACCACCCAGTGATTCATCGACACACGCTGTTCGGCGGCTTCGAGGGCGAGCCTCGCGTGCAAATTGGGCGAAGTCCTCACCACGAACTTGCCGCTGTAGTGGCGCTCGTTGAGCGGGGCCGGCACTTCGCCGCCATCTCGAATCTGCTCGTCGAGATACTCGTCGACGACGCGCTGCGCGGCGGCGGTGGCCTCCTGCAGGGTGGGAGCCCATTGCTCGAGCCACGGCAGCTCGATGCACCGGCTGGAGTATTCACCGCGCTCAGGTGACCATTCGGCGCGGTAGGTGTAGCGGTTCACCCACGCGTGATGTCGCATGCGCCATCAAGTTTCAAAGTGCACTATCTCCCCGCCGAGAGACGGAAGTGACTGTCGTTAATTCGGGCTCGTGCGCCAGCCGCGTGATGTCGCATGCGCCATCAAGTTTCAAAGTGCACTATCTCCTCGCCGAGAGACGAAAGTGACTACTAGTGACTACCGCAGCGCAGCCTTGCACGAAGCGAAAGGAACGTCACTTCAGCACCGCACCCAATCAACAACGCCAGCCACACCCAATGCGCGGCCAGGGTCGCAAGGCGGCCGGCGGCAGGCGCACCGGAACCGCCGATCCGGTACAGCGCCAACGAGCCGTCGTGATACACCGACGAGAGCCGGTCGACTGTGCGCCCCGCCAGACCCATCTCGCCGCGGGTATCGGCTTCGACGACCAGCCACGCCACCCCGGCCGACGCCAACGCCGACGGGTCGGGCCCGCGCAGCAGCAAGTCCTGCACGGCACGCGCGTGCGCGCCCTCCCCGGGCACGGTCACCCCGCCGATGTCCAGGTCACCGGTGGCCAGCACGTCGGAACGGACCCAACGCTGCAGCGGATCGAGCACCGGCGCCGGACCGGACCACGCAAAGCGCCGCATCGTGCCAACGGGCAGCACCGCCACCGGGCCGGGCGCCGCGTTGATCGCCGCCGCCACGGCGGCCCAGCCCGCCGGGTAGTGCACCGGTTCGACCCGCCCCCACACCCCCCAGGCCAAATCGGGCAGCGCCAACACCAACGCGAGGCAGCAGACCACCGCCGCGCCAAGCGGCCGCAGCCAGCGCCCCAACAGAACCACCGCGCCGGCACCGGCCAGCGCGTATGCCGGCATCGCCAGCGCCACCCACTTCTGCCCGTCGCGCAGCACACCAAGCCCGGGCACAAAGTCGACCACCGCTCCGAGCAGGCGCAGGCCGGGGCCGGTCGCCAAACACGCCGGCACCACGACGGCGACCACCGCCAGCCCCAGCAGCGGCACCGTCGCGGGCCGGCGCGCCAGCACCGGCACACCCAACAACACCACACCCAACAGCACCCCGGCCGACACCAGAGCGAAAAGCGTTGCCCGCGAATCGGGTACGGCCTGACCGTTCCACATCCCGCCGAGGCTGGCCAGGCTGCCAAGGGTGCCCAGGCCGGGCTCGGCGCGTGCAGCGAACGCCGTCACCCCGGGCCGTCCGCTGGCAGCCGTCAGCGGCGAGCCCGCCCCCGCCGCCACCAGCCAGGGCAGCGCGGCCACCACCGCAACAGCCAAGGCCGCGCACAGCCACCGCACCCGGCCCGCGCCGGGGGCAACCACGCAGACCAGCGCCACCGTCGCCGCCAGCAGCAGTCCCGTCGGCGTCAGCCCGGCCAGCGCGACCCAAAACCCGAGCTCGAACAGTGACCGCCGCAGCATCGCCGAAGCCACCCACGGCAGACAGCCGTAGCCCACCAGCAGGCTCCAATGGCCCTGCAACAGCCGCTCGGCGACATACGGATTCCAGATCGCCAGCGTGATCGCGACGAACTGGCCGCCCAACCCCGCCGACGGCAGCACCACCGCCACCAGCCGCGCCGCGCCCAGGCCCGCCAGCCATAACCCCAGCACCAGCAAAGCCTTCACCACGACGCCGCCGTCAAGAGCCGAAGAGGCCACCGCCACCGCGAAATCCTGCGGCGTCGCCCGCGGCGCGGACGTCAACCCCAGCGCGGTATCGGACAGATACGACCGCGGGGTGGACACCGCGTCGCGCAGCAGCAGGTATCCGGGCCGCAGTAGCGGCGCGACCACGAGCAGCGCCAGCAGCAACGCGTACGCCGGTCGGGCCACGCTGGCCCGCATCGGGCTATTCCTCGTCGGGCGGCGCCGGGTCGGGCGCCGGACCCGGATCCGGCGGGGGCGGGTCGGCCCCGGGTGGATCCGCATCATCGCCGTGTTCGGGGCGGTGGGCGGGCAGTTGCTCGGTCTCGGCTTCGTCACCGGGTACGCGCTCGGCTCTGCGGCCGAAGTCGGCATCGTCGTGGTCGGGCGCGGCCAGCGCGCTCTCGGTCCGCAGGCTGAACGAGGCGAGCAGCGCGCCGCCGATCAGCGCGATCAGCCCGATGGCGGTGAACGTGATCGGCAGCACCCGCGACCACAACGCCAGCCGGTCGCGCTCGTCGCGGGCGGAATTGACCTGCGATTCGACGGTGTCCTCGGTGAAGGTGAGCTTGTAGTCGGCCAGCGTCACCTCGGGCTTCAGCGGATCGCGGGCAAAGTAGTGATTGGCGTGATCGGATTGCTTGACGATCGTGCCCGTCACCGGATCCACCCAGAAGGTCCGCTGCGCGGCGTAGTAGCGGACCATGGTGATCTGCTCCGCCGGGTCGCCGCCCTGCACGCCCCACATCGCCGCCGAGGTGGTGACCTTGCCGTCCTCGTCGCCGGCATACAGCGACGGGTAGGTGACCGGAGCCACCAGCTTGCCGTCGGCGTTGTAGCCGACGTTCTGCGTGAAGCGGTAGGTGGTCAGCCCGTTGACGTCTTCCTGGCCTTGGTAGTTGACGTCGTACGCCTTCTGCGCGATCGGGTCGAAGTAGGGATACGTCTTCTTCTCGGTGTGGAACGGAAAGCGGTAGGACAGCCCGTCATGGCGCAGCGGGATCGCGGTCGGCGGGCTCTCGTCGTTGATGGTGCGCGGCTTTTGCACCGAACCCCCGGGATGGCTGTCGTCCGAGACGGCCATCGCGGTCTTGCGGTTCAGCGTCACGCTGTCGACGATGGCCAGCAGCAGCCCGCTGTCCTTCTGCTTGTCGGTGCGCCGCACCGAGGTGCCCGCCTGCAGCGTCACGACGTCGGCGTTGGCCGGCGACTCGACGGTGATCTGCTGCTGCGACGCCAGCGGCACGTTCTGGTTGACGACGACGTGATCGCCGGACAACGACGCCGAGTCCAGCGCGGTCCCGGTGCCGTCGCTGACCAAGGTGGTGTCGATGTTGAGCGGGATCTTGGTGATCCTGCTGCTGGTGTACGTCGACAACAACAGCGCAGCAATCAACAGGGCGGCCCCGAGTCCGATGGTCCCGCACGCCGCGAACCGCAACATGACAGTTCGGTTCACGTTGATGTGACCTCCTTGTTGAAACCCGTTCGACCCTAACAGCAACGCGGCACGGGCAGACTGTCATGGTGACCAGTGGCGAGCGGGTCGGCGGGACCCGAAGCTTCCTCCCCGCTGTCGAGGGTATGCGCGCGTGCGCGGCCATGGGGGTGGTGGTCACCCACGTCGCATTTCAGACCGGGCATTCCAGTGGTGTCGCGGGCCGGCTGTTCGGTCGCTTCGACCTTGCCGTGGCGGTGTTCTTCGCGCTGTCGGGATTCCTGCTGTGGCGTGGGCACGCCGCGGCGGCCCGGGACGCCGAGCCCCGTCCCGCCACCGGCCACTACCTGCGTTCGCGGGTGGTCCGCATCATGCCGGCCTATGTGGTGGCGGTCGCGGTGATCCTCACCCTGTTGCCCGACGCCGATCACGCCAGCCCGACGGTGTGGTTGGCAAACCTGACGCTCACCCAGATCTATGTGCCGCTCACCCTGACGGCCGGCCTGACCCAGATGTGGAGCCTGTCCGTCGAGGTCACCTTCTACCTGGCGCTGCCGATCCTGGCGCTGCTGGCCCGCCGCGTGCCGGTGCAGGCGCGGGTGCCGGCGATCGCCGCCGTGGGCGTGCTCAGCCTCGCGTGGGCCTGGGTGCCGATACACACCCCGTCGGGTGTTAACCCGCTCAACTGGCCGCCGACGTTCTTCTCCTGGTTCGCGGCGGGGATGCTGCTGGCCGAGTGGGTGCACAGCCCGATCGGCGTGGCGCACCGCTTGGCCCGAAAGCGCGTGCCGATGGCGCTGCTGGCGGTGCTGGCCTACCTGGTGGCGGCCTCACCGCTGGCCGGCCCGGCGGGTCTGGCCGTGGGCAGCAACGGGCAGTTCGCGGTGAAGGCCGCGATGGGCGCGGTGGTGGCGTGGGCGCTGGTGGCGCCGCTGGTGCTGGATCGTGCCGACACGGAACACCGGCTGCTGGGCAGCACCGCCATGGTGACGCTGGGGCGCTGGTCCTACGGCCTGTTCATCTGGCACCTGGCCGCGCTGGCGATGGTGTTCCCGGTGATCGGGACGTTCCCGTTCACCGGGCGGATGCCGACGGTGCTGGTGCTGACGCTGATCTTCGGCTTCGCGATCGCCGCCGTCAGCTACGGCCTGATCGAGGCGCCCGCCCGGGAAGCGTTGCGGCGCTGGGAAAAACGAGCCGCGACGGCGCCGAAAGTCACTGACGCTGAGGCTGACTCAATCGCGCCATGATCTCGTCGCGCACCGCCGAGCGCCTTGCCTTGCCGGCGTCGTCGCGCAGCGGGGTGTCGACGAATTCGACGATGTGCGGCACCTTGTACGACGAAATCGACTCGCGCAGAAACTCTTTCACCCCTTCGTCATCCAGGGTCGAGCCGTCGGCCGTGTGCACCAGGGCGTAGGGCACCTGGCCGAGATCGCCCGAGTTCGGGTCGGGTACGCCGACGACCAAACACGACAGCACGTCGGGGTGCGCCGACAGCGCGCTCTCGATCTCGGCGGGGTAGACGTTGCGGCCGCCCACGGTGAACATGTCGACCCGGCGGTCCGACAGGTACAAAAACCCGTCCTCGTCGAAGTAGCCGAGATCGCCCAGCGAGTCCCAGCCGTCGCGGCTCTTCGCCGTGGTGCCGACGTAGCGGTACGTCGGCGCGCTACCGGGGCTGGGCCGCATGTAGATCTCGCCGACCACGCCGGGCGGGCAGGGGTTGCCGTCGTCGTCGAGGACCTTCATCTCCCCGGCGACCACGACGCCCACCGAGCCGCGGTGGGTCAACCACTGGTCGGCCGAGATGAAGGTGAGCGCCTGTAATTCGGTGCCGCCGTAGAGTTCCCAGACGACCTCGGGGGCGAGCAGGTTGATCCACGCCTCCTTGATCGCCGGCGGGCACGGCGCCCCCATGTGCCAGAACCGGCGCAGCGACGACAGGTCGTAGGCCCCCGGGTCGGCGTGATACACCGGCAGCGTCCGCTGCATGATCGTGGGCACGGTCGTCAAAAACGTGACGCGGTGCTCGGTGATCAGCCGAAGGAACTGCTGCGGGTCGAACCGGCTCATCACCACCAGGTGGTGGCGCATGATCAGGGCGATCGTCGCGGTGGTGAACCCGGTGTTGTGCGACAACGGAATTGGCACCAGGGTGGTGTCGCCCTCCTGCGCGCCCAGCGGATAACCGATGGCGGCCGGTATCCGGCTGTCACCGCCGGACTCGATCAGCTTGGGCCGGCCGGTGCTGCCGCCGGACCCCATCGCCTTCCACACCGGCGACACCGCCTCGGGCAGCCCCGCGTCGGACAACGACGGATCGGGCGTGAAACCGGCTGGCACGCTTGGCATTTCCGAGTGTGAGCGCCCCACCAGCAACGCGGGCGGCCGCAACTCCAACAGGCCGGCCAACTCGGCGTCCGGCAATCGGGCCGACAGCGGCTGCGGCACCGCGCCCAGCTTCCAGCACGCGACCGCGGCCTGGATCCACTCGATCGAGTTGGGCAGCACCATGGTCACGTAGTCGCCGACGCCGACGCCGAGCTGCGCGTAGGCCCGGGCCAATCTGTTCGTCGAGGAATCCAGCTCGGCGCGGGTCAGGGTCACCCCGTCGCAGGTGACGGCGGGCTCGTCGGGGGTAACCGCGGCCAGCGCCGAGATCTGCGCGCCGATCGGCGGGACCGGCTCACTCATACGCACCCTGACGCTCGAAGATGCGCCGCGGGTTGTCCACCAGCATGGTGTGCAGCTGCTCGTCGGTGACGCCGCGCTGCTTCAACGCGGGGATCACGTCGTCGTGGATGTGCAGGTAGTGCCAGTTCGGCATCATCTGCCGCTGCAGGTCCTCGGGCAGCGCGTCGAAGTAACAGTTGGCGTCGTGGCTGAGCACCATCTTGTCGGCGTGCCCGCGCTCGCACAGCGTCGCCACGATGTTCACCCGGTCCTCGAACGACGAGATCGCGTCGATGCCGAAGCGGTCCATGCCCAGGTAGGAGCCGGCGGCGATGAGCTCCTCGAGGTAGCCGACGTCGGTGCTGTCGCCCGAGTGCCCGATCACCACCCGGCTCAGGTCGACGCCCTCCTCGGCGAAGATGCGCTGCTGCTCCAGCCCGCGCCGCAGACCCGCGTGGGTGTGCGTGGAGATCGGCACCCCGGTGCGCTTGTGCGCCTGCGCGACGGCGCGCAGCACCCGCTCGACGCCCGGCGTGATGCCGGGCTCGTCGGTGGCGCACTTGAGGATCCCGGCCTTGACGCCGGTGTCGGCGATGCCCTGCTCGATGTCGCGGACGAACATGTCGACCATGATCTCCGGACCGCCGAGCAGCCCGCCCGGGCCCTCGTAGTGGAACCGGAACGGCACGTCGTTGTAGGTGTAAAGCCCGGTCGCCACAACGATATTCAGCTCGGTGGCCGCCGCCACCCGGGCGATGCGCGGGATGTAGCGGCCCAGCCCGATCACGGTGAGGTCGACGATGGTGTCCACGCCGCGCGACTTCAGCTCGTTCAGCCGGGTGATCGCGTCGGCCACCCGCTTGTCCTCGTCGCCCCAGGCTTCCGGATAGTTCTCGGCAATTTCGGTGGTCATGATGAAGACGTGCTCGTGCATGAGCGTGACGCCCAGATCGGCGGTATCGATGGTTCCGCGAGCGGTGTTGAGTTCTGGCACGTCCCTGATGCTAGGGGGCCGCAGCTCATTTTTTTGAAGGTTCACCGGCAGGCCTGTTTGCGCTACGTTCCCCTCATGCTGCTCAATCCCAACCGGTTGCAACGCAGATACCCCGACGCCCGCTCGGCGGAGATCATGGCCGCGACCGTGGAGTTCTTCGAGTCCCGCGGCAAGGCGCGGCTCAAGCACGACGACCACGAACGCGTGTGGTACTCCGACTTCCTCGACTTCATTGCCAAGGAACGCATCTTCGCCTCCCTGCTCACACCACGCGAGTACGGCGCCAGCGACTGCCGCTGGGACACCTACCGCATCAGTGAGTTCGCCGAAATCATCGGCTTTTACGGGCTGAGCTACTGGTACCCGTTCCAGGTGACCGCGCTGGGCCTGGGCCCGATCTGGATGAGCGACAACGAGGACGCCAAGCGCAAGGCCGCCGCGCAGCTCGAGCAGGGCGAGGTGTTCGCGTTCGGTCTCTCCGAACAACGGCACGGCGCCGACGTCTACAAGACCGACATGATCCTCACGCCGACTAGCGATTTTGGGCACGGCTGGGTCGCTAATGGCGAGAAGTACTACATCGGCAACGCCAATGTGGCCCGGATGGTCTCGACGTTCGGCAAGATCGACGACTCGTCACCAGACGGCGAGTACGTCTTCTTCGCCGCCGATTCCCACCATGACCGCTACACGCTGATCAAGAACGTGGTCAACTCGCAGAACTACGTCGCCAATTACGCGCTGCACCAGTACCCGGTCACCGAGGCCGACATCCTGCACCGCGGCATGGACGCGTTTCACGCCGCGCTCAACACCGTCAACGTGTGCAAGTACAACCTGGGCTGGGGCGCGATCGGCATGTGCACGCACGCCATGTACGAGTCGGTCACCCACGCGGCCAACCGCTACCTGTACGGCACCGTCGTCACCGACTTCAGCCACGTGCGCCGGCTGCTCACCGACGCCTACGTGCGGCTGGTCGCGATGCGGCTGGTCGCCACCCGCGCGTGTGACTACATGCGCAGCGCGTCGGCGAACGATCGGCGCTACCTGCTGTACAGCCCGCTCACCAAGGCGAAGGTCACCAGCGAGGGGGAGCGGGTGATCACCGCGCTGTGGGACGTGATCGCCGCCAAGGGCGTGGAGAAGGACACCTTCTTCGAAACGGTGGCCCGCGAGATCGGTCTGCTGCCGCGGCTGGAGGGCACCGTGCACATCAACATCGGGCTGCTGGCCAAGTTCATGCCCAACTACCTGTTCGCCCCCGACACCGAGCTGCCGGTGATCGGCCGCCGCGACGACGACGCCGACGACTCGTTCCTGTTCGCGCAGGGACCGACCGGCGGCCTGGGCAAGGTCCGCTTCCACAACTGGTGCACGGCGTTCGACGGCCATGCCCATCTGCCCAATGTCGCGCTGCTGCGCGACCAGGTCGACGTGCTCGCCGAAATGCTGGCCTCCGCCACCCCAGATGCCAAGCAGCAGAAGGACATCGACTTCGCCTTCGGCGTGGGCCAGCTCTTCGCGCTGGTGCCCTACGCGCAGCTCATCCTGGAAGAGGCCGGGACGACGCGGGTGGACGACGCGTTGCTCGACGAGATCTTCGCCGTGCTGGTGCGCGACTTCAACAGCTACGCCGTCGAACTGCACGACAAGGCGGCGACGACGGACGAGCAGGCGCGGTTCGCGATGCGGATGATCCGGCGCCCGGTCGCCGACCCGGGCCGCTACGCGCAGGTCTGGAAGGACCACGTGCTGCCGCTGAACGGCGCATACGAGATGCGCCCGTGATGCGTCCATAATCGTCGCCCCAACTTGACTGTGACGCCGATCACAGTAGAATGACCGGTGGTCATCACACAACGGGGGTTGCCATGCCGACGGTGACGTGGGCGCGCGTCGATCCGGCTCGCCGCGCCGCGATAGTGGAAGCCGCGGAGGCGGAATTCGGGACGCACGGATTTTCCGGGGGCAGCCTCAACGTCATCGCCCGGCGCGCGGGTGTCGCCAAGGGCAGCCTGTTCCAATACTTCGCCGACAAGCGGGACCTGTTCGCGTTCATCGCCGACATCGGCAGCCAGCGGGTGCGGTCCTACATGGAGGTCCGGATCCGCGAGCTCGACCCCAGCCGGCCCTTCTTTGAATTCCTCACCGACTGGCTCGACGCCTGGATCGCCTACTTCGCCGATCATCCGCACGAGCGTGCGCTGCACGCGGCGGCCACGCTGGAGGTCGACACCGAGGCGCGCGTCAGCGTGCAAAACGTCATCCACCGCCATTACCTGGAGGTGCTGCGGCCGCTGGTGCGCGAGGCGCAGGCGCGGGGCGACCTGCGGGCGGACGCCGACACCGACGCGCTGTTGTCGTTGCTGCTGTTGATCTTTCCGCACCTGGCGTTGGCGCCGTACATGCGCGGATTGGATCCGGTCCTCGGCCTCGACGAGCCCACCCCGGAGCAGCCCGCGCTGGCCGTGCGCCGGCTCGTCGCCGTCCTGGCGGCGGCGTTCTCGCCGCAAGCCGCGCCAGTCAAGGACGTCACCTGATACGGACGCGGTGCCGGCTCACTCCACCTTGGTGTCGCCGCCGGAATCGCCGGCCGCGACCGAGCCGACCCAGACCGTCTTGGCGTTGCAGAACGCGCGGATGCCGAGGCCCGCGAGCTCGCGGCCATAGCCCGAGCGCTTGATGCCGCCGAACCCCAACTCCGGGTAGGACACCGTCATCCCATTGATGAAGACCTGGCCGGCCTCGATGTCGTCGATGAAGCGCTGCTGCTCGGCCTCGTCATTGGTCCACGCGTTGGAACCCAGCCCGAAGGTGGTGGCGTTGGCGATCTCGATCGCCTCGTCGATGCCCGACGCGCGGTACATCGAGGCGACCGGCCCGAACACCTCTTCGGTGTACAGCGCCATGTCCTTGGTGATCTCGGTGACCACCGTCGGCGGGTAGAACCACCCCGGCCGGTCGAGACGCGTTCCGCCGCAACGGATCTTGGCGCCGGCCGCGACGGCGCTGTCGACCTGCTCGGCGATTTCGTCGCGGCCCGACTCGGTGGCCAGCGGACCCACGTCGGTGTCCGGGTCGGTCGGGTCGCCGACCTTGAGGGCCTCCATGCGCTCGACAAACTTGTCGACGAAGGCGTCGTAGATGTCGGTGTGGACGATGAACCGCTTGGCGGCGATGCAGGACTGACCGTTGTTCTGCACCCGGGCGGTGACCGCGGTCTTGACGGCCTCGTCGAGGTTCGCCGACGGCATCACGATGAACGGGTCGCTGCCGCCCAGCTCCATCACGGAGGGTTTGATCTCGTCGCCACAGATCGCCGCCACCGACTGGCCGGCCGGTTCGCTGCCGGTCAGGGTGGCCGCCGCGACCCGCGGGTCGCGCAGGATGCGCTCGACGGCGCTCGACGAGATGAGCAGCGTCTGGAAGCAGCCCTCGGGAAAGCCGCCGCGAATGATGACGTCGGACAGATACAACGCGGACTGCGGCACGTTGGAGGCGTGCTTGAGCAGCCCGACGTTGCCCGCCATCAATGCCGGCGCGGCGAACCGGACGGCCTGCCAGAGCGGAAAGTTCCACGGCATCACGGCCAGCACCACGCCCAGCGGCTGGTAGCGGGTGTACGCCTGTTTCGCGCCCACCTTGGCGGCATCGGCGACCTCGTCGGCGAGCAGCTGCTCGGCATTCTCGGCGTAGTAGCGAAAACCCTTGGCGCACTTCAGCGCTTCGGCCTTGGCCGACTTCAGCGTCTTGCCCATTTCCAGGGTCATCATCGCGGCGACGTCGTCGGCCTCCTTTTCCAGCAGATCGGCGACGTTGTTGGCCCATTCGGCGCGCTGGGCGAAGGTGGTGGAGTGGCGGTAGTCCAGGAACCGCTCGTGGGCGCGCGCGATCGCGGCGTCGACCTCGTCATCGGTCGCGGGGGTAAAGGTCTTGACGGTCTCGCCGGTGGCCGGGTTGATGGTGGCGATGGGCACGCTGGCCCTCCTTTGGTGAGTTTGCGAAACGTCCAACACTCCAACGCATAGCCTGCCACTACTGTTCCAAACGGGAGGTGTCGGATGAGTAAAGCCGCTCAGCTGATGGTCGAGTGCCTGGAGAACGAGGGGGTGTCCGTGGTGTTCGGGCTGCCCGGGGAGGAGAACATCCGGTTCGTGCAGGCGCTGGCCTCCTCGAAGACCATCCGGTACATCCTGACCCGGCACGAGCAGGCGGCGGCGTTCATGGCCGAGATGTACGGCCGGGTCACCGGCCGCGCCGCGGTGGTGTCGGCCACCTTGGGCCCGGGCGCGATCAACATGCAACTCGGCGTCGCCGACGCCACCACGAACAGCACCCCGATGGTGGCGATCTCGGCGCAGGTCGGCGAGGATCGCGAGTACAAGGAGTCGCACCAATACGTCGACCTGGTGTCGATGTTCGCCCCGATCACCCGCTGGGCCGCCGGCGTCCCGACCGCCCGCGCCATCCCGGAGATGTTCCGCAAGGCGTTCAAGGTCGCCGAAACCGAGCGCCCGGCGGCCGTCTACCTGGCCGTGCCCGAGCACATCGACGCCGACGAGGCCGACTACGACCTAACCCCGTTGCCGCGCAACGTGGTTCGCGCCGAGGCCCCGGCGCCCGGTCAAGTCGAACGCGCCGTCGACGTGCTGCGCGGCGCGAAGCGGCCGGTGGTGCTGGCCGGACACGGCGCCGCCCGCGCCGACGCCACCGCCGCGCTGGTCCGCTTCTCCCAACAACTCGGCATCCCGGTGGCCAACACCTTCCACGGCAAGGGCGTCATGCCCGACGACCACCCCAACACCATCGGGACCATCGGGTTCATGCGGCACGACTACGTCAACTTCGGATTCGACAACGCCGACGTGGTCGTCGCGGTCGGCTACGAACTGCAGGAATTCGACCCGGTCCGGATCAACCCGCAGGCCGACAAGAAAATCATCCACGTGCACCGCTTCCCCGCCGAGGTCGACATGCACTATCCGGTGAGCGTGGGCATCATCGGCGACATCAGCGCCTCCCTGATCGCGCTGACCGACGCGCTCGCCGGCACCCGGTTCGATGACGGCGCCGACATACCCGGTTCCGGCCTGCTGTCTGAGGAATACGCTCGCGGACAACAGGATTCGCGCTACCCGCTGGCCCCGCAGCGGGTGGTCGCCGACACCCGCGCGGCGATGGGCCGCGACGACGTGGTGCTGGTGGACACCGGCGCCACCAAGATGTGGATGGCGCGGCTGTACCCGACCTACGAACGCAACACCTGCCTGATCTCAAACGGCTTGTCCACCATGGGTTTCGCGCTCCCGGGCGCTCTTGGGGTCAAGTTGGCGCGGCCGGAGGCGAAGGTCCTCGCCGTGGTGGGCGACGGCGCATTCCTGATGAACTCGCAGGAGATCGAGACCGCGGTGCGGGAACGGATCCCGCTGGTGGTGCTGATCTGGGACGACGGCGGCTACGGGCTGATCGAGTGGAAGATGGATCTCGAACTGGGCGAACACCACTTCGTGCGTTTCGGCAACCCCGACGTGGTGACCTACGCGGAAAGCTTTGGCGCCAAGGGCTATCGGATCACCAGCGCCGACGAACTATTGCCGACGCTGCAAGCCGCGCTCGATGACGACGGGGTGTCGCTGATCTGGTGCCCGGTCGACTACTCGGAGAATCTGCGATTGACCGACCGGCTCGGTGAGCTGGATGAAACGCTTTAGGGTGGACGAGCTGCTCACGATTGGTGGGAACTAACCGTGCCGAATGTGCGGATCCGCGAGGCGGCCGAGCTGCTCGGCGTCAGCGACGATACCGTGCGCCGCTGGATCGACCAGGGACTCTTGCCCGTCGGTCGCGACGCGTCCGGCCGCAAGGTGATCACCGGCGACGCTCTCGCCGAATTCGCCCGTGACAACGCGGCACGGTTGCCCGCCAATCCGCTCAACGTCCAAAGCTCGGCGCGCAACCGCTTCGTTGGCCTGGTCACCCGGGTGGTCATGGACAAGGTGATGGCCCAGGTCGAGATGCAGTGTGGGCCATTCAAAGTCGTTTCTCTGATGAGCGCCGAGGCTGCCCGCGAACTGAAGCTCGAGCCGGGCAGCCTCGCCGTCGCTGTCGTCAAGGCGACCAACATCATCGTCGAGACCCCCAACGAAACGCGGTAACGCGGTAACGCGGTGACGGGCACCGCCCTCAATATTGCTTGACGACAGATCGTGGTGCGGTACGCCAGGCGTGGCGCCCATCCGGGCGCTGGCGGGGCGGTTCCAGGAGGAGCACCGTGCGACCGTCGAGCAGCACGGGATGCACCCAGTCGCCCAACTCGATCAGCTCACCGGGCGCGGGCTGGCGGTGGTCGTCGTCGCGGGCGTGATCGAGCGGTATGCGGGCGCGCAGGTCATCGATGGTGGTTTCGCGCGGCAGCTCCAACAGGCCGGGCAGGGTGATAAACAGGCCATCGTTGCCCGACAGGTGCAGCCCGACCGCGGCCAGCGCCCCCAGCACGCCGTCCCGGGTGCCGCCGTGCCCGGAAAGATGCACGCCCAGCGTGGCGGCGAGGTCGCGGGCATCCGAGGTGCGCAGCACTTCTCGCTTTGCGCGACGTCCGAAATCCACCAGGGCCGGGATCGTCCCGTTGAGCCGGCCCGGGATGGCCACGGCGAGGCCCGGGTCGGCGTCGGGTGGGCAGACCCGTTCGAGAAACCGTCCGGCCAGCGCGACGACGTCGGCCGCCACGGCCTGGGGATCTCCGTCGGCGCTCCGCCAGGCCAGGCAGGCGCTGGAATTGTGCGAGGTGTAGGGGATGCGGTCGTCGACGAGTAGTTGGTGGCGGGTGGCTCCGGCCGGCCTGCCCAATCCCGCGTCGGCCAGTTCGCGCAGCAGCGCGCGCGCCCGGCGTCCCGTTCCGGGGCTGGCCAGGTCGTCGGTGTCGTCGATCCCGATGAGCAGGTCGACCCCGGCCAGCGCGCGTGCCTGCGTCATGGGTTGACGACCATCGCGGTGACATCGCGCACCCATCGCTCCCTGCCGAGTTGGGTGCCGGTGAGCTTGAGCGTGTTTCGTTTGGTCACGCCGAGGATGACCTGGTCGGTGAGCTCTTCGTTGGTCAGCGTCTGGGCCGGGTCGCGGCCCTCTATTCGCACCCGGTTGACGCCGGTGGCGCCGGCGGCGTCAAGGACCGAGCGCACGGTGGGCCCCTTCTGGACCTGCGCGCCTCGCGACTGCGGGGTGGCGATCTCGACCTGCGGGAGGCCCCGCAACCGCGGCAGGGTCAACCGGTCCAGCACCCTGCCGTCCTGCTGGACGACGAGCGAACCGGCAGCGTCGGGCGCCGACCCCGCGCACGCACCCGTGCCCACCAGCAAAAAAGCGAAGACCGCATATACAGGAATTATGCAGGATAAATTCCGCATGAACGGAACAATATGCGAGTAGCGTTCCGCACATGACGTCATGGGTGGGTGCGCGTCCCGCACCTCGCTCGGCGGTAGCGACGCTGCGGTGGGCCGGCCGGCAGGCCGTCATGCCCTTGCTTGCCGTCGCGGTGATCGTGGTTTCGTCGGATATCCGGATGCCGATCGGCCTGCCCGGACACCGCGGCCTGGTGTGGCTGACGGTGTTGGTGGCGGTCGCGGTGGCGACCCCGCGGCGGCTGACGGTGGTGGCGGTGGGGGCCGCCTCGACGATCGCGACGTTCGCGGCGCATCTTTCACCCGGCACCGGCAGCGCGCGTTACTTGGCCGCCGCGATCCTGCTGTACGCGGTGGCCTCGACCGCCGCAGTGCGCAGACGGCGGTGGTTGATCGTGCTGGCCGCCGCCCCGATCCACCTGGTCGCGCTGGCCGACTCGCTAGCGGTGCTGCTCGGCAGGGCGGGAATGGTCGAAAAGGGGCTGTTCCATTTGGGTTTCGGGTTGGCGGCCGGGCTGCTGGGCTGGGCCATCGGGTCCGCATCGACGGGCGTTCGTCGACACCGTGACATCAGGGACGGAACGGACGAAAGGACCCAGTGATGACGTTACGAGTCGTTCCCGAGGGTCTGGCGGCGACCAGCGCGGCCGTGGAGGCGATTACCGCACGACTCGCGGCGGCGCACGCCGCCGCGGCCCCGGCGATCTCGGTGGTGCTGCCGCCGGCGGTGGACCCGGTGTCGACGTGGGCCGCGGCCGAATTCAGCGCGGAGGGCAGCCAACACGAGGCGGTGGTGGCCCGCGGCGTCGAGGTGCTGGGTCGGGCGGGACTCGGAGTCGCGCAGGCCGGGGCAAGCTATGCCGCCGGAGACGCGGCGGCCGCCTCGACGTATCTGCTTGCCGGTGATTGAGGATGCTCGCACCGGTTTGGATGGCGTTTCCGCCGGAGGTGCACTCGGCGTCGCTGAGCACGGGGCCCGGCCCGGGTCCGATGCTGGCCGCCGCTGAAACGTGGACGGCGCTGAGCGGCGAATACGACTCAGCGGCAACCGAACTCACCGCGGTGCTGGCCGGCGCGGAACAGGTGTGGGAGGGCCCGACGGGAGCGAGGTACGTCGCCGCGCACGGGCCGTACCTGGCGTGGTTGATGCTGGCCAGCGCCGTCAGTGCCGGGGCGGCCGCCCGACACCAGGCGGTGGCCGCGGCCTACACCGCTGCGGTGGCGGCGATGCCGACCCTGGCCGAGCTGGCCGCCAACCACGTGGTGCACGGCGTGCTGGTGGCGACGAATTTCTTTGGCATCAACACCATTCCGATCGCGCTGAACGAAGCCGACTACGCGCGGATGTGGACGCAGGCCGCCACCACGATGAGCACCTACCAGGCGACGACCGAAGCGGCGCGGGCGACCGGCCCCGGCGGCGGTGGCGGCGGCGGTGGCGGTGGCGGCGGCGGCGGTGGCGGTGGCGGTGGCGGCGGATTCCAGTTGCCCACACCGGCGGAAATATGGCAGATGATCTTCGGTCTCAACGGGGTGCGGATTCCCGGTCAGGGACAACCCAATTGGACCCCGCTGCAGTACTTGCAGAACCTGTCCAACTTCATCAGCGGCAACCAGAAAGCCATCGCGTTCCTGGAAACCAACCTCCCCCGAGCCCTGTCGGATCCGGCGCAGCTGTCGGGGCTCCTCTCCTATTTCGTCGCATGGCAGACCTTCCGCATCGTCAACTGGACGCTGCGCACGGTGCGTTTCATCCTGCAGACGTCCCCACTCCTGTCGCCGGTGGTGCTGAACCTGGCCGTCACCGGGCTCGGCGGCCTGGCCGGGCTGTCGGGGCTGGCCGGGCTCGCGCAGCCGGCAGCGCCGGTTCCGCTCGTCCCGGCTCCGGTTGCGGCGTCGCCCGGGTCGCCGCCGGTGGCGGTGCTGGCCGCACCGGTAATGACCCCCGCGCCGCTGCCGACGCCGCCGGTACCGGCTGCCGAGGTCGGCTCGGTTGCCGCCGTCCCGGCGAGCCCGGCCCCGGTGCCGGGTGCGGAGGGGTTCGCGTATTTGGTGGGCGGCCCCGGGCCGAGCTTCGGACCCACGCTGGGCGCTCGCATGGCGGCCGCGGAATCAACCAGCGAAACCACCGCGGCGACCACGGCGGCCCCGACGGCCGAGCGCCGGGCGCCGACGCGGGCCGCGCGACGTCTGCGGGCGCCCGTCGGCCGCGGTCACCGCTACGAGTACCTCACGGCCGACGAACACTCGGGGCAGGGCGCCGGGACGGTGGGGTTCACCGGAACGGTGCCCAAAGCCGAACTGCGGCCGGCGGGGCTGAGCACGCTTGGCGGCGACGCGTTCGGTGGAAGTCCGCGTGCGCCAATGCTGCCGGGGAGCTGGCGCGATCTGTCCGACGGTATGACGAACCCGTGAAAGTGTGAAAGGGGTTGTATTAGTGAGCTTTTTGACTTTGGCACCGGAGATCAACTCGGCGTTGATGTTCTCCGGGGCCGGCTCAGCGCCAATGACCACGGCCGCGGCCGCCTGGGATGGATTGGCCGGTGAATTGACTTCGGCGGCAGACTCGTTCGGGGCGGCGACGTCGGGCCTTATCGCACAGGCGTGGCAGGGTGCGGCGGCGACCGCGATGGCGGATGCCGCGAGCCGGTATGCCGCCTTTCTGGGTGCTCACGCCGCTCGGGCGGAGACGGCGGCCGCGCAGGCGCGCGCACTGGTGTCCGTGTATGAGGCCGCGCGCGCCGCCATGGTGCATCCGGTGCTGGTGGCGTCGAATCGTTCCCGGTTCGTCTCGCTGGTCGGGTCGAATCTGTTCGGGCAGAACGCTTCCGCGATCGCCGCCTCGGAGGCCGAGTACGAGCAGATGTGGGCCGCGGACGTGACGGCGATGGCCGGTTATCACGCCGGTGCTTCGACGGTCGCCGCGCGACTGGCGTCGCTGGCTTCGTCGAGCATCAACTTCGGCCCCGGCAACAAGGGCAGCCTCAATTTCGGCATGGGCAACACCGGCACCGGCAACCTGGGTTCGGGAAATCGCGGTGACAACAACCTGGGTGGCGGAAACACCGGCATGAACAACATCGGCTCGGGAAACAGCGGCAACCAGAACTCCGGGTCGGGCAACACCGGCGACGGCAACCTGGGGTCGGGCAACACCGGCATCCGGAACGTGGGTTCGGGCAACGCCGGCAACGCCAACTTCGGCAACGGCAACCAGGGGGCCTCGAACGTGGGCTCCGGCAATATCGGCAATGGCAACTGGGGCAGCGGCAACATCGGCAGCGGCAACTTCGGCGCCGGCAACTCGGGTCTGAATGGCTTGGCGGGCAACAACAACATCGGCTTCGGCAACAAGGGCAGCAACAACATCGGTTTCGGCAACACCGGTAACCACGACATCGGCATCGGACTCTCGGGCGACAACAAGGTCGGGTTCGGCGGGCTCAACTCGGGCAGCAACAACATCGGCTTGTTCAACTCCGGCAGCGGCAACGTCGGGTTCTTCAACTCGGGCAACGGCAACGTCGGCATCGGCAACTCGGGGAACGGGAACTTCGGCTTCGGCAACGCGGGCAACTTCAACACCGGTGGCCACAACTCGGGCAGCACGAACACCGGTTTCGCGAACTCCAGCCCGTTGAACATGGGCATGTTCAACTCGGGCGGCGGCAGCAACATGGGCATGTTCAACTCGGGCCTCGGGCACAACATGGGCGCGTTCAACTCGGGTCACGGGCACAACGCGGGCGATTTCAACTCCGGCTCCGGGTTCAACTGGGGCAGCTTCAATTCCGGAGCGGGCTTGGGCGGCAACTCGGGCTGGTTCAACTCCGGCAACCTGAACACGGGCTTCGGGAACGCGGGTGACACCAACACCGGCGCCTTCAACACCGGCAACCTCAACACCGGTTTCGGGATCTCGACAAACTCCACCAGTGCGAACTCGGGCTTCGGCAACACCGGCACCGGAAATTCGGGCTTCGGCAACACCACGGCCGCCGGCAGCCACTCCTCGGGCTTCCGTAACCACACCGCCAGCGGCGGTGGCGGTGGCGGTGGCGGCGGCGGTGGTGGCGGCGGCGGTGGCGGCGGCGCTGGCGGCATCACGGCCGGCTTCGGCAACACCAGCGGCAAATCCGGCAATGTCGGCATCGAGAACACCGGCATCCAAAACGTGGGCTTCCTCAACCTGGGCAACCAGAACGTCGGGTTTGTCAATTCGGGTGGCAACCAGACCGGGGACGGTCTGAGCGTCGGCATCAACAACGCGGGCCTGCAGGATTCGGGCATCTCGAACAAGGGCGACCACAGCTCGGGCGCGTTCAACAACCGCAGCGGGGTGGCGGGCTTCTTCCGTTAGCTGCCTTGCGGATTCGCCGCCGTGCGAAGCGTCATGGGCCGGACGTAGCCGCCCACCAGTGTGCGATGCCACCAGGCCCGGTCGCGACGCAGTTCGGCCGGTGTGGTGAAGCGGTACTCGTAGAGCTGCGCGCGGACAAACCGGGGCGGGGATTCGGGAAAGGGATTGTGCCGCAACAGCCGCAGGGTCGGCGGATCGTTACGCAGCAGCCGCTGCAAGAACGGCGTCAGCCACGGCTGGGCGTAGCCGGGCGAGATGGCGGCGAACCACATCAACCAGTCCAGCCGCAGATGATAGGGGGCCCATTGGCGCGGTAGGCGATTCACCGCGCCGGGCTTGCCCTTGAACCCGTATTCCTGCCACACCGTCTGGTGGGTGATTCGCGGCTCGTCGGTTCCCTCGATCACCACCTCGCGGCGGACGCGGCCGATGCTACCGAAGGCGCCGTACGTGTTCACGAGATGAAACGGGTTGAACGACATATTCATTCGTTGATCCGACGAGATCATGTTGCGCGCCGGCCAGTAGCTGAGGAACACGATCGCCACGGTGACCGCGACCACGAGCGCGACGAACCAGGTCGGCGGTGCCGCCAGCGCGGGATGGCCCGGTAGGGCGATCGCGCTGCACGCCAGCGCGATCGTCACCCAGTTGAGCCAGGCGAAGTTGCCCGACGCCACCAGCCAGAGCTGGGTGACGACGATGATCGCGGCGGCCACACTGGCCACTGGCTGCGGAGCGAACAGCCCGAACGGCACGATCAACTGCGCAAAGTGATTGCCCGCCACCTCAATTCGGTGCAGCGGCTTGGGCAGATGATGAAAGAACCAGCTGAGCGGCCCGGGCATCGGCTGGGTTTCATGGTGGTAGAACAGGCACGTCAGGTTGCGCCAGCACGGGTCCCCGCGCATCTTGATCAGCCCGGCGCCGAATTCGACGCGGAACAGCAGCCACCGCGCCAGCCACAACACCAGCAGCGGGGGAGCCGTCTCGTCGTTGCCGAGGAAGATCGCCAAAAACCCGGTCTCCAGCAGCAAAGACTCCCAACCGAACCCATACCACGTTTGCCCGACGTTGACGATCGACAGGTACAGCACCCACAGCGTCAGCCACATCAACATCGCGCCCCACAGCGGAACCAAATCGGCCGCGCCGGCCACCACCGCCGCCGACAGGGCCGCGCCCGACCAGGCGACGGTGGCGAACAGTCGATCGGAATAGCGCAGGTGGAACAGGCTCGGGACCCGCCGGAACGATTGCGCGGCCAAATACCGTGGCACCGGCAGCATCCCGTGTTCACCGATCAGCGCGCGGAACTGCCGTGCGGCCGCGACGAACGCGATCGCATAGATACCCGCCGTGCCACGCTCGAGCGCCAACCTGCCCAGCCAGTAGTCGGGCGCCGAAAACCATCCCACGCTCACCGCAACGCACACATCCAGTCGAAAGGCCGGTAAACCTTGCCGCCGATTATCCGCCGCGTGTGCGCTCCTGCATAGTGACCACCGATGCGGCCACCGCGGCCAGCGAAATCAACGCCAGCAGTTGCACATTCGCCGAATGACCGGCGTAGCCGTCCACGGATCGCCACGGATGCCGCGACAGCAGCGCCCCGGCCAGGATCAGCCCGCCGGCGCTCAGCCACACGATGACGCGATCGCGCGGCCGCAACGCATACCGCAAACCGAGCAACGCGCCGGCCACCAGAACCCCGGCCACCCCGGCGATCACCGCGCAAGCCCCGACCACCCCGACCGAAGCCCACACCCCGGGCGCCCAGGGCAGGGCCGGTGCCTCGTCGGCACGCACCCGGCGGCGACGCCACAAGGCCAGCAGCGCCAGCAGCGGCAGCAACGCCAGACCCACCGCCAGACCCGCCCGGTAGGGCGAGTTGGACGCGAACGTCAGCGTGATGGTGCCGGCATCGCCGGGGGGCACCACCCAGCCCTGCTGCCACCCGTTGACCGCCACCGGCGTCAACCGGGCCCCGCTGCCGGTGCGCGCCACCCAGCCCGGGTTGATGCTCTCGGGAATGACCAGCACGCGAGGCACGTCCGCGACCGCGGCGCGCACTTCCCGCCGGGCCGGACCCCACGCCCCGGTAACGGCTGGGGTCACCGACGCGCTGGCGAGCGCCCCCGCGGCCGACAGCTGGGCGCCATCCACCACGAACGCATCGCCGGGGCTGATCAGCAACTCCTGCTGCCCCGCCGGCAGCGCGATCGGGTCCGCATCGCAGGGCAGGGCGCGCACCGGCCCGCCGTCCAGCAGCGCACCCGCCGTCGTGCGGATCGAGGTGTGCACAAACCGGCCGGCCACCGCGATCACCGGACCGCGATCGCAGCCGACGACGATCTCCCGGGACCGGTTGCGTGCGGCGTCGGCGGGCGCGATCGCGCTGCCGTCGGTGCCCAGCACCGCGACCTCGGCCAGCCCGGGCGGCTTGAGCTGGTCGAAACCCAGCGCGTTGCGGTCGATGACGTCCTGCCAGTCGAGCAGGCTGACGGTGACGGTGTCGGTGACCCGGGGATGCAGCGACAGGGTTTGCGGCTCGCCGGCGCGCAACTCACGCACTTGCGGCCCGTCGCCGAGGTCGACCGCCACCATGCTCGGGCGCGTGGGCAGCGCCGACCGGCCGGGCACCAGGTGCAGCCCGGCGACCTCGACCGGCCGGGGCAGGGTGAGCGTGAGCGTCGGCGGGCTCTTGTGTTGCACCACGCGCTGCGGCGCGGTCCAGGCGGTGGCCGGGTCGCCGTCGGTGGCCGCGTAGGCCGAGCCGAGGATGTCGATTCCGTCCGAATCACCTTGCGCCCGAGTGGTATTCGGCTCGGCGACCAGATCGGCCAGCTTGGGGCCTTGGCGCGGCCGCACCCAGAGCGTCGGTGTCACCGACACCGGGGCGGGCACGGTCAGCGTGCGACTGAAGTTGACCGGCTCCTCCGGGGCCAGCGCCATCGATGCGGCGCAGCGCACGCCGTCGGGTGCCGGCGCGCAGCCCGGCCGGCCGGGTAGCTCCGTACCCAGATCCCACCCGGCGACCGCCGCGCCGGCCGGTGTCCCGGGGACCAGCACGGTGTGCCGCAGCGTGAGCGGATGGGCGAATCCCGACGCGTCGTACTGGGTGATCGCCAGGTCGGTGATGCCGAACTGCACACCGGCGGACCCGTCGTCGGTGGCGGCGGCGGTGAGCCGCAGCCACGGGGTCTCCCCGTAGGGCAGCGCGACGGTGAGCGGCTTGCCCGCCTCGTCGAACCGCAGCGTGGTGCTGCCGGTGGCGGTTTCCACCTCGATGCGCCGGACCTGGGCGCCGACGGCGGTCGCGCTGGGCGTGACGGTCAGCACGGCGTTGCTCACCGGATGGTCGAAGTCGACCCGCAGCCACTGGCCGACGGCCACCTGCAGCGCATTGGACACCCAGGCGGTCGCCGGGTCGCCGTCGAGCGCGGCGGCGGGCGAGGTGGCCGGCGCGACGTCGGGCATGGCGGTGGCATCCGACGACGAGCTCGACACCGTGACGCGGCCCCCGGTCCACCCGCCGAACACCGTGTCGGTGCCGGGCACCGGGTAATCCGGCACCCGGTTGTAGGTACGCCGGGCGTCACCCGGCGCCCGGATCGCCGACGAGTGACGGTCCACCCGGCCGTAGTCGGTCTCGCGGGCCACCGGGGTGTCGGTCACCGTGACCCGCGGCACCGGCAGCCCGGCGCCGCGGGCATCCGCGGTCAGCAACACCGGACCCAGCGCCGGCTGGCCCAGCAGCCGGCGTCGCTCGTCGAGACGCAGCAGCGCCTCGGGCCCGCCGTCGATGCGCGCCAGCGCGCCGACATCGGCGAAGTACGGCGCACCCGGGTCGCCGGCGGTCACCACCGGGTCGATCACCCGATAGATTTCGACAGCGGGATACCGCGGGCGCAGGCCGCTGTCGGCGACGAAGCCGGCCAGCGTGCCGGGCCCCACCGGCGCTCCGAACTGCGCCACCCGCCGCAGCCCCGGCGACCCCGCGATCGCGCGGTGCACCAGGATCGGGCGCGCCGACCGCGACGTCTCGGGATCCAGGTCGTTGCGCAATACCAGATACGAAATGCCTTGGCGGGCAAGGGTATCGGCGAGGCCGACCGAAGGGCGCCCGGCGGCGAACAGCCGCTGCACCGAATCCAGCGCCCGGATCGTCTGCGGCGGCGTCAAAGGAATGGAGTCGCGGACTCCCCAGGCGCCGCTGCCGAGCACCTGCAGCGGCTCGTCGTGGCTGGTGCCCCACACCTGGGTGGCGAACGGCGCGCCCGGAACCACCAGCGCCCGGCCTTTGGCGTCGTGCGCGCGCAGCCAGTCGGCGGCGTCGTGCCAGTACTGCGGGATCGCGCCGAACGCGCCCGGCGGGGTGAGCCGGCCGGTCCAGGCCAGCGAGGTGCTGACCAACAGCGCGGTCAGCGCGACGATTCCGACGGCCACCCGCTTGTCCCGCTCGGGGTGCGCGAACTCGCGCCACCGGACGTGGCCCAGCAGCTGCGCCAGGCCGAGCACCAGCGGGATCCGGATCACCGACGCCAGCTTGTGCACGTTGCGCAGCGGGGCGCCGCCGGCGTCCAGGAACGCCTGCACCTGGTGGGCCAGCGGCGAGCCCAGGCCGCCCGCGTAGCCGGCGGCCATCAGCACCACGCCGATCAGCAGCATCGTCACCAACCGCCCACGGGCCGGCATGCCCTGAGAACCCGAGCCGGCCAAGCCGGCCAGCCCGGCCGCCGCGACCAGGCAGGTGCCCAAGATGGCGACGGACCCGGTGACCAGCGGCGCGCCCGCGGTGGCCGTCGGCGCCACGAACGGGGTCCAACTGTCGGTGCCGCGCAGCATCTCGACCAGCGACGACCACTGCGTCGTCACACCCGAGGACTCGATGAAGTCCAAAAACGGGGGGCTGACGTTGCGCAGCAGCACCAGCGCCACCACCCACCACAGCATCGCCAGGGCGAAGGCCAGCAGCGCCCACGCGGTGTAGCGCCACCACGTCCGGTTGGGCCGGTGGCAGGCCCACCAGATCACCGCGGGCAGGCAACCGGCCAGCGTCGCGATGGCGTTGACCGCGCCCATCAGCGCCACGGCCAGCCCGGCCTGTGCGGCCAGCACGCGCATCGGCCGGCCGGCTCCGCCTCGCAGCGCCAGGATCGTCGGCAGCAGCACCCACGGCGCCAGCATCATCGGCAGGGTTTCCGACGAGATCGAGCCGAGCGTGGTCAGCACCCGCGGCGACAGCGCGAACGCCACCGCCCCGATCACCCGCGAGGACGGACCGCCAACGCGCAGCGCCTCGGCGACCCGCAGCAGACCCCAAAAGCCGGCCGTCAACAGCAGCGCCCACCACAACCGCTGGGTGATCCACCCGGGCACGCCCAGCAGGTGGCCGATCACGAAGAAGGTGCCATGCGGAAACAGGTAGCCGTAGGCCTGGTTCTGCGCCTGCCCGAACGGCAGCTCGCTGTTCCACAGGTTGGTCGCGCGCGCCAGGAAGCGCAGCGGGTTCGCGGTGAGGTCGAGCTTGGTGTCGGGCGAGATCTGCCCGGGGGATTGCGCGAACGTCAATGCCAGTGCGACGGCTGCGACCAGCAGCAGCCAGCGGCGGGACACGGCCGGAGTGGGTGAATCCGGGAGCGAATCCGGCTCCGCGGAAACCGCGCGTGCCGCCGGGCTAGCTACGGTTCCCGTATTCAACCCGGTTGAGCACCGACGACTGCGGATCCCCGCCCGGCAGGGGCGGCTTGGTGTCCTGCTGGACCATCAGCGTGATCCCGAAGATCGCGGCCGCGCCCAGCAGCAGGCCAACCACCACGCTCGCGGCGGCGGGCGCAATGATCCGGTTCATGTCAGCCAACCTAGCAGGCGCAACGAGCACCGCCACCTCGCCGTGGCACCATGGCCGGATGCCTTTTGCGCGCAAGCTGCTCGTGCTCGCCGCCGTATCGACGCTGCTGATGGCGTGTGGCCACCATGGCTCGAAACCCCCCGCCAGCACCAAGGTCAGCACGCCGACGGCGGCGCCCCCTCCGCCGAACTGCGGTGATCCCACCACGTTGCCGCCGCGCGACAAGCTGGCCCAGCTGCTCATGGTCGGGATCAAGAACGCCGACGACGCCCGCGCCGTCGTCGACAACCATCACGTCGGCGGCATCTTCATCGGCAGCTGGACCGACATGTCGATCTTCGACGGCCCGCTGGCCGACATCACCGCCAACCCGGGACCGTTGCCCCTGGCGGTCAGTGTCGACGAAGAGGGCGGACGGGTCTCGCGGTTGAAGTCGAGGATCGGCACCGCGCCGTCACCCAAGCAGCTGGCCCAGACCCAAACCGTCCAGCAGGTCCACGACCTGGCCCTGCAGCGTGGTCAAAAGATGAAAGAGCTGGGCATCACCATCGACTTCGCCCCGGTCGTCGACGTCACCGACGAGCCCGACGACGCGGTGATCGGCAACCGGTCCTTCGGCTCGGATCCGCAAACGGTCACCGCCTACGCCGGGGCGTTCGCGCAGGGGCTGCGCGACGCCGGGTTGCTGCCGGTGCTCAAGCACTTTCCCGGCCACGGCCACGGCTCCGGCGATTCGCACAAGGGCGGCGTCGTCACGCCGCCGCTGGCCGACCTGCAGGGCAACGACCTGGTGCCCTACCGCACGCTGGTGGCCGCCCCCCGCGTCGGCGTGATGATGGGTCACCTGCAGGTTCCCGGTTTGACCGGTGACGACCCGGCCAGCCTGAGCAAGGCCGCGGTGGACCTGCTGCGCGACGGCATCGGCTACGGCGCCCCGCCGTTCGACGGCCCCGTGTTCAGCGACGACCTGTCCAGCATGGTCGCGATCTCCAGCAAATACGGCGTGTCCGACGCGGTGCTGCGCGCCCTGCAGGCCGGGACCGATGTCGCCCTGTGGGTCACCACCGACGAGGTGCCCGCGGTGCTGGACCGGTTGGAAAAGGCGCTGGCATCGGGCGAACTGACGATGGCGGCCGTCGATAAGTCGGTGCAGCGGGTGGCCGCGATGAAGGGTCGCAGCCCGAAGTGCGGCCGCTAATGCTTACCCTTAGCTAGAGCTAGAGGAGTACGCGACATGGCAGGTGGTACCAAGCGGTTGCCTCGTGCGGTCCGCGAGCAGCAGATGCTCGACGCCGCCGTGCAGATGTTCTCGGTCAACGGCTACCACGAGACCTCGATGGACGCCATCGCCGCCGAAGCGCACATCTCCAAGCCGATGCTGTACCTGTACTACGGCTCCAAGGAGGACCTGTTCGGCGCGTGCCTGGACCGTGAGATGGGCCGGTTCATCGAAGCGCTGCGCGACGAGGTCGACTTCAAGCAGAGCCCAAAAGACATGCTGCGCAACACCATCGGCGCGTTCCTGCGCTACATCGACGCCCACCGGGCGTCCTGGATTGTGATGTACACCCAGGCCACCAGCTCGCAGGCGTTCGCCCACAAGGTGCGCGAGGGACGCGAGCAGATCATCGACATGGTGGGCGGGCTGCTGCGCTCCGGTACCCGCAACCCGCGGGCCGACGCCGAGATCGAGACGATGGCCGTGGCCCTGGTGGGCGCCGGCGAGGCGATAGCCAACCGGCTGTCCACCGGCGACACCGAGGTCGACGAGGCGGCCGCCCTGATGATCGATTTGTTCTGGCGCGGCCTGAAGGGCACCCGGGCCGATCGCGATGCCGGCCAGAACGTCGCGGCGGGCAAGACGGGCTAGATTTGTCGGGTGCCCCGGTCCCGGCCGCGCCCCAATCTCGATTTCTTCTGTGCGGTCGTCATCGTCGGGTTGCTGGCCGGGGTGGCCGGGTTGGCGACGACGGAAGTGTTGCGCTTCGTTCAGCACCTCACCTACAACTACAGCCTCGGTACGCAGCTCACCGGCGTCATCGGGAGCAGCCCGACTCGCCGCGCGGTGGGGCCGATGCTCGGCGGCGCCCTCGCCGGCCTCGGCTGGTGGATCCTGCGGCGGCGGGCCGCGGTGCCCCCGCTCGAGCCGACGATCACCGGGGGTGACCCGGTACCCCGGCGGGCGTGGAGCGTCGATGCGCTGCTGCAGGTGGTGCTGGTCGGCTCGGGTGCATCGCTGGGGCGCGAGGGTGCCCCGCGTCAACTCGCCGCGGCCCTAAGCGATTTCGGCACCGGCTGGTTGCGGCGGCAGTCACCGCGAGACCGCCAGATCCTGTTGGCGTGCGCGGCCGGGGCCGGCCTCGGCGCGGTCTATGCCGTTCCGCTGGCGGGCGCGCTGTTTACCGTGCGCATCATCCTGAAGAGCTGGCATCCACGCGCGCTGGGCGCGGCGCTGATCAGCTCCAGCCTGGCCGTCGCGGTCGGCTCGGCGATCACCCACGACCACCCCAGCCTGGACTGGCCCACTCCGCATCTGTCGTTCCAATTGACCGGGCGGGCACTGATTTTGGCGCCGGTGACGCTGGTGGTCGGTTTGGCGTTCAACCGGCTCATGCGGGCGGCGCGGCCCGCCCGCGTGATGAAGTCCTGGGTGCTGGTGCCCGCGCTTGCCGGCGCGGGGCTGGTGATGGGCATCTGCTCGCACTGGTGGCCCGAGCTGCCCGGCAACGGCAGGAGCATCCTCACCGTCGCCCTGGCCTCCGAGAAAACGGGCATGACCCTGGCGTCGGCCGCCGCGATCCTGGCGTTGAAGCCGCTGCTGACCGCGCTGTTCCTGCGTGCCGGCGCCGCCGGCGGCATGCTCACGCCGTCGCTGGCCACCGGCGCCGCGGCCGGGTCGCTGCTGGTGCTGACCATCAACTGGGCCGGCGGCACCGACTTTCAGCTACCGGCGACCTCGCTGGCCGGCGCGGCCGGGGTGCTCGCCGTCACCCAGGGGTCACCGATCTGGGCCGCCATCTTCGTCTGGGAACTGGCCCACCCGCCGCCGTGGATGTTCCTGGTCTTCCTGACCACCGCGCTCGGCGCATGGGGACTGCAGAAATTGCTAGAGCCCGCGGACCGTGCCCGTCAGGTGCGGGTATCCCTTGGCGACATTGCGCAGCGCTAGTTCCCAGCCGTCGGCGCCCTCGTCGACGTAGAGCCCCGCGGTGGCGGGCAGCACCAGCGGCTTGCCAAACCGGACCGAGTACTGCACGGCCTCCGGGAGTCGAGCTTCGATGTTCGCCAATACCGCTGCGGCACTGAACATTCCGTGCGCGATCACGGTGGGGAAGCCGAAAAGCTTGGCCGCGACCGGGTTGGTGTGGATCGGGTTGTGATCGCCGCCGACGGCGGCGTAGCGGCGGATCCGCCCGGGCGTGATGCGCAGCATCGCGTTGGGCGGGGGAAGCTTCGGCTGCTTCTGCGGCGGGGGTTTGGGCTCGTCGGACAGGCTGGTGCGTTGCTGATGCAGGAACGTCGTCACCTGATGCCACGCGACATCGTTGCCGACGCTGACGTCGGTCACCAGGTCGGCCAGCAGCCCCTTGCGGTGTTCGCGCAGGTTTTCGGCGTGCACCCGCACACCCACCGTGTCGGTGGCCGCGATCGGCCGGTACTGCGTGATGTGGTTCTCGGTGTGCACGGATCCCATTGCGGCGAAAGGAAAGTCGAATCCGGTCACCAGCGACATCATCGCGGGAAACGTCAGCGCGAACGGGTAGGTCAGCGGCACGTCGCTGCCGTAGCGCAGACCGGTGACCGCCGCGTACGCGGCGACGTTGGCGGGGTCGATGGGCAGTTCGTCGACGGTGACCGTGCGGCTGGGCAACGTGTCCGCGCGGGGCACGACCGGCAGTGCGCCGGCGGCCGCGCGCAGCATATTTCTCAGCCCGCTGGGTTGGTTCATGGTGCTATGCCCCCAGCATCGCCTGGCCGCAGACCCGAATCACGTTACCGGTCACGGCATTTGACGCGGGACTGGCGAAGTACGCGATGGTCTCGGCGACGTCGACGGGCTGGCCACCCTGCAGCAGCGAGTTGAGCCGACGGCCCACCTCGCGGGTGGCCAGCGGGATGGCCGCGGTCATCTGGGTCTCGATGAAACCCGGTGCGACCGCGTTGATCGTGACGCCCTTTTCGGCCAGCTGCGGTGCCAGCGCCTGCGTGAGGCCGATCATCCCGGCCTTGGTGGTCGCGTAGTTGGTCTGCCCGCGGTTGCCCGCGATGCCGGCCATCGACGACAGCCCGATCACCCGGCCGCCCTCGCCGATGCTGCCGTTTCCGACCAGCTCCTCGGTAAGCCGAAGCGGCGCAAGCAGATTGACCGCCAACACGGCGTCCCAGCGGGCGTCGTCCATGTTGGCCAACAGCTTGTCGCGGGTGATACCCGCGTTGTTGACCAGGATGTCGGCGCGCCCGGCGTAGTGGTCGCGCAGGTGCTCGGTGATCTTATCGACGGCATCGTCGGCGGTGACGTCGAGCCACAGCGCGGTGCCCCCGACACGGCTGGCGGTCTCGGCCAGCGACTCGGCGGCCGATTCCACGTCGATCGCGAGCACCCGGGCGCCGTCGCGGGCGAACACCTCGGCGATCGTCGCGCCGATGCCGCGGGCCGCGCCGGTCACGATGGCGACCTTGCCGTCCAAAGGCCGGTCCCAGTCGGCCGGGGGAGTGGAGTCGGCCGCCCCGACATAGAACACCTGGCCGTCGACGTAGGCCGACTTGGCCGACAGGATGAACCGCAGGGTCGACTCCAGGCCCGTCGCCGCGGGCTTGGCGTCCGGGGCCAGATAGACCAGCGCCACCGTGGCGCCGTGGCGCAGTTCCTTGCCCAGCGAGCGGGTGAACCCCTCGAGCGCGCGCTGCGCGATCCGCTCGTCGGTGCTGGCGGCCGCATCGGGGGTGGTGCCGACGACCACCACGCGCGCGCAGTGGCCAAGGTTGCGCAGCACCGGGGTGAAGAACTCGTGCAGGTCCTTCAGCCCGGCCGGCGTCGCGATTCCCGTCGCGTCGAAGACCAACCCGCCGAACGAGTCGGCCCACCGGCCGCCCAGGTTGTTGCCCACCACGTCGTAGTCCCTGTCGAGCATCGCCCGCAACGGCTCGACCACCCGACCCTGTCCGCCGATCAACAGCGATCCCGCCAGCGGCGGGTCACCCGGTCGGTATCGGCGCAGGGGCTCGGGTTGCGGAAGTCCGAGTTGCTTGGCCACAAACGAACCGGGGCCGGAGTTGACGACCTGTGAGAACAGGTCGGACGAGCCTTTGGGAGCCACTGAACTGCCTTCCATGTGGGTATGCCGTACAGAGCCAACCGTATCTTGAGCGGACCGAAACGAACTTACTCGGGAGTAAGAACAGTGAGTAGTATGGCCCTGACGGCTGGTCCCCAAACCGATAAAAGCGGAGGAATCAAGTGACGCCGACAAACGACACAACCGAGAAGCGACGCGTCGCCGTCCTGGGCGGAAATCGCATCCCCTTCGCGCGATCAGACCGCGCCTACGCCGACGCGTCCAACCAGGACATGTTCACCGCGGCGCTGGGCGGGCTGATCGACCGGTTCGGGCTGGCCGGCGAGCAACTGGGCGCGGTCATCGGCGGAGCGGTGCTCAAGCACAGCCGCGACTTCAACCTGATGCGCGAATGCGTGCTCGGATCGCAGCTGTCCCCCTACACGCCGGCCTTTGATTTGCAGCAGGCCTGCGGCACCGGCCTGCAGGCCGCGATCGCCGCCGCCGACGGCATCGCCGCCGGGCGCTACGAGGTGGCGGCCGCCGGTGGCGTCGACACCACCTCGGACGCGCCGATCGGGCTGGGCGACGACCTGCGCCGTAACCTGCTCAAACTGCGCCGATCCAAGTCCAATCTGGAACGGCTGAAGCTGGTCGGCACGCTGCCCGCCAACCTCGGCATCGCGATCCCGGCCAACAGCGAGCCGCGCACCGGCCTGTCGATGGGCGAGCACGCCGCCATCACCGCCAAGGAGATGGGCATCAGGCGCGTCGATCAGGACGAACTGGCCGTCGCCAGCCACCGCAACATGGCCGCCGCCTACGACCGCGGCTTCTTCGACGACCTGGTCACCCCGTTTCTGGGGCTGTACCGCGACGACAACCTGCGGCCCGACGCCAGCGTCGAGAAGCTGGCCGGGCTGCGACCCGTGTTCGGGGTCAAGGCCGGCGACGCGACGATGACGGCGGGCAACTCGACTCCGCTGACCGACGGGGCCTCGGTCGCGTTGCTGTCCACCGAGCAGTGGGCGTCCGAGCACGGCCTGACCCCGCTGGCCTACTTCGTCGATGCCGAAACCGCGGCGGTGGACTACGTCAACGGGAACGACGGCCTGCTCATGGCCCCCACCTACGGGGTGCCGCGGCTGTTGGCCCGAAATGGCTTGAGCCTGCAGGATTTCGACTTCTATGAGATCCACGAGGCCTTCGCCTCGGTGGTGCTCACCCACCTGCAGGCCTGGGAGTCCGACGAGTACTGCAAGGGGCGGCTCGGCCTGGACGCCGCGCTGGGCCCGATCGATCGGTCCAAGCTCAACGTCAACGGTTCGTCGTTGGCCGCGGGCCACCCCTTCGCGGCCACCGGCGGGCGGATTCTCGCGCAGACCGCCAAGCAGCTCGCCGAAAAGAAGGCCGAAACGAACAAGCCGGCCCGCGCGCTGATCTCGATTTGCGCGGCCGGCGGGCAGGGCGTGGCCGCCATTCTGGAAACCTGACGGTCCAGATTTTTTCGCGGGCCGGGTTTGTGGCCGGGGCAAGTGGGTATGTGAGTTCCGGATAGCCCCGTGTTGTGGTCTGACCCCCGACCCCGACGGCAATACGGGGCATCCCTGCGAGCGAGCGCCGGTCAGTGCCGACGGGCGTGCGAAAAGGGCCGCCGCTGGAGTGAGGGGATCCAGCGGCGGTCTTTTTCTGCCCCGAGTTGCTCTGCCGCAGCACACAGACGCAAGGACCCCCGCCTCGGAGGGGAAGGCGGGGGTCCTTGTTCTGTCCTGTCTTAGAAAGCGGCCTCGTCGAGTTCCATGACGTCGTTGTCCAGCGTCTCGATCACCTCGCGGGTGCTGGACAGCATCGGCAGGAAGTTCTTGGCGAAGAACGACGCCACCGCGACCTTGCCCTCGTAGAAGGACCGGTCATCGCCGGTGGCACCCGCATCGAGGGCGGCCACGGCCACCGCGGCCTGCTGCTGCAACAGCCAGCCGATGACCAGGTCACCGACGCTCATCAGGAAGCGCACCGAACCCAGGCCGACCTTGTACAGGCTGGTGACGTTCTGCTGCGCGTCCATCAGGTAGCCGGTCATCGTCGCGGCCATCGCCTGAACGTCGGCCAGCGCCTTGGCGAGCTGCTCGCGTTCGGTCTTGAGCCGGCCGTTGCCGGACTCGCTGTCGACGAACTTCTGGATCTCGCCCGACACGTAGGCCAGCGCCTGTCCCTTGTCGCGGACGATCTTGCGGAAGAAGAAGTCCTGCGCCTGGATGGCGGTGGTGCCCTCGTAGAGCGAGTCGATCTTGGCGTCCCGGATGTACTGCTCGATCGGGTAGTCCTGCAGGAAGCCGGACCCGCCGAAGGTTTGCAGGCTCTCGGTGAGCTTGGCGTAGGCCTGCTCGGAGCCCACGCCCTTGACCACGGGCAGCATCAGGTCGTTGATCCTGACGGCCAGGTCGGCGTCCACGCCGTGCACCGCCTCGGCGACCGCCGCGTCCTGGAACGTCGCGGTGTAGAGGTAGAGCGCGCGCAGACCCTCGGCGTAGGCCTTCTGGGTCATCAGCGACCGGCGCACGTCGGGGTGATGCGTGATGGTCACCCGGGGTGCGGTCTTGTCGGTCATCTGGGTCAGGTCGGCGCCCTGCACCCGGGACTTGGCGTAGTCCAGGGCGTTCAGGTAGCCGGTCGACAGCGTGGCGATCGCCTTGGTGCCCACCATCATCCGGGCCATCTCGATGACCTCGAACATCTGCGCGATGCCGTCGTGCACCTCGCCGACCAGCCAGCCTTTGGCGGGCACGCCGTGCTGGCCGAAGGACAGCTCACAGGTGGCCGAGACCTTCAGGCCCATCTTGTGCTCGACGTTGGTCACGAAGGCGCCGTTGCGCTCGCCGGGCTCGCCGGTCTCCGGGTCGAACAGGAACTTGGGCACCATGAACAACGAAAGACCTTTGGTGCCGGGACCGGCGCCCTCGGGGCGGGCCAGCACCAGGTGCAGGATGTTCTCGAACAGGTCGCCCGAGTCGCCGGAAGTGATGAACCGCTTGACACCCTCGATGTGCCAGGAGCCGTCCTCCTGCTGAATCGCCTTGGTGCGGCCGGCGCCGACGTCCGAGCCGGCGTCCGGCTCGGTGAGCACCATGGTCGCGCCCCAACCGCGCTCGGCGCACAGCACGGCCCACTTCTTCTGCTGCTCAGTACCGAGGTGGTAGACGATGTTGGCGAAGCCTCCGCCGCCGGCGTACATCCACACCGCGGGGTTGGCCCCCAGGGTGTGCTCCTGCAGCGCCCACACCAGTGCCTTGGGCATCGGCATCCCGCCGAGGACTTCGTCGATGCCGACCTTGTCCCAACCGCCGTCGATGAATGCCTGCATCGACTTCTTGAACGACTCGGGCAGCGTCACCGAGTGCGTCTTCGGATCGAACACCGGCGGGTTGCGGTCCCCGTCCACATACGACTCGGCAATCGGTCCTTCGGCCAGTCGGCTCATCTCCGCCAGCATTTCGCCGGCGGTGTCGACGTCCAGATCGGCGTATTCGCCTTGACCTAATGCTTTGTCAACGCCCAGCACCTCAAACAGGTTGAATACCTGGTCGCGGACGTTGCTTTTGTAGTGGCTCACTACATTCCTCCTCGTCGAGAATGCCACTTGTGGTTGGGTACTAGGTCTAAGTTACCCACCAGTAACAGCGCTAACTATACCCATCAGTAACTTGATTGCAACCAATTGTGAGCTAAATTTCATTGCCTAAGTAACCAACCGGTTGGCCAGGACCGTCGGGAACGCCTGCGATGGCTCCCACCTGCGACGACGGTGGTTGAATGGCGAGTGTGGGCAACGTCACGGCACTACCGGTAGTGGACCTGGGGGAAGCCCCGGGCGTGTTGCGGCGCCGTCTGCGGGAGGCCGCCCACGAGGTCGGTTTCTTCTATTTGAAGGGCCATCAGATACCCGCGGCGCTGACCGCCGGGGTGCTTAAGGCGGCGCGCGCGCTCTTCGCGCTGCCCGAGGCCGACAAGGACGCCATCGCCATGGTGCGCAGCCCGCATTTTCGCGGCTACACCCGGCTGGGCGGGGAGCTGACCCGCGGCGAGGTGGACTGGCGCGAACAGATCGACATCGGGCCGCAGCGCTCGCCGATCGGCGGGCCCGGCAAACCCGACTACCTCTGGCTGCAGGGCCCCAACCAGTGGCCGGCCGCGCTGCCCGAGTTGCCCGGAATCATCGACGAGTGGGACGCCGCGCTGTCCGGGGTGGCCCGCACCCTGCTGGGGCACTGGGCGGCGTCGCTGGGCAGCCCACCCGACGTCTTCGAATCCGCGTTCGCCGGCGCACCCGCCACGCTGATCAAAATGATTCGCTACCCCGCCCGCGCGGCCACCGCGCAAGGTGTGGGCCCGCACAAGGATTCCGGGGTGCTGACGTTATTGCTGGCCGAGCCCGGCGCCCGGGGTCTGCAGGTGCGGCGTCGTGGCTCCACGCAATGGATAGACGTGCCCGGGGTGGACGGGGCGTTCGTGGTCAACATCGGGGAGCTGCTCGAAGTTGCGACGCGTGGCTACCTGCGGGCCACCGAGCACCGGGTGCACCTGGAGGGGGCCGAGCGCATCTCGATCGCGTACTTCTTCAACCCGCGGCTGGACGCGCAGGTACCGATGTTGTCGTTACCGGAGGAGCTGGGCGCGCGCGCGGAATCGCACCCGGATCCGTCGGATCCCATCTACTCTGTCTACGGTCGAAACGCCTGGAAGAGTCGATTGCGCGCCCACCCCGATGTCGCTGCGGCGCACGGGTATGCGGTCGGTAGGCTCGACGGCGAGAATTCCTTTCCCGGAAGGGGAAACGAAGTCCGGTGAACCCGAACAGCAACCTCACGCCGACGTCACTGCGCGAGGCCTTTGGCCACTTCCCGACGGGGGTGGTGGCCATTGCCGCCGAGGTCAACGGCCAGCGGGAAGGCCTGGCGGTCAGCACCTTCGTGCCCGTTTCTTTGGAACCGCCGCTGGTGTCGATCTGTGTGCAGAACACCTCGACGACGTGGCCCAAGCTCAAAGACCTGCCAAAGCTGGGCATCAGTGTGCTGGGCGAGGCCCACGACGTGGCCGCGCGCACCCTGGCCGCCAAGACCGGAGACCGCTTCGCCGGTCTGGAGACGGTGTCGCGCGAGAGCGGCGCGGTCTTCATCAAGGGCACCGGCCTGTGGTTGGAGAGCGCGATCGAGCAAGTCATCCCGGCCGGCGATCACGCCATCGTGGTGCTGCGGGTCACCGAGGTCACCGTGGACGCCGCGATAGCCCCCATTGTGTTCCACCGCAGCGAATTTCGTCGGCTCGGCGTCTAGGGGCGGTGACCGAGTTCGTCCCGATAGCCCTGGATGCGCTGCTCGATCTCCGTGGCGTCAGCCTCGCGGCCCTCTTTGTGCGCGAGTTCGGCGCGCACGGACAACTCTTTGATCGCGGTTCGTATCTCGTTGATGCTGGTGGTCTCTCGCATCAGCTACGGGTACCCGGTGCGATCGCGGCCTAACGCCCACCCGCTCCGCCGAGGTTAACGCGTCGCCGCGGCACGACCGACCCCGGTATGCCACCAATTGTGTTTCACCGCAGCGCTTTTCGGCTCATCAGTCCGTGGGAAGGCAGTCCAGGGCGCAGGGGGATTATTTGCCAATTCCGGCATTGTCACCGCCGCTGAGCGGGGCGATAATTTGCTGAGATCTGTCTGCGGGGCGACCGGATTCGGCGGCCGGACGGGTTGGAGGTCTCGGATGTCGTATTTGCTCACCATTCCCGACGAATTGGCGGAAGCGGCCTTGGATTTGGCCGGGATCGGGTCATCGATCGACGTCGCAAATATTGCTGCGGGGCCACCGACCACCGCAATAGCGGCCGCCGGTGCCGACGAGGTGTCGGCCGCCATCGCCGCATTGTTTAGCGCCGACGCCCGGGCCTATCAGCACCAGGGTGCCCTGGCCGTCGCGTTTCACGACCAGTTCGCGCGGTCGGTGGCCGCGGGCGCGGGCGCCTATGCGGCCGCCGAGGCCGCCAACGCCTCGCCCCTGCAGAGCATCGAGCAGGGCGTGCTGGGCGCGATCAATTCGCCCTTCCTGGCGCTCACGGGGCGCCCGCTGATCGGCAACGGCGCCAATGGTGCGGCGGGCACGGGGCAGAACGGCGGGGATGGTGGGTGGCTGTTCGGCAACGGCGGAGACGGCGGTTCCGGGGTCTCGGGCGGCACCAACGGTGGGGCGGGCGGTAGGGGCGGGGCGGCCGGGCTGCTGTGGGGCCAACCCGGCACCGGCGGGGCCGGCGGGACCACCCCTAACAGCGGCGGGACCGGCGGGACCGGTGGGGCGGCCGGGGCGGCCGGCCTGCTCGGTCCTGGCGGGGCCGGCGGCGTCGGCGGATCGAGTGCGGGGAGCGGCGGGCACGGCGGGACCGGCGGGGCTGGCGGGCTGCTCGCGGGCGCCGGCGGCGCCGGTGGCGCCGGCGGACTCGGCTTCAGCAGTGCCGGTGGTGCCGGCGGGGCGGGCGGCCACGCCGGGCTGCTGTTCGGCGATGGCGGTGCCGGCGGCGTCGGCGGCGCCGGCAACGGCACCACTGGCGGCGCCGGCGGGGCCGGCGGACGAGTGGCCTGTTGTACGGCGCAGGCGGCCACGGTGGCGCCGGCGGCCAGGGCCAAACCGGCGGCGGGGCGGGTGGCGCCGGCGGCAGTGTGGTCGGTCTGTCCGGCGACGGCGGCGTCGGCGGCGCCGGCGGCCATGGCGGGACCGGCGGCGGGGCCGGCGGGGTCGGCGGCAACGCGGTCGGGTTGTTCGGCGTCGGCGGCGCCGGCGGCTCCGGCGGTACCGGCGGCACCACCGGCGGAGCGGGCGGGGCCGGCGGCAACTCCGGCTTGCTGATCGGCCGCGGCGGCATCGGTGGCTCGGGCGGCGACGCCGTCAACGCCGGTGGGGTGGGCGGGGCCGGCGGCAACTCCGGCTTGCTGATCGGCCACGGCGGCATCGGTGGCTCGGGCGGCAACGCCGTCGTTGCCGGCGGGGCGGGCGGGGCCGGCGGCGACGGCCGCGGACTGTTCGGCTCCGGCGGCGCCGGCGGCACCGGTGGCGCAGGGGGCGGCATCGCCGGCGGCGGCCGCGGCGGTGCCGGGGGCCGGGCCGCGTTGATCGGCGACGGCGGCAACGGCGGTGCGGGCGGGGGCGGCTTCGCGCTCGCCGCGCCCCCCGGCAATGGCGGGGACGGCGGGGACGCCGTGCTGATCGGCAACGGCGGTAACGGCGGCAACCCCGGGGTGAGCGCCAGCAAGGCCAAGGGCCTTCCCGGTACCGGCGGCGCCGGTGGACTGCTGTTGGGCTTACCCGGGTCTTAGCGCCGGAAAAGCTTGTTGCCCAACCACACCACGGGATCGTATTTGCGGTCGGCGACCCGCTCTTTCATCGGGATCAGCGCGTTGTCGGTGATCTTGATGTGCTCCGGGCAGACCTCGGTGCAGCATTTGGTGATGTTGCAGTAGCCCAGCCCGTGCTGTTCCTGGGCCTGGTCGCGGCGGTCGAGCGTGTCCAGCGGGTGCATTTCCAGTTCGGCGACCCGCATCAAGAACCGCGGTCCGGCGAACGCCTTCTTGTTCTCCTCGTGGTCGCGGACCACGTGACAGACGTTCTGGCACAGGAAACACTCGATGCACTTGCGGAACTCCTGCGAGCGCGCCACGTCGGCCTGCGCCATCCGGTATTCCCCGGGCTGCAGGTCCTTGGGCGGCGCGAAAGACGGGATTTCCCGGGCCTTTTCGTAGTTGAACGAGACATCGGTGACCAGGTCGCGGATCACCGGGAAGGTCCGCAGCGGAGTCACCGTCACCACCTCGTCCTCGGCGAACGTCGACATCCGGGTCATGCACATCAGCTTGGGCATGCCGTTGATCTCCGCCGAGCAGGATCCGCACTTGCCCGCCTTGCAGTTCCACCGCACCGCCAGGTCGGGTGTCTGGGTCGCCTGCAGCCGATGGATGACGTCGAGCACCACCTCGCCCTCGTTGACCTCGACGGTGAAGTCCTCAAGCGCACCGGCGCTGTCGTCGCCGCGCCACACTCGCAGGCGTGCGTTGTAGCCCATTAGCTCTCCGTCCCTGGGGTCCGTCCTGGATGCGCGGCCAGCTCTTCTTCGGTGTAGTACTTTTCCAGCTCGGAGATTTCGAACAGCTCCAGCAAGTCGGCGCGCATCGGTATCTGCGGCTGGCGCGTGACGATGATTCGCGAATCGCTGGTGTCGCCGTACCCGACACGGCATACCAGCAACGTGTTGCGCCAATTGGCGTCCATGCTCGGATGGTCGTCGCGGGTGTGGCCGCCGCGGCTCTCGGTGCGCTCCAGCGCGGCCTTGGCCACGCACTCGCTGACCAGCAGCATGTTGCGCAGGTCGATGGCCAGGTTCCAGCCCGGGTTATATTCGCGGTTTCCGTCGACCTGCACGTTCTGGTAGCGCTTCCAGAGCGCGTCCAACTTGGTCAACGCCTCGACGATCTCGTCCTCTTTGCGGATGATGCCGACCAGGTCGTTCATCGACTGCTGCAGGTCGCTGTGCAGGGTGTACGGATTCTCCGGTGCCGAACCGTCGGTCGGGCCTTCGAACGGCTTGAGCGCCATCTTGGCCGCCGCGTCGACGGCGTCGTCGGAGACGGCCGGCCGGCTGCCCAACGCGCGCACGTAGTCCGCGGCGCCCAGGCCGGCCCGCCGGCCGAACACCAACAGGTCCGACAGCGAGTTGCCGCCCAGCCGGTTGGAGCCGTGCATGCCGCCGGAGCATTCGCCGGCCGCGAACAACCCGGGCACGGTGGCCGCGCCGGTGTCGGCGTCGACCTCGACACCGCCCATGACGTAGTGGCAGGTGGGGCCGACTTCCATCGGTTCCTTGGTGATGTCGACCCCGGCCAGCTCCATGAACTGGTGGTGCATCGACGGCAGCCGCCGCTTGATCTCCTCGGGGGTCAATCGCGACGCGATGTCGAGGAAGACCCCGCCGTGCGGGCTGCCGCGGCCCGCCTTGACCTCGGAGTTGATCGCGCGTGCCACCTCATCGCGGGGCAGCAGGTCCGGGGTGCGGCGGGCCGAGTCGTTGTCCTTGAGCCACTGGTCGGCCTCCTGCTCGGTCTCGGCGTATTGCCCTTTGAACACCGGCGGGATGTAGTCGAACATGAAGCGCTTGTTGTCGGAGTTCTTCAGCACGCCGCCGTCGCCGCGGACGCCCTCGGTGACCAGGATCCCCTTCACGCTCGGCGGCCACACCATGCCCGTCGGGTGGAACTGGACGAATTCCATGTTGATCAGCGTCGCGCCGGCCCGCAGCGCCAACGCGTGCCCGTCGCCGGTGTACTCCCAGGAATTCGAGGTCACCTTGAACGACTTGCCGATTCCGCCGGTGGCCAGCACCACCGCGGGGGCCTCGAACACGATGAACCGGCCGCTCTGGCGCCAGTAGCCGAAGGCCCCGGCGATCGCGCCCTGCTCCTTGAGCAGCTCGGTGATCGTGCATTCGGCGAACACCTTGATCCGCGCCTCGTAGTCGCCCAGCTCGGCGAAGTCCTCCTGCTGCAGCGAGACGATCTTTTGCTGCATGGTGCGGATCAGCTCCAGGCCGGTGCGGTCGCCGACGTGCGCCAGCCGCGGGTAGGTGTGTCCGCCGAAGTTGCGCTGGCTGATCTTGCCGTCCTTGAGGCGGTCGAAGAGCGCGCCGTAGGTCTCCAGCTCCCAGACCCGGTCCGGGGCCTCCTTGGCGTGCAGCTCGGCCATCCGCCAGTTGTTGAGGAACTTGCCTCCGCGCATGGTGTCGCCGAAGTGGGTTTGCCAGTTGTCTTTCGGGTTGGTGTTGCCCATCGATGCGGCACAGCCGCCCTCGGCCATCACCGTGTGGGCTTTGCCGAACAGCGATTTGGAGACCACCGCGACCTTGAGGCCACGTTCGCGTGCCTCGATGACCGCACGCAATCCCGCGCCGCCGGCACCGATCACGACCACGTCGTAGGAGTGCCGTTCGACCTCAGTCATTACTACCTCGCTCAGCTAATCTAGTAAGTCTGATTTCGCCCGATTGGCCCCGAATTAGCCTAGTGGCCAACGAATCTCAGGTCAGGGATGGTGCCGCTGGCAACGAGCGCGACGTAGGCGTCGGTGATCATCAGCGTGCCCAGCGTGACCCACGCATACAGCTTGTGCCGCGTGTTCAGTCGGCTGACCTGGGTCCAGATCCAGTACCGCACAGGGTGTTTGGAGAAGTGCTTGAGCCGGCCGCCGGTCACGTGGCGGCACGAGTGGCAGGACAGCGTGTAGATCCATAACATGATGACGTTGCCGAGCAGGATCAGGTTGCCCAGTCCGAAGCCGAATCCACCCGGCCCGGTTTCGGAGTGGAACGCGATGATCGCGTCGTAGCTGTTGATCACCGAGATGATGACGGCGATATAGAAGAAGTACCGGTGCGTGTTCTGGATGATCAGCGGGAGCCTGGTCTCGCCGGTGTAGTGCGCGCGGGGTTCGGCCACGCCGCAGGCGGTGGGTGACTGCCACACCGTGCGGTAGTAGGCGCCGCGGTAGTAGTAGCAGGTGAGCCGGAACAGCAGCAGGAACGGCAGCGTCAACGCCGCATACGGCACGAACCACCAGTCGGGCAGGATCTGCGGCCAGAATTCGCTGGCCGCACCGCAGGACTTGCTCATGCACGGCGAGTAGAACGGCGTGAGGTAGTGGTATTGCGGGACGTAGAAGTAGGCCTTCTGCAGCCCGCGCGCCGTCGCATAGATAAGGAAAGCGGCGAAACCGAGGTCGACCCGCAACGGCGACAACCACCACCGGTCGGTGCGTAGGGTCCTTTGCGGTATCCGTGCGCGGGTAGGTGAAAAGACGCCGGAGTCAGCACGACTCGCAGTGGGTGCGCTCATCTAGTGTTCCTCTTCGAACGGGCTGTCAGGTCGAAGGGTACACAGAGAGCACCCCCTCTTTGACAGGGGGCACGCTTTATCCGAGGCCTTTAGTGCCGGTTGTGACCTCCGACACCCTCGTCGTCGACATCACGCCAGAAATCGCGGTCGTAGTCGACGTCGGGAATGGCGATTTTCTCGCCATGCTGCTGCACGGTGGCGCGATCCAAATCCAATTCGGAAACGTCGGTATCGAGCAATTCGACGTCGGACAGGATCCGATCGGCGTCGATGACGATGCGCCGCATTGCCGCGCTCTCGCCGTAGCGCGCCTTCAGCGCGGCCACACACCGCCGCAGGCTGCCGACGAGGTCATGCAGTTCGGTCAGTTCGGTGGCGGGGGCTGACAACGTGAAACTCCTCCGACGGTGGCATGGATCACAGTACGTTTTCGATACTAGCCACTTCGGAGCGGCTCCAGCATCCGATGCGGCCGGCGTAGCGCGCGGCTGACGGGATCGTCCCGGCCGGGATCGCGCGGACGCCGCGGCGGGTGGGTGACGAGATCGGAGACGTCGGGAACCTGCCCGCACCGCTGACAGCTGCGATCTTCTCGGACCGCGCCGCCGCACTCCGCGTGCCGATAGCTGCGCCTGCCGGGCTTGTCCACGTAGTTCTCGTTGCCCCAGCTGATCATCGACCAGACCAGCGGCCACAGCTGCCTGCCCTTGCCGGTCAGTCGATACTCGCCGTCGTCCTTTGCCAGCACTTCCTGTTCCACAAGGAACGCAAGGCGTTCGGCCAGCACCGCCTTGGGGATGCCCAGATGACCGTGAAAGTCGCTGAATCGCCGCACTCCGTAGAAGGCGTCGCGCACGATCAGCAAAGTCCAGCGTTCGCCGACGATCTCCAACGACCGCGCGATGGGGCAGTTTTCGGCGGGGTACTCGCGGGGCAGGGCCACGGTTGGATGTTACCCCTTGTTGGTTCGGTGAATGAACCGTATAGTCGAATGTCGTAAGTTCGTTCACCGAACCACGCCGGGGCACGCATCTTCGGCTTAAAAAGGAATGCCATGACAACCATCGCCGACCACCGCGTGGTGGCCCACACCATGAATCGGATCGACATCCGCACCGGTCTCGAATTCGACGGCTTCATCACGGCTTTCGAAAAGGCGGCACCGCCGTTCGACCCGGCCACCGTGCAGGCGATCGTCGAGCGCGGTGGCAGTTGGGACGACGTGCTGGCGGCCGTGGCGATCAACGCGCCCAACGGTCTGATGGTCTACGCCAAGATCGACGCGGCGCCGCTGCTGGGGTTCGCCGGCCACACCACCAAGGCGGTGGAATACCTGCTCGGCAACCACACCATCGCCGAGACCATGTTCCGCCATGACCCCAAGGCGTTGCTGTATGCGCCCTTGCGACTGTTGATCCACGCCGACGCCGACGGAACTGCGGTCTTCTCGATGGACCAGCCCAGCGCCGCATTCGGCAGCCTCGGCATCCCGGAGGTCACCGCGGTGGGCGAGGGCCTGGACCGCAAAGTGGTAAACCTGTTGCGGCTCATCGGGGTTGACGCCGCCCCGGCGTTCGTTCTTTGACGGCGAGCAGACGCAAAAGCCCCCGACACGCGGTGCGCGCCGGGGGCTTTGCGTCTGCTCGCGGACCTACTTGGTGATGGCGATCTTCTGCGCCTGGGTTCCGGCGTACACGCCGGCCACCCGTACGGTCAGCACGCCGGCGTCGTACGAGGCCGTGATGGCGTCGCCGGTGACGTGGGCGGGCAGCTGGAACGACCGACGGAACGATCCGTAGCGGATCTCCCGGAGGGTGCGGCCCTGGCTTTCCTCGTGATGCTCGTCACGGTGTTCGCCATGGATCACCAGGCGGCTTACGCCGTTTTGGAAGTCGACCTCGACGTTGACGTCCTTCTCGACATCGACGCCGGGCAGTTCCACGCGGACCACCGCGTCGTCACCGTCCCTGACGATCTCCGCGGCCGGACGGAAACCGCTGGTCGCCGGCGTGTTCCAGTCCGCTGCGGCGGCGGGACCGAAAAAGTCGCGCAACCAGCGGTCGGTGTCCCAAGCCGGGCGCGACCACAATGCAACCTTGCTCATGGCTTCTCCTATTGCTTCCTTGAAACTCTGTTGTGAGTTTGCTGTGGCCGGCGCCTTGCCGGCCGGCTATCACTACTAACTTGAGTCACTCACGCTTAAGTTCCACCAGCACGTTCGCCCACAGCGAACGCGTCTCACACAGCGGATCTTCAGGTGTGAGCAAGACGTGATAGGTGCGTCACACTTGGTGATTTGTCGCGTAATTTGCCGCCCATAACCTCATCGCATGGCTTCAGCCGAACTTCCGCGTGCGCACCGTGCGGCCCGTCACATCATCGTGGTCGGACACGGGATGGTGGGCCACCGGCTGGTCGAGGCGCTGCGCGCCCGCGACACCGCCGGATCGCTGCGGATCACCGTGCTGGCCGAGGAAGCCGACGCCGCCTACGACCGCGTCGGGCTGACGTCGTACACCGAAAGCTGGGACCGCGCGCTGCTGGCGCTGCCCGGCAATGACTACGCCGGCGACGAACGGGTGCGCCTGCTGCTGAACACTCGTGTCGCCGAAATCGACCGCGCCACAAAGTCAGTGCTCACCGCGGACGGCCAGCGACACGGCTACGACGCGCTGGTCTTGGCCACCGGCTCCTACGCGTTCGTCCCGCCGGTGCCCGGCCACGACCTGCCCGCGTGCCACGTGTACCGCACGCTCGACGACCTGGACGACATCCGCGCTGCCGCCCTGCGCGCGGCGCAGGCCGGCAGCGCCGGCGTGGTGATCGGCGGTGGCCTGCTGGGGCTGGAAGCGGCTAACGCGCTGAGCCGGTTCGGATTACCGACTCACGTCATCGAGATGATGCCGCGCCTGATGGCCCAGCAGATCGACGAGGGCGGGGGCGCGCTGCTCTCGCGGATGATCACCGATCTGGGAATCGCGGTGCATGTCGGCACGGGTACCGATTCGATCGAGCCCCTGGATGATTCCGGTGATTCGGACGTGCGGTTGCGGCTGAGCAACGGGGAAGTCATCGACGCCGGCGTGGTGATCTTCGCCGCCGGCATCCGGCCACGCGACGAACTGGCCAGGGCCGCGGGGTTGACCCTCGGCGAGCGCGGCGGCGTGCTGACCGATTTGTCCTGCCGGACAAGCGATCCCGACATCTACGCCGTCGGCGAGGTGGCGGCCATCGAGGGGCGGTGTTACGGCCTGGTCGGGCCCGGTTACACCTCCGCCGAGGTGGTGGCCGACCGGCTGCTGGACGGGACCGCCGAGTTCCCCGAGGCGGACCTGTCGACGAAGCTCAAGCTGCTCGGTGTCGACGTGGCCAGCTTCGGCGACGCGATGGGCATGGCCGAGAATTGCCTCGAGGTCGTCATCAACGACGCGGTGAACCGGACGTACGCCAAGCTGGTGCTCTCCGACGACGCCAAGACCCTGCTGGGTGGGGTGCTGGTGGGCGACGCGTCGTCCTACGGTGTGCTGCGGCCGATGGTCGGCAGCGAGCTGCCGGGAGACCCACTGGCGTTGATCGCGCCGGCCCAATCCGGCGGCGGCACTTCGGCTTTGGGCGTCGGTGCGCTGCCGGACGCGGCGCAGATCTGCTCGTGCAACAACGTCACCAAGGGCGACCTCAAGTGCGCGATCGCCGAAGGTTGCGGCGACGTTCCCGCGCTCAAGGCGTGCACGGCGGCCGGCACGTCATGTGGTTCGTGCGTGCCGCTGCTCAAGCAACTACTGGAAGCCGAGGGGGTGGAACAGTCCAAGGCGCTGTGCGAGCACTTCAGCCAGTCGCGCGCGGAGCTGTTCGAAATCATCTCCGCCACCGAGATCCGCACGTTCTCCGGGCTGCTGGAGCGTTTCGGCCGCGGAAAGGGTTGCGACATCTGCAAACCCGTGGTCGCATCGATCCTGGCCTCCACCGGCTCCGAGCACATCCTGGACGGCGAGCAGGCGGCGCTGCAGGACTCCAACGACCACTTCCTGGCCAACATTCAGAAAAACGGCAGCTATTCGGTGGTGCCCCGGGTTCCCGGTGGCGACATCAAGCCCGAGCATCTGATTCTGATCGGGCAGATCGCGCAGGACTTCGGGCTGTACACCAAAATCACCGGCGGGCAGCGGATCGACATGTTCGGTGCCCGGGTGGATCAGCTGCCGCAGATCTGGAAGCGACTGGTCGACGGCGGCATGGAATCCGGCCACGCCTACGGCAAGGCGTTGCGCACGGTGAAGAGCTGTGTGGGCAGCGACTGGTGCCGCTATGGCCAGCAGGATTCGGTGCAGCTGGCCATCGACCTGGAACTGCGCTACCGCGGCCTGCGCGCGCCGCACAAGATCAAGCTGGGTGTGTCGGGGTGCGCGCGGGAATGCGCCGAGGCGCGCAGCAAGGACGTCGGCGTCATCGCCACCGAGAAGGGCTGGAACCTCTACGTCGGCGGCAACGGCGGCATGACTCCCAAACATGCTCAACTGCTCGCCGCCGACCTCGACACCAAGACACTGGTCGCCTACATCGACCGGTTCTTGATGTACTACATCCGCACGGCCGACCGGCTGCAGCGCACGGCGCCGTGGGTCGACTCGCTGGACGGCGGGCTCGATCACGTGCGTGAGGTCGTGTGCGACGACTCGCTGGGCCTGGCCGCCGAATTCGAGGCCGCCATGGAGCGGCACGTGCAGAACTACGCCTGCGAATGGAAGGGCGTGCTGGAGGATCCGGACAAGCTGTCGCGGTTCGTCTCCTTCGTCAACGCCCCGGACGCCGTCGACTCGACGGTGTCGTTTACCGAGCGCGCCGGACGCAAAGTGCCTGTGCCAATTGGCATGCCGCGGATTAGGGAGGAATTGTGACACTAGTCAACGACATTCAGGTGTGGACCACCGCCTGCGCCTACGACCATCTGATTCCCGGTCGCGGGGTGGGGGTGCTGCTCGACGATGGCAGCCAGGCGGCGTTGTTCCGACTTGACGACGGGTCGCTGCACGCGCTGGGCAACGTCGACCCGTTCTCCGGCGCCGCGGTGCTGTCTCGCGGCATCGTCGGCGACCGCGGGGGTCGCGCGACCGTGCAGTCGCCGATCCTGAAGCAGGCCTTCGCGTTGGAAGACGGCTGCTGCCTTGACGACCCGCGCGTGTCGGTGCCGGTCTACCAGGTCCGCCTCACGCCCGACGGCGAGATCCAGATCGCGCGGCTGGTGGGCTAGCCTTACTGGCCGATATCGCCGACGAGGTAGCGCTGCATCGTCGGGCCAATGGCGTCGACGAGCTGGTCCACCGTCATCGAATGGATTGGCTCAGAGCGTATTCCGTAGCGCAGGATGCCCAATCCCACGAGCTGAGACGCGCACAACGACGCCCGCACGGCGATCTTGTCCGCGCCCAGCATCTTCAGCAGCGGGTTGAAGATCGGCCCGACGAACATGGACTGCACGATCTCGGCGGTCTTCGCCACGCCGGTCGACGCGATCGCGCTGGCGGCAAACGGGCCGCCGCCGGCCGCGTCCCAGGTGGTGATCAGCAAGTGCAGCGTGCGGCGGCCAATGGTGTTGACGCTTCCGGTGAAGATGCGGTCGATGAACTCCGGTGTGCCAAACGGCAACCGCAGCATCTTCGCTACCGGGTCGAGAATCCCCCGAGATGGCTCTTCGCGACGGGCCATGGTGCCAGGATTACCCCTAGCTGGTCAAAGATCAAGCGCTCGCCGCGACGGCGCGCCCCGCGAGCGCGGTTTGGAATCGGGCCGCAATGAGCCGCGCCAGGCCGGGGTGGGTGCCCAGGGCCGCGCTGACGACGTCGGCGCCGCAGGTGCGTAGGCGTTCCTGAAACAGGCCGTCGGCGAGCAGGTAGGAGGCGACCGCGACGCGGCGCCTGCCGCGTCTGGCCCGGGCCCGGCGCACGGATTCGTGCAGCCGCGGCTGGCCGGTGGCCACGAATCCGAGGGCCACGGGGGACCCGAGCAGCGTGGACAGCAGCGCCGCGCTGGTGCGCAAGTCGGCGTGCGCTCGCGGGTCCGACGTGCCCGCGGCCGCCAGGATGACCGAATCACCGCGACGCAGGCCGCAATTCACCAGCTGCTCGGCCACAATTCGCACGACGTCCACGCTGGGCCCCAGGGCCGGGGTGACGACGACGTCGGGGTGACCGCTGGCGGCGACGTGGGCGGGCAGGTCGGCGCGCACGTGGTAGCCGCGGGACAAAAACGCGGGCACCACGATCGCCGGCTCGTCAGAGCTGGACAGCACCTCGCTGGGCGTCGGTCCCAGTACGTCGACGAAGGCCACCTGCACCCGGTGCCCGACCAGCGTGCTCACCCGGGCCGCGAGGTCGCCGATCATCTCGACACCGCCCGGTCTGCGGGTGCCGTGCGCAACCAGCAGCAGAGTCATCCGACACCCGCCGGGATGCCAACCGCGAGGCGGTAGCCGCGCTTGACCACGGTCGCCACAATGTTCTTGTCGTCCAACGCAGTTCGCAGTCGCAGCACGGCCGTGTCGACGGCGTGCGGGTCGTTGCTGTTGCCCGGCAGCACGCGCAGCAGGTCGTGGCGCGACACCACGTCGCCGGGACGTTGCGCCAGCGCACGCAGTATCGCCATGCCCGACGGCGACACCAACTTCATCGAGCCGTCGACCAGTACGCAGGTCCCGCGGATGTCGACCACGTGGCCGGCGGCCAGCACGGTGCACGATCCCAGCAGCGGCAGTTGCTCGGTGATATGACGGGCCAAGGCGCCCAACCGCATTCGCTCGGGCGACGACGTCGGGACACCCTTCCGCTTCAACGGCTGGGACGTCACCGGACCCACGCACATCGCGTGCACATCGGTGCGCAGCGCTTCCAGCAGCTGGTCCTCGATACCCAAGTCGCGGCTGCGTTCCAACACCGCGGCGGCCGCGGGTGCCGAGGTGAAGCTGACCGCGTCGAACTGTCGTCGGGCGATCCCGGTGACCAGCTGGTCGAACTCGCCGCCCAACGCCGTCGACTTCCACCGGTACACCCGGATCGGCACGACTTCGGCGCCAGCGGAACGCAATCCGGCGACGAATTCCGGGAATGGGTCCCAGGCGTCGGCCGCGCCGTGCAGCTGGATGGCCACACGCTTGCCCGAGACACCCGAATCGAGGAGATACTTCAGCACGTCGTGTGAGGATTCGGATTGCGGTGACCATTCCTCGCGCAGGCCGGCGGCGCGCAGCGCACCGGTGGCCTTGGGTCCGCGGGCCAGGATGCGGGCCGACGACAACGCGTCGATCAACTGATTGGCCAGCCCCCACCCCTCGGCCGCGGCCAACCAGCCGCGAAAGCCGATACCGGTGTGCGCTACCAAAACATCGGGCGGCTCGGCGATTAACGCCGCGGTGTTGTCGTGCAGCTCGTCGTCGTCGGGCAGCGCGATCATGTTGATCGCCGGGGCGTTGCAGACCTCGGCGCCTTGGCGGCTCAGCAGGGCGCAGAGCTCCTCGGCGCGGCGCGCCGAGGTCACTGCGATCCGGTACCCGGTCAGTGGTGCAGATTCTGGCTGGGTCATATACACCTGTCTATGCCTGGCAGATTTCCGCCGCGTTACCCTGCAATTGCTGACGCATTGCCCACCACTGAGGCGCTGCTCACACCGGTGTGAGCTCGGATTCGGATTTCGTCGCCGGCGGTCCGGCCGGCGACGAAATCCGCTTGCGGACATACATCGTCCACGTCAGGATCGCCGCGACGAGGTAGGAACCCAAGAACATCCAATACGCGGAGGTTTCCGTGCCGCTGCTGAGGTAGGACTCGCGCAGCGCCAAATTGATGCCGACACCGCCGAGCGCGCCGACCGCCGAGCAGAAGCCGATCAGCGCTCCCGACATCGCGCGCGACCACCGGCGGCGCTCAGCCTCGGTGACGTCCAGCGAGTGACTGCGCGCGTCGAACACCGACGGAATCAGTTTGAACACCGAGCCATTGCCCATTCCGGACAGGATGAACAGGGCGATAAAGCCGACCACTTGGACGGTGAGGGTGTTGATCCCGACGAGCAGCCCGGCGGCCAGGATCATGCCGCCGAGGACGCCCAGGGTGACGCGGCCGCCGCCGAGGCGATCGGCCAGCCTCCCGCCGCAGATCCGGGCCAGCGACCCTAACAGCGGTCCAAGGAAGGCGATCTGCGCGGCGTGCAGAGCCGCGTGCCCGGCCGTTTCGCCGTTGGTCAGAAAGTTGACCTGCAACACCTGTCCGAACGCGAAGGCGAACCCGATCCAGGAGCCGAATGTGCAGATGTAGAGCAGCGAGATGGCATAGGTGTCGCGCTCGAACAGCACCGCCCGCAGGTGGTCGACCTCGATGCCGGCAACGTTGGAGTCGAGGTTGTCCATGAACATCGCCGCCACGATGCCGACCACCGCCAGCAGCACCAGGTAGATCGCGCAGACCCAGTACGCGGGCTGATGGCCCCCGAACGGGTGGGTTGCCAGCACCAGCAGTCCGACCAACTGGACCACCGCGACCCCGAGGTTGCCGACGCCGGCGTTGATGGCCAGCGCCGCACCCTTGAGGCGTTGCGGGTAGAAGGCGTTGACGTTGGCCAGCGATGCGGCGTAGTTGCCACCGCCCAGCCCGGTGAGCGCGGCGCACACCACATACGGCCACAACGGCAGGCCGGGGTTGGCCAGCAGCACCATGGTCCCGACGGTCGGAATCAGCAGCACGAACGCGGAGAACGTCGTCCAGTTCCGGCCGCCGAACGCGGCGATGCCCAGGGTGTAGGGGATGCGGACACAGCCACCGACCAGGGTGGCGACGGCGCCCAGCAGCAGCTTGTCGCCGGCGGAGAAGCCGTACACCGACGCGGGCATGAACAGCGCCATGACCGACCACAGGCTCCAGATCGAGAAGGCCACGTGATCACCCGCCACTGTGCAGAGCAGATTGCGGCGCGCGATGGTGTTGTTGCCGCCTTCCCACGCGGCGGTGTCTTCGGGATTCCAGTCCGTGATGTGATGGTTGCGGCCCACGCGGTATTGACCTCTCGTCAACGGTCCCGTCGATACCCAAAATATGGAAGACGCCTGCGCTGCCGTCTGTTTCGATGCTCACATCAATCTCGAACGGCCGTCAACTCAATGTGGCCGTTATCCGCTGCGAGTTGAATCCCAATTCTCTGGTAGATCCCTGACAAGTGTGATTTTGTGAGCTGGAATACATTTCACGCTTCACGCTCTCATTCACACATACGCCAAGCCCGCTTGCGGGGCGGGCTCGGACGCCGCGGGGGCGGTGGCCCGCAGCGGCCGGCGCACGTACATCGCCCAGGTCAGTATCGAGGCCGCGACGTAGAACACGGCGAAGGCCCAGAACGCGGCCGTCGCGGTGCCGTTGCTCAAATAGGACTGCCGCAGGGCCAGATTGACGCCGACGCCGCCGAGCGCACCGATCGCTCCGGTGAGGCCAATCAGGGCGCCGGCCATCGAGCGTGACCACTGCCGGCGCGCCGCTTCGTCGAGTTCCAAGGCATGGCTGCGGGCCTCGAAGATCGTCGGGATCATCTTGTACACCGAGCCATTGCCGATGCCGGACAGGATGAACAAAGCGATGAAGCCGGCCACGTACCCGATCATCGCCCCCGCCGGGGCGGGTCCGGCGCCGTGGTGAGAGCCGAAAGTGCTTGCGCTGACCAATATTCCGGCCGCGAGGATCATGGCGCAGAATGCGCCAAGGGTGACGCGGCCACCACCGATGCGGTCGGCGATCCGACCGCCGTATATCCGCGACAGCGAGCCCAATAGCGGTCCCAAAAAGGCGATCTGAGCGGCGTGCAGCGAGGCCTGCGCCGTCTTTTGGCCGCTGGCAAGGAAATTCATCTGTAGCACCTGTCCAAGAGCGAACGAGAATCCGATGAATGAACCGAAGGTACCGATGTAGAGCAGCGCGATCACCCAGGTGTGCCGTTCGGAGAGCACCGCGCGCATGGTGCCCAGCTGTATTTGGTAGTCCTCCAGGTTGTCCATGTAGAGCGCGGCCCCGATCGCCGCCACCGCCAGCAGCACCAGGTATATCGCACACACCGCGTACGGCTGTCGGTTGCCGAAGCTCGCGATGACCAGCAGCCCGACGAGCTGAACTATCGGCACCCCGAGGTTGCCGCCGCCGGCGTTGAGCGCCAACGCCCAGCCCTTGAGCCGCTGCGGATAAAACGCATTGATGTTGGTCATCGACGAGGCGAAGTTGCCTCCGCCGAGGCCGGTCAGTGCCGCGCACAGCAGATACGGCCACAACGGGAGCCCGGGGTGGGCCAGCAACGCCATGGTGCCGACAGTGGGGATCAGGAGCACCACCGCGGAGAATATGGTCCAGTTCCGCCCGCCGAAGCGCGCGGTGGCGAACGTGTAGGGGAACCGCAGGCACGCCCCCACCAGCGTCGCGGTGGCGCCGAGCAGAAACTTGTCTCCCGCGGAGAAGCCGTACACCGAGGTCGGCATGAACAGCACCATCACCGACCAGATGGACCAGATCGAGAACCCGATGTGCTCGGCTACCACCGACCAGATCAGGTTGCGGCGGGCGATCTTCTTGTTGCCGGCTTCCCAGGCGACGGTGTCTTCGGGGTCCCAGTCCGGGAGCAGGTGCGTCATGGCCGCCACGCTATGAATTCTTTATTGCCCCGGCGCTGCGGGCCGTGACCCCGGGATGAATTTCCGATCACTGCCGGCCCGGCGCCGGTGTGAGGCGACCCAAGGTCTGCCGAATAGCCTTACGATTCAACGTAATTGGAGCTCACACGCTACCAAACATCGCCGTCGCGCCAATCGCACATCAGATCCGCCGTCGTATCCAAGGTGATCCCCACCGGGAACACGAACACCGTTCCGTCGTCGTCGGGGGTGGGGGTCGGACCGGTCGGCGCCAGCACCGACGTCGGGCCGCGCCAGGGCAACCAGCCCCGCGATGCGTACAGGCCGCTGGCGTGGACCGTGGAACTCAGCGCGCCCAGCTGGTAGGCACCGCGCATCACCTGCTCGACGGCATCGAGGAGGGCATACGCCAGCCCTTGGCCGCGGCAGTCCTCCCGCACCGCGACACCCTCCACGTAACCGCAGCGCAGCGCAGTGCCCCGGTAAATCAGCCGCCGCTGGACCACCGACGCATGGGCGATGATCGCACCGCGACGCCAAATGAGCGCATGCATTCCGCCCAGCGCGTGCTCCCAGTCGGTGTCGGTGAATCCACCGGCGAACGCCTCGGTGACCATCCGGCGCATGCGCGTCCGGGTATCGCTGTCGAGATCGGCGGTATGGACCAGGCGGGCGGTGTGTACCTGGGTGTGCACCCCCTCTGTTTACACCCCGTGGACCAGGTCTGCTCTGTCGGCGCTGAACGGAGCGCGGGGCCGCGCCCAGTGCAGCCGCACATACTGGCCGGGTCGCACCTGGGCGATCTTGTCGATGTCGGCGTCGACGACCACGCCCACGACCGGGTAGCCGCCGGTGACCGGGTGATCGGGCCCCAGGATGACCGGTAAACCGTTGGGCGGCACCTGAATCGCGCCGCGGGTGGTGCCCTCGCTGGGCAGCTGCCGGTCGGGATGGCGGTGCCGCAGCGGGCGGCCCTCCAGCCGCATTCCGACCCGGTCGCTGCGGTCGGAGGCCATCCAAATCGTGTGCACCAACGCGTCGGGGTCGACGAACCAGTCGTCGCGCGGTCCGGGCAGCACCTGAAGTTCGACCAGTTGTGCGGAGATCGCCGCGACGGGGGCCTGGTCGAGTTCGGGATAGGCGTTGGTGTGCTCGCCGACCGGAAGCCGGTCTCCGGCCTGTAGCGGGGCCGGGCCGATCGCCGACATCATGTCGTAGCTGCGGGAGCCCAGCACCGGCTGCACGCAGAAGCCGCCCCGCACGGCCAGATAGCTGCGCAGCCCGGCGCGCGGCGCGCCCAGCGAGATCACCTGGCCGTCGCGGACGTGACGAATACTGTTGGTGCCAAACACGTTTCCGTTCACCGCGGGATTGGTGTCGGCGCCCGTCACCGCGATGTCGACATCGCCGCCGCGGACGCGGGCCGAGAAACCGCCAAAGGTCACCTCGACGGTGGCGCGGTCGTCGGGATTGGCGACCAGCCGGTTGGCCAAGGTGTGCGAGCGGCGGTCGGCGGCCCCGGACCGCCCGACGCCGAGGTGGGCCAGGCCGGTGCGGCCTAGGTCCTGCACGACGGCCAGCGGTCCCGTGTCAAGGATTTCCAGCGTGATCACGGTGTGCTCTTTCGGTCCGTCACACTGCCCGGAACTGGACCCACATGCCTTGCGTCAGCAGGGCGGGATCGGGCCGCTCGATGTCCCACAGCACGGCGTCGGTGTGGCCGATGAGCTGCCAGCCCCCCGGCGATCGGCGGGGGTAGATCGCGCTGAATTCGCCGGCGAGGGCGACCGATCCGGCCGGCACGGCGGTCCGCGGGTCGGACCGGCGCGGCACCCGCAGCCGCGGGTCGCCGTCCACCAGGTATGCGAAACCCGGTGCGAATCCACTGAATCCGACCCGCCACAGCGTCGTGGTGTGGGCATCGATGACCTGTGCTGTGCTCAGCCCGGTGCGCTCGGCGACCTCGGCGAGGTCCGGGCCGTCGTAGACGACGTCGATCACCACGTCGGCCCTGCGGTCGGCGGGGGCGACCTCGAACCGGTCCGAGTCGACGCGGAGGTTGCGCAGCAGCTGCCGGATGAGGGTCTGGCAATTGGCGCCGTCGAGCTTCACGAGCACGGTGCGGGCGGCCGGGACGATGTCGATCACACTGGGCCATTCCGCGGCGCGCAGGGCGGCCGTCCACGCCAATACCTCTGCGGTACTGCCGCATTGGACCATCAGCGCCTGGTCGCCGTAGTCCAGGACCATGTTGCCGACGAGGTCGGTGGACAGGTCGCGGGAGAGGTCGGTCACGCTCATTACTCGACAGTAACTCCGGGATCGTGGCGACGGCGAGGGGGCGGGCACGGATTTTCGAGCACTGCCAGAGGTGCCTTAGCAAACGCTCACACCGGCGGAGGTTTAGCCCAGGATTTTGCTGATCAGCGGCGGCAATTGCTCGGCGAGCATCGGGTAGCTGAGCACCGACGAGAACGCGATCGCGCCCGCCTGTTCCTTGGTGGTGAAGAGGTGGCGATTCTGGGTCGTTGCTTGCGAAGCCGCCACGTCGGGGTCGGCGAGCAGGGCCTTCTGGTCGTCCGGGCTCTCGGTCGTCCAGATCACCACGTCGGCGGAATCGAGCACCGCCCTGATCTGGTCGCGCGGGATGACCGCGCGGTGATCGCTGCCACCGAACGGCTTGATGCTGTCGGCGATGACCAGCCCCATCTGGTTGAGAAAGTCGGTCCGCCAGCCCGCGACCGTAGCAACCACGGTGCCCTGCCAGAGGGTGCCCTGCATCAGCAGCGCCTTCTTGCCCAGCCAGCCCGGATTCTTTTGCGCGACGGCCGCGAACTTCTGCCCGACGCCGTCGATCAGTGACTTCATCTGGTCGGCCTGGAACACCGCCTGGCCGATCGTGGCGGCCTGGTCCTTCCACGGCTCGAAGAACGCGTCGCCGTCGCCCTGCGGGACGGTCGGCGCGATCGCCGAGAGCTTCTGGTAGGTGTCGGCGTCCACGCCGGCATTGATCGCCACGATCAGGTCGGGTTTGAGGCCGGCGATCTGGTCCACCGGGATCCCGTTGTCCAGGTTCAACACCACCGGCTGCGCCGCGCCGAGCTTGGGCTGGGCCCACGGCCACACCGCGAAGGGCTGATCGCCCCACCAGTTGGTCACCGCGATGGGCACCACGCCCACCGCCAGCAGGTCGTCCTGCTCGGTGTAGCCGGCGCTGACCACGCGCTTGGGCGGCTCCTTGATGACGGTCTGCCCGAACAGGTGGGTGATGGTGACCCCGCCGGCCGGGGCGGCGCCGGGCGCGGGTTTGGACGACGAACATCCCGCGGCGAGCGCTCCCGCGGCCCCGGCGAACTGCAAGAACGCGCGCCGATTCAGCGCTGGTCGCCCCGGAAAGCCTTGTCGCCCTACCCGCACCGCGTGAGAGTATCGCGTGCGCGGCCTCGTTCAGCTCAGCGGCATACCGGCGTCGACGAAGGTCCGGCGCGCAGGTGCTTTCTCAGTCGCCTGCGCGGGGCGATTCCCCCGGACGCTGAGCGCCCCGGTACCCCTCCCACGGGCTGTAATCGGCGAGCAACTCCTCCTGCGGCGGGCGCTGCTCCTCGGCGACGTGCTGCAGGTTGATCCGGATCCGATACCAGATCGAACTGGGTCCGCGCATGCCGTCGACCAACACGTCGGCCGGCTGCAGCTGCGCGGCGACGGCGGGGTGCCGCTCGCGCCAGGTGTCCAGGGCGGCCAGCGCCTCGTCCTTGGTCTTGGTGCGGGCGATTTCGATGAGCGGCTTGGACGAGACGCGTCGCCCGTCGGCTCCTTTGCCGGAGCCCTTCGGTGCCTTCTCGACGGGACCGAGTTCTTCGGCGAGGATCAGCAGCCGGTCGAGCTCGCCGACCGTCTCGTTCATCCCCGCCCACGGGTCACCCAGGTCGGCGAATCGGTCCGGCACGGTGGCCAAGGTGAACGCCGCCGGATCGCAGTCGGCGACCTCGTCCCAGTGCAGCGGTGTGGACACCCGCGCGTCGGGGGTAGCCCGCACCGAATACGCCGAGGCGACGGTGCGGTCCTTGGCGTTCTGGTTGAAGTCGACGAACACGCCCTTGCGTTCCTCCTTCCACCAGCGGCTGGTCGCCGCGTCGGGGATCCGCCGCTCGACCTCCCGCGCGACGGTCTGGGCGGCCAGCCGGACCTGGGTGAACTTCCAGCGCGGCGCGATGCGGGCGTAGATGTGAAAGCCCCGCGAGCCCGACGTCTTGGGCCAGGCGATCAGGCCGTAGTCCTCGAGCACTTCGCGGGCCACCAGCGCGACGTCGACGATCCGTGGCCAGGTGACCCCGGGCATCGGGTCCAGGTCGACCCGCAGCTCGTCGGGATGGTCGAGGTCGCCGGCGAGCACCGGGTGCGGATTGAGGTCGACGCAACCCAGGTTGATCGCCCACGCGAGCCCGGCGGCGTCGTGGATGACCGCTTCGGCGGCCGACGTGCCCGACGCGTAGCGCAGCTCGGCGACGTCCACCCAGTCCGGCCGCTTGGCGGGCGCCCGCTTCTGGAACACCGCCTCCTGCTCGATGCCCTTGACGAAACGTTTCAGGATCATCGGCCGACCGGCGACGCCACGCAGCGCGCCCTCGGCGACGGCCAGGTAATAACGCACCAGATCGAGCTTGGTGTACGGGCCGGAGCCCGCATGCGCGGGGAAGACCACCTTGTCCGGGTGGGTGATGGTGACTCGACGTCCGGCCACTTCCAAGGACGCCGGGCCGCTCATGGAGTTCATGGTAGGTCGGGAAAACTTTCTTCCCCGGAGTGCGACCTGGGTCACATATGGTGGAGCCATGGCTAACTTCATCGGACTGCCGGGCCAGGCTGTCAACAAGCTTCAGCAGTACCTCGAACGCGGCTCAGCCGAACTGCACTACGTGCGCAAGATCTTCGAGGCCGGCGCCTTCCGGCTGGAGCCACCGCAGAACGTCGTCGCGATGGCCACCGACATCTATAAGTGGGGCGAGTTCGGGATGCTGCCGTCGCTGAACGCGAGGCGTCATCCCGACCGCGCGGCGTGCATCGACGAAGAGGGCGAATTCAGCTACCGCGAGCTCGACGAGGCCGCCCACGCGGTGGCCAACGGCCTGATCGAACGGGGTGTGCGCGGCGGGGACGGGGTGGCGATCCTGGCCCGCAACACCCGCTGGTTTCTCATCGCCAACTACGGCGCCGCCCGCGCCGGCGCCCGCATCATCCTGCTGAACAGTGAGTTCTCCGGCCCGCAGATCAAGGAGGTCTCGGAGCGCGAGGGCGCCAAGGTGATCATCTACGACGATGAATACACCAAGGCGGTCAGCAAGGCGGAACCCGAGCTGGGCAAGCTGCGCGCGCTGGGCACCAACCCCGACTCGGACGAGCCCTCGGGCAGCGAGGACGAGACCCTGGCCGATCTGATCGCGCGCAGCAGCAAATCACCCGCGCCCAAGGCCACCAAGCATGCGTCGATCATCATCCTGACCAGCGGCACGACCGGCACTCCGAAGGGGGCGAACCGCAGCACCCCGCCGACGCTGGCGCCGGTGGGCGGCATCCTGTCGCATGTTCCGTTCAAGGCCAACGAGGTGACGTCGCTGCCGGCGCCGATGTTCCACGCGCTGGGCTACCTGCACGGCACCCTGGCGCTGTTCCTCGGGTCCACGCTCGTGCTGCGGCGCAAGTTAAAGCCGCCGCTGGTGCTCGAAGACATCGAGAAGCACAAGGCGTCCGCCATGGTCGTGGTGCCGGTGATGCTGTCGCGGCTGCTCGATGCGATCGAAAAGATGGACCGCAAGCCCGACCTGTCCAGCCTGAAGATCATCTTCGTGTCGGGCTCCCAATTGGGCGCCGAGCTGGCCAACCGTGCCCTCAAGGACTTCGGCCCGGTCATCTACAACATGTACGGCTCGACCGAGATCGCCTTCGCCACCATCGCCGGGCCCAAGGACCTGGAACTCAACCCCGCCACCGTCGGCCCGGTGGTCAAGGGTGTGAAGGTCAAGATCCTCGACGACAACGGCCACGAGCTGCCGCAGGGCGACGTCGGGCGGATCTTCGTCGGCAACGCCTTCCCGTTCGAGGGCTACACCGGCGGCGGTCACAAGCAGATCGTGGACGGCCTGATGTCGTCGGGCGACGTCGGTTACTTCGACGAACACGGGCTGCTCTACGTGAGCGGCCGCGACGACGAGATGATCGTCTCCGGTGGCGAGAACGTGTTCCCCGCCGAGGTCGAGGACCTGATCAGCGGGCATCCCGACGTGGTGGAGGCCACCGCGATCGGCGTGGACGACAAGGAGTGGGGCCACCGGCTGCGCGCGTTCGTGGTCAAGAAGGACGGTGCCAGCGTCGACGAGGATGCGATCAAGCACTACGTGCGCGACCACCTGGCCCGCTACAAGGTGCCACGCGAGGTGATCTTCCTCGAGGAGCTGCCGCGCAACCCCACCGGCAAGATCCTCAAGCGCGAGCTGCGCGAGATGGAGATTTAGCTCGCGGGTCCTTGGCGATCAGCGTCGCGATTCGATGGTCCGGATGATCTGTGCCGCGAGCTTCGGGTCGACCAGCAGCTGGTCGATGAGGGCGGTGAGCACCTCTTGGCCGGTCACCCGGGCCACACCCAGACGGTCGGCGGCCTCGCGCTGCCAGATGTCCAGGGCGCGGTGCGTGCTCGCTGGGAGGTCGACGGTCCGCCGGGTTCGTTGACCGCGCTGGTCGCTGGCCCGACGGTCGGCGGACGCCTGGGCGGGCTGCCTGAAGCTACGCCGGGCGGGCAGCTGCGGCGGGTTCTTGTTGAGGCGCTCGGTGGGCGCCCCGTCGCCGACTGGGTTGGTTATCACCGCGGTGGCGCTCCTTGCCGGCCTTCCGGGGCCAAATCAGTAAATCAGTACTTCAGCTTAGGCGCGCGCGCGAGAGCTCGCAGCGCACGCCGTCAGGCGCGGCGTGTCGGCGAGCCCAGAACCATAGACAAGATGAATGGCATGTGAATATTTGCTGTAATTGCTTAATAACTTAACTAACGCGGCTGGTTTGGTTCAGCGGATGCGACAACGGAAATACTGATCCACTGAAGCATGTCTATTCACATCTCAGTAGGTCAGTAGATGACTGATTATCTGGAAGAATACGCGAATACGTAAATACTGAATTCAGGAATTACGCCAACGCATAAATGTGAGAAATGCGAGACCGATACCACCGCAAATTTGCGCATCTGCGCCACTAAAACGGCAAAAGATATTGTTTGCCTATCCATTTATTGGGTATTGTCAAAAGCATCGGCACAAAGGTCTTGAGCGTAAGGAGCCCCTCATGTTGATTTCACAGCGATCGATCCGCAAGGCAGCCACCGGCGCCGTCGGTGCCGCCGCGGTGGCCGGAGCCATGTTCTTTGGCGGCGACGCGACCGCGCAGGCCGCGCCCGCACCCAACCCGGGCACCAGCTTCGCGACATTCGGACCGCACGGCGGCCCGGGCGGCCCGAGCATCATTCCCGCGCGCCCCGGCGGCGGTTGGGGTCCCGGCGGCCACGGCCATGGCGGCGGCCGGGGCCGGGGTCCCGGCGGCTTCGGCCGCGGCGGCGGCTTTGGCCACCGCGGCGTCTTCGGAAACCGCGAGTCGTGGATGTGGCGGCACGGCGGCGGGCATGGCGGTTTTGCTCATCGCGGCATCTTCGGCAACCGTCAGGCGTGGTGGTGGTACTGAGCCACGAAGCGCGTGGGCGCTGACCGGCTGGTCTTACCGGCACTCCCGGCTGGTCAACCCACGTTTGGGGGCTCTGTTTAGGGATCGCGCGGCAACCCCAGGAGTCGTTCGGCAATGATGTTGAGCTGTACCTCCGACGTGCCGCCGTAGATCGTGGTGGCCCGGCTGGACAGCAGGTAATCACCCCACTTGCCCGGCAGTTCGTCGGTGTCGCCGATCGCGCCATCGGTGCCGAAGGACGACACCGCGAATTCGGCATAACCCTGCCCGGTGCGCATCGACAACAGCTTCGAGATCGCGGCCGACGGCATGGCGTCCCCGCCGGCCAGCGTCAACAGCGTCGAGCGCAGGTTAAGCACCTTGGCGGCATGGCCCTCGGCGATCAGCTGACCGGCGCGGTGCTGCGCGACCTGGTCGAATTGCCCGTCGCGGACGAACTCGACGAACTCGGGCAGCGTCGCCAGGAAATTGTTGTCGCTGGTCCCCAGCGACACCCGCTCCGCCGTCAGGGTGTTGCGGCTGACCTCCCAGCCCCGGTTGACCTCGCCGAGCACACAGTCGTCGGGCACGAACACGTCGTCGATGTAGACCGTGTTGAAAAATTCGGCGCCGGTGAGCTCGCGCAGCGGCTTGACGGTGACGCCTTCACTCTTCATGTCCAGCAGGAAGTAGCTGATGCCGTTGTGTTTCGGCGCCGACGGGTCGGTTCGGGCCAGTAGGGCGCCCCACTGGGAGAACTGCGCGGCCGTGGTCCAAATCTTTTGGCCGCTGATGCGCCAGCCGCCTTCCACCCGCGTCGCCTTGGTCGAGAGCCCCGCCAGGTCCGACCCGGCGCCGGGCTCGGAAAACAGCTGGCACCAAACCATTTCGCCGCGGAACGTCGGCGGCAGGAACCGCTGCTTTTGCTCCTCGGTACCAAAAGCGACGATCGACGGGATGATCCACGAAGCGATGCCCACCTGCGGGCGCTTGACCCGCCCGTTGGTGAACTCCTGCGCGATGATGATCTGCTCGACCGGACTGGCGGCGCGGCCCCACGGCTTCGGCAAATAGGGCAACACCCAACCGGCCTCGGCGATCGCGACCTTGCGCGCCTCGCGGTCCATCTGCTTGAGCGCGCTCACCTCGGCGCGGATCTCGGCCCGCAGCTTCTCGGTGTCCGGATCCAGATCGATGTCCACGGCACGCATCCCGGTGCTGGTCGCGGTGTCTACCACCTTTTGCGGATACTCCGAGCGGCGGCCGAAGCACGCGGCGAGCATCAGCGCCCGGCGGTAGTAGACGCCGGTGTCGTGCTCCCAGGTGAAGCCGATGCCGCCGTGCACCTGGATGCAGTCCTGCGTGCAGCGCTGTGCGGCCGCCGGTGCCAGTGTCGCGGCCACCGCGGCGGCGAACTCGACCGCCGAAGCCACTATGTCCCAACCGTTTTGGCTGGCTTCGTCGATCGCGCGGGCGGCGTCCCACACTGCGGCGGTGGCCCGCTCGGTGTCGGCGATCATCTCCGCGCACTTATGCTTGATGGCCTGGAACTGCCCGATCGGCCTGCCGAACTGTTCCCGGATCTTGGCGTACTGCGACGCCGTATCGGTCGCCCAGCGGGCCACACCGATCGCCTCGGCGGACAGCAGCGTGGACATCAGCGCGTACGCGGTGGTCATGGTGAGGTTGCTCAACAGCGCGTCGTCGCCGACCTCGAGGGCCTCGGCCCGGACGTGCGCGATGGGCCGCAGCGGGTCCAGGCTTTTCACCGGCTCGATCTCGAGCTGGTCGGCGCTGAGCACCACCCACTCGTCGCCGCTGTCGATTGCGACCGGGAGCACCAATACCGATGCCTGCGCGGCCGCGGGCACCGCGCGGACCTCCCCGCGGATCACCAGCACGTTCTCGTCGGGGCCGTGTCGCGTTGCGGTGAGTCCGGAATCCAGCGCGTAGGCGGCGATGGCCGCGCCCGACGCCAGCTCGGTGAGCACCTTGGCCTCGGGGTCATGAGCGGCGATCAACGCGCTGGCGATCGCCGACGGCACGAACGGCCCGGGCACCGCGCCGTAGCCGAACTCGGCCAGGACGATGGCCAGCTCCAGGATGCCGAAGCCCTGTCCGCCGACGGACTCGGCCAAGTGCACACCCTGCAGGCCCTGCTCGGCCGCGGCCTGCCAGTACGGCGGGGGATTGTCGACCGGGGTTTCCATCGCCTGGTGCAGCACCTCGGACGGCGCTACCCGCGCCACCAGGGATCGCACCGAATCGGCCAGGTCTTGGTGCTCAGGAGTTATTGCGATCGGCACTGGTCGCCTTCCATGGTTGTGCCCTGCTTCGGGACCCTGCTCGGCTAAGCACCCTCCAAGCTAACAACCAGCCGGTTGGTTGACTACTGGGGTCGGGACGGGGTCAGGGAGGGTTCGCTAGGGCGGTCCCGGCGGCCCGACACCCAGGGGCCGGCAGACATTGGTCGTCGGGTCCCACCACTGCCCGGGATCGCAGGGCAGCGGCCGCGGTCCGACGCCCAAGGGCCGGCAGATGTTGCCGCTCGGGTCCCACCACTGCCCGGGGTCGCAGGGCAGCGGCCGCGGTCCGACGCCCAGGGGGAGGCAGGTCTTGCTGAACGGCTCCCAGTACTGCCCGGGATCGCACTGCGCCGAGCTCACCGCCGGCATGGCCGTCGTCACCGCCATCGCCGTCGTTGCCAGCGTGACGACCGCCGCCAACCTGCCCGCCAGATTTCGCATCGCAGATCTCTTGGGGCGCAAGCAAAGAGATGCCGATTCGGATCGACGCAGCACCTTGTCACCGGGGCTTTTGTGGGCCAGCACGTCAGCGCCACCTTTTGTGGATCCACGTGGTGATGATGTCCGCCTGTTCGCTGCGTGCCCCGGGGGTGGTGAAGTAGTGGTCGGTGTTGATCGAGGCCTGCGACTTGTCGGTGCTGGCGAGCGCGTCGTAGATGCGCTTGGCGTCGGAGGGAAAGACCCCGGTGTCGGCCAGGGCGTTGATCACCAGGGCCGGGCAGGTGATGCGGGCCAGGTGCGGCTCCGCCCGGGTTTGCGCCACCCGAAGGCTCCACATGCTCAGCCAGTTGCGCAGCGTGCAGGCCGCGGCGATGCCGTTGGCGGATCGGTTCGCCTTGGCCGGCAGTCCCATGTAGCAGAGGTTGGGCTGACGTTTGGTGGGCTCAATGCTGGGATCGACCATGCGCGGGTCGGCCCAGGTTCGCATCACGCTGAATGGCCGGTCGGAAAAGCCAGCGGCGCGAACACGTTTGAGCTCGGCCTCGGCCCAATCGGTGATGGCGTGGTTGCGCGCGATCTGCGCCGACCGGTAGCGGTTGAGAAACTCTTGCGAGTACGGCGGGCCGTTGCGCTCGTTGAACAGGTCGAGGTCGGGATCGGTTGCCACTGGGTCGTTTTCGTCGACGACGGCGGCGTCCATCCAGGCGGTCAGCACGTCCGGGCGGCCGGGATGGGCGGCGGACGCAATGTAACCGTCGGCGGCGACCAACTCCGTCAATCCGGCCGCGGGCCGCATATCGTCCAGGGGAGTGACATTCGGGTCGACCGCCTGAGACTGGTATGCCGCCATTAAGGAGCCGCCGCCCGAATTGCCTAGTAGGACAACGGTTTCCACGCCCTGAACTTCACGCAGCCAGCGCACCCCGACGCCGATGTCGACCAATGCGTGGTCCAGCGCAAAGCTGCTCTCGAATCCACGGTAGCGGGTGTTCCAGCCCAGAAACCCGACGCCGCGGGTGGCCATGTAGTCGGCGAGATAGTGCTCGGAGAAGTCGATTTGGTAGTGCGTGGCGATCATCGCGACCTTGGGCTTGCGCCCCACGCCGCGGTGGTACAGCCCCTGGCAGGGATGGCCTCCCGCCCCGGCCCGCGCAGCGGTGCGCGACGGCAACCCGACGAACTCCTGGATAACCCCTGGCGAGCCGCCCTGGCGAGTCATTCACGCCTCCTCGCCGTGGATCGCGCGGTAGCGGTGGGAGACCCGAATTTCCAGAGGACGGCGCTCTGGCACTGAGGCGGTGGACACCTGACATACCTCCACTGTCGCGCCTCTTTCGCCTATGTGGATCAGATGCTAGATGAACTATGCGGATCTGAGCTTCGATTCAGAACTATTGTTGAGCAGGGCCGGTAACCCCGGATACCGATGGGAGCCGCACGATGATTAAGCCACACAACATCAACAGCGAGTTCGAACTCGGCGGGATCAACCATGTCGCCCTGGTGTGTTCGGACATGGCGCGCACGGTGGACTTTTACAGCAACATCCTCGGAATGCCGCTGATCAAATCGCTCGATCTGCCGGGCGGTCAGGGACAGCACTTCTTCTTCGACGCCGGAAACGGCGACTGTGTCGCGTTCTTCTGGTTCGCCGACGCACCCGATCGAGTGCCGGGTATCTCGTCGCCGGGCGCCATCCCGGGCATCGGTGACATCACCAGCGCGGTCAGCACCATGAACCATTTGGCGTTTCATGTCCCGGCCGAGAAGTTCGACGCCTACCGGCAGCGACTCAAGGACAAGGGTGTGCGGGTCGGCCCGGTCCTCAACCACGACGAGAGCGAAAGGCAAGTGTCCGCGACGGTGCATCCGGGGGTCTATGTGCGGTCGTTCTACTTCCACGACCCCGACGGCATCACCTTGGAATTCGCTTGCTGGGTAAAGGAATTCACCGAAAGTGACAATCGGGCCGAGCCCAAGACCGCGGCCGACCGCCGGCCTTCGGTGCAAGCCGTACGTTAAATGACCGACGGCATTTTGACCGACCAGCAGATCGCGGCGCTGACGCCCGACGAGCGTGCCGAGCTGATTTCCCGGCTGGAGAAGCCGCTGAACCACCTGATCGACCCGGAGTACCTCGGGCGGATGCGTCGTATCCGGATAACCGTGATGATCGTGGGCTCGATCGCAATGATTCCCTGGCTGGGTTATCTTTACGTGACGCTGCCCGACCGCTACATCGCCCACAATTGGACCGTCACCTGGATCGGCTTCGATCTCCTGCTGGTCGCGTTCATGCTCGCGACGGCGTGGCTGGGCTATCGGCGCCGCCAGCTGCTGATGCTGGCGGCGTTCACCTCCGGGGTGTTGTTGATCTGCGATGCGTGGTTCGACCTGATGACCGCGGGCCCCAAGGACCTCTGGCTGTCGCTGACCACGGGGTGCCTTATCGAGTTGCCGCTGGCGATCTTCATGATCACCGGTGCGCTGCGCATCGTGCGACTTACGATGATGCGTTTGCGGCGGATGGATTCGCAGACGCAACTGTGGCAGCTGCCGTTGTTCCCGTGACCGTTTCGGTGACGCGGTAAAGCGCCGGGTCGGTAAGGGACTCGAGCAGCGCGGTCAGCTGGTCGACGAGCTGGTCGGGCGAGAGCGCAATGTTGCCGGCCAGCCAAGCGCTGAGCGCCTGACCTACGCCTCCCACCGCGAAGTGAGCCGCCGCCTTGACGCTGGCGCTCGCCGGCGCGCGCAGTGCGTCGATGGCATGCCGGCCGGACAGCATGGCGAACAATGCGCCGAGTTGGGCGCGCTTGTGCGCGAGCACGGAGTTGGCCAGCCGGGTGCTGAACAGCAGGCGTCCGACCCGGGCGTCATTGGCCATGGTGCCCACGATGTTGGCCATCCCCGCCCGGGTTTGCTCCTGGGGCGGGACCGCCGCGACCGCGGCCTGCGTGGTGGCGGCCAGCTCGGCGACCACCCAATCGAAGACGGCGCCGATGAATTCGTCTTTGTCGGAGAAGCTTTCGTAGAAGTAGCGGGACGCGAGGCCGGCCCGGCGACAAACCCCCCGGACGGTCAGCTCGGAGATGTCCTGACGATCGGATCCCAGCAGGTCGAGGCCGGCCGCTAGGAGCCGGCTGCGACGTTCGGCCAGTCGCTCGCCGGCCTGAACGCCCCGGTATGGCCGCGCACTCACGGTCTCCGCCATGCCCACCATCTTGACATCTCGGTCGAATGCCGCCCAAAATCAGGAAACAGGCGTTCTCACATTCGACCACGATGCTCCCGGGGAGGTCCTTTCGGATGGCGATTCACGAGGCGATTCACCGTCCCATTCCGCATGTCGAGCGGCCGATATCCGACCCGCCCCGTCCGCAATCGACCCGACGGCGGATCGCCGGTGACCCCGGCCTGATGGGGGTCGCGCTGCTGGCCGGTGCGGCCAACGTGATCATGGAGTTGGCGCGTCCGGGCGTTGGCTATGGAGTGGCCGAGAGCCGTGTCGAGAGCGGTCGAATCGACCGACATCCGATCAAGCGGGCGCGCACCACCTTTACCTACGTCGCGGTGGCCAACGCCGGAACCGATGCCCAGAAGGAGGCCTTCCGCCGCGCGGTGAACCGTGCGCACGCGCAGGTCTACTCCACGCCCGACAGCCCGGTGTCCTACAACGCATTTGACCCGGAGTTGCAGCTGTGGGTGGCGGCCTGCATCTACAAAGGCGGCGTCGACGTGTACCGCACCTTCATTGGTGAGATCCCCGAGGAGGACGCGGATCGGCTTTACCGCGAGGGCATGTCGATCGGCACTACCTTGCAGGTGCCGCCCGAGATGTGGCCCGCCGACCGCGCCGCCTTCGACAAGTACTGGCAGGAATCGCTGGAGAAGGTGCACATCGACGACACCATCCGCGAGTACCTGTATCCGATCGCGGTGTCGCGGATTCGCGGAGTATGGCTGCCCGCCGCACTGCGCCGACGGTCGGAAAGCTTCAACCTGCTGATCACCACCGGCTTCCTGCCGCAACGCTTCCGCGACGAGATGCGACTGCCCTGGGATGCCGCCAAACAGCGGCGGTTCGACCGGTTGATGGCGGTGGTGGCCACGGTGAACGGCATGCTGCCGCGGGTACTGCGGCAGTTCCCGTTCAACCTGATGCTCTGGGATTTAGAACGCCGGATCAGGACGGGTCGCCCCCTGGTCTAGTGCGTGGGCCGCAACGGCCAAGTTGATAACGACAATCATATTCATTAAGCTCACTCGGGTTCGCCCTCCCAGCCCGAGGAGCCCCCATGACCGCGCCGATCTGGATGGCATCCCCACCAGAGGTGCACTCGGCGCTGCTCAGTAGCGGTCCGGGGCCGGCCTCGTTGCTCGCGGCGGCCGCCGGGTGGGGCTTGCTGAGCACCGAATACGCCGAGGCGGCAGACGAACTCGCCGCGCTGTTGGCCACCGTGCAGGCCGGCGCGTGGCAAGGGCCCAGCGTCGAGTCGTACGTCGCCGCGCACGCCCCCTATCTGGCATGGCTGACCGAAGCCAGCGCCAACAGCGCGGCGATGGCCGCCAACCATGAGACCACGGCCGCCGCCTACACGGCGGCGTTGGCGGCCATGCCGACCCTCGCCGAACTCGCGGCCAACCACGCCATCCACGGAGTATTGGTGGCCACCAACTTCTTTGGGCTCAACACCATTCCCATTGCGCTCAACGAGGCCGACTACGTGCGGATGTGGGTGCAGGCCGCCACCACGATGGGCAGCTACGAGGCGGCGTCCGGTGCGGCGCTGGCGGCCAGCCCGCAGACCCCCCCGGCGCCGCGAATCCTGAAATCGGACGGCCAGCCCGCCGCCAACTCGGACCCGCTGCAGGGGATCGTGCAGAACGTCGAACAGTTCCTGAAAAATCCGCTCGGGCTTCAGCAGCAGCTTGAGCAGATCCTGCAAGCCCACATCAACAGCGACAACCCCTATGGGCTGCCGCAGGGGTTGGTAAATGCCTTGGAACGGTTCGGGATTGGGAACAGCCAGCTCGCCCACGATCCGACCGTCAACAATGCCTTCGATCAGTTTCTGGCGGCCCAGCTGCAGCGCTTCGGCATCAATTGGAATCCGGCGCAGGGCACCATCAACGGCCTGGAATACGACGAGTACGCGAACCCCGGTCAGGCGTCATTCTGGGTCGCTCGAAGCCTGGAACTCATCGAGGATTTTCAAAACTTCGGGGTGCTGTTGCGGACGAATCCGGTGGAGGCCGTCCAGTGGTTCATCAGCTGGCAACTGTTCGACTTCCCCACGCACATCCTGGAAGTCGCGCAGTATGTGGTCGAGAACCCGGCCTTCGCGCTCGCGGCGGTGCCCGCGGCCGCCCCCGCTGCGGCCGGTGGCCTGGGGGCGCTGGCCGGCCTGCCCGCCGTCCCGCCGGCAGCGGCCCCGCCGGCGCTGGCACCGGTTGGTGTCGCACCCGCCTTGGTGCCTGTCGCCGCGGCCGTACCGGCCGTCGCCGCGCCGGCGACGGCTTCGGTGACCGCGCAGGCGCCGCCGCCCACACCATCCGGCCCTCCCGCGCCCGCGGGTGCGCCGGCGCCACCGCCGCCCGCGGCCGCGGCCGGGCCGATTACGTTCCCGCCGTACCTGTTGGGGCCTCCGGGCATCGGATTCGGCTCGGGGATGAAAACCAGCGCCGGCTCCGCCGCCAAGAAGAATGGGTCCGAGCCCGACGGGGCGGAGCTGGCGGCCGCCTCGGCCGCACGCCAGGCGGCGCGGGCGCGACGGCGCCGGCGCGCGCAGCACCAGGACCATAGCGACGAGTTCATGGACATGAACGTGGAGCTCGACCCGGACTGGACCGCGGCGGTCTCGGACTCCGGTGCCGGACGCCTGGGGTTCGCCGGCACGGCCGGCCGGGCGGCGGTGGGTGCGGCGGCGGGTCTGACCACACTGGTCGGCGACGAATTCGGGGGCGGACCGAGGGTCCCGATGGTGCCGGCCTCCTGGCACACAACGGATGGGTGATGGCGCCGCGTCGACGGAGCAGCCGGGCTTTCGGGGCCCCACATTCACCGGCGTACGGTCGGTTGGGTGCGCAGTGAAGGCGATACCTGGGACATCACAACGAGTGTCGGCGCGACCGCGCTGTTCGTAGCGACCGCGCGGGCGCTGGAGGCGGAGAAGCCCGACCCACTGGCCGTCGACCCGTATGCGGAGTTGTTCTGCCGCGCCGTGGGCGGTCGTGCCGCCGACGTGCTCGACGGCAAGATCCCCGACCACGAGCTCAAGACCGACGACTTCGGCCGGCACTTCGTCAACTTCCAGGGCGCACGCACCAAGTATTTCGACGAGTATTTCCGTCGCGCCGCCGACGCCGGCGTGCGGCAGGTGGTCATTCTGGCGGCGGGGCTGGACTCGCGCGCCTACCGGCTGCCCTGGCCGGACGGGACGACGGTCTTCGAGTTGGACCGCCCGCAGGTCCTCGACTTCAAGCGTGAGGTGCTGGCGAACCGGGGCGCCCGGCCGCGCGCCGAACGTCGCGAAGTTGCCGTGGATCTGCGGGAGGACTGGCCACAGGCCTTGCGGGACAACGGCTTTGACCGCTCCAAGCCGTCGGCATGGATTGCCGAAGGCCTGCTGATCTATCTGCCCGCGGCCGCCGAGGAGCAGCTGTTCCTCGGCATCGACTCGTTGGCCTGCCCGGGCAGCCACGTCGCCGTCGAGGACGGCGCGCCACTCGCGCAGGACGAATACGAAGCCAGGCTCGAAGAGGAACGCTCCACGCCGGGCCAGCGCCAGTTCTTCCAGTTGGTCTACAACGAGCAGCATGCGCCGGCCACCGAATGGTTCGGCGACCGGGGTTGGACCGCGGTCGGCACTCCGCTGGCCGAGTATCTGCGCGAAGTCGGCCGTCCGGTCCCCGGGCCGGAGTCCCAATTCGCGACGGCGGTCGCGCGTAACACCCTGGTCAGTGCCGTCAAGGAATGACCGTCCGCTATACGCGGGAACTTTTTGAGCTGAGCTCCGACTACTAGCTGAGATCGAGTGGACAGCTAAGGAGTTTCTGCGATGACGGCCCCGGTGTGGATGGCGTTGGCGCCGGAGATCCACTCCAGTCTGTTGAGCAGCGGTCCCGGTCCGGGCAGCCTGCTGGCCGCCGCGGGCTCGTGGGACTCGCTGAGCACCGTGTACGCCGAGACCGCCGAGGAGCTCTCCGCGATCTTGGCGTCGGCGCAGGGCGGAGCATGGCAGGGGCCGAGCGCCGAGGCCTACGTGACGGCCCACGCGCCTTACTTGGCGTGGCTGACGCGCGCCGCCGCCAACAGCGCGTCGGTGGCGGTTCAACATGAGACGGTCGCCACCGCGTACACGGCGGCGTTGGCCGCCATGCCGAACTTGGTGGAGCTCGCCGCCAACCACGTGATCCACGGGGTCCTGGTGGCGACCAATTTCTTTGGGATCAACACCATTCCGATCGCGCTCAATGAGGCCGACTACGTGCGGATGTGGATCCAGGCGGCCACGACCATGGCGACCTATCAGACGGTCGCCGGGACGGCGGTGGCCTCGGCGCCGCGAACCGATTCGGCACCGCAGATCATGCACGCCGACCACGCCGACCACGACCACGACCACGGTGACGATGATGATGACGGGGGCATCATCGACAACGACGGCGGCAACCCGCACGAGTTGTCCTGGTGGGTCAATCGGGTCACCCAGATCACCCAAACCATTTCCAGGGATCTCGAGGAATTCCCCGAGAATCCAGCCGCGGCGATATCACAGTTGCAGTCCGACATCCCGGCGCTTATCGCCGACGAAGCGGGCCACGCGGTCGAGGCCTACCAGGCGTTCCCGCTGCAATTCGACGCGCTCGCGCTGCTGCCGTTCGCCAACGTCGGTTTTGGCGGTGCCGCCGGGCTCGTCGGCCTGGTCGGTATCCAGCCTGGCGAGGCACCGCCGGCGGACGTCCCGACGCCGGCCGCGCCGACCCTGCCGGTGACCGCGAGCAGCGCACCGGGGATGAGCACGGCTTCGGCTCCGGGACCGACGACGCCAGCCTCGGCCCCGGCTTCGTCGGTGGCGTCCGCGCCGGCAGCCGCCGCCACCGCCGGGTCCCCGGCTCCGCCGGCCTCGGGACCCGCAGGACCCGCCTTCCCCTATGTAATAGGCCCCCCCGGCGCGGGCCTGGGCTCGCCCATGAGCACCAGCGCTGGCTCAGGCGCCAAAAAGAAGGCGCCCGAGCCCGATGCCGCCCCGGCGGCCGCGGCGGCCACGGGGGAGCAGGAGCGCGCGCGGCGCCGCCGCCGGGCAAAGCTGCGCGACCACAGCGATGAGTTCATGGACATGGATGTCCAGGTGGAGCCCGACTGGGAGGAACGGGAGTTGGTCGGGGTGGCGGCGGCCTCGGGCCTGGGTGCGGGACCCATGGGCTTCGCGGGAACCGCGCGCGGGTCTGCGGCCGTCGAGGCGGCGGGCTTGACCACATTGACCGGCGACGACTTCGGTGGCGGACCCTCGGTGCCGATGGTTCCCGGCACCTGGGAACGCTGACCCGCTCCGACTTTGCTAATGAAAATCATGTTCAGTAAGCTTGGGCTGCTTTGCGGAGTTCGCCTTGGTCACCGCGGCCGGAAGGAGTGCGGCGAATTGATGAACTGCGTTCCGCCGTTCGTCCGAACGTGCGACACTGTTGCCCGTAAGGCGATGACGACGCAGGAAGCCGGTGCGAATCCGGCGCGGTCCCGCCACTGTCATCGGGGAGCGACCCTCACACGCCACGGCCATTGGTTGGAAGGCGAGGCGAGCGACGATCCGAGAGCCAGGAGACTCGCGTCATCGCGTCCTGCTACCCCGGGGCGGTGCACCCCGAGAAAGCTGAATCCCATGAGGCTGCACGCCTTTTGCGGCTTCCCGGCCGCCGCGATCGCCCCGAACGTCCTGATCAGCGCTGTCGGGGGCGCCTCGACATTGAGCTTAGGCAATGCTAACTTCAGCGGGTTAGGTTAGGGGACACTATGTACGGGAGACTTCGCAGCAGTGGAACGCGGTGACACCAGCATGCTCGCAGCACAACCACGCGCGCCCCACCCGGACGGCAGGGTCGACGGCGACGTCGTCAGCCGGTTCGCCACCTGCTGCCGCGCTCTCGGCATAGTCGTCTACGACCGCCAGCGTCCGGCCGACCTGGCCGCCGCCCGTTCGGGTTTCGCCGCGCTTACCCGCATCGCCTATGACCAGTGCGACGCGTGGACCGGGCTGGCCGCCGCCGGCGATCTGTCCACTCCCGTGCTGGAAGCGGCGTCGCGCACGGCGGCCACCGCGGGCACGCTGCAACGTCGGGTGGAAATCGCGCCCGAGGCCCTCGGATTCCGCTACGACACCGGGCTCTATCTCCGCTTTCGCGCCACCGGCCCGGACGACTTCCACCTCGCCTACGCGGCGGCGCTGGCTACGGCAGGGGGACCTGAGGCCTTCGCCCAAGCCGACCAATTGGTGTCGGGCATCAGGGCGCGCCGCCCGAGCTGGCGCGAGGCCCGCTGGCTCGCCGTCGTCGTCAACTATCGCGCGCAGCGCTGGTCGGACGTCGTCAAGCTGCTGACCCCGATCGTCAACGACCCCGACCTCGACGAAGCCTTCACCCACGCCGCCAAGATCACGTTGGGCATCGCGCTGGCTCGCCTGGGCATGTTCGCCCCGGCGCTGTCGTATCTGGAGGAGCCCGACGGCCCGGTCGCGGTCGCCGCCGTGGACGGCGCGCTGGCCAAGGCCCTCGTCCTGCGCGCGCACGTCGACGAGGAAAGCGCCGAAGAGGTGCTGCAGGATCTCTACGCGGCCAACCCGGAAAACGAGGAGGTCGAGCACGCGCTGTTGGACACCAGCGTCGGGCTGGTCACCACCACCGCCGACCGCATCGCGGCGCGCACCGACCCGTGGGATCCCGAAACCGAGCCCAGCCCAGGCGAATTCGTCGACCCCGGGGCACAGGAGCGCAAGCGCGCGCTGCTGGCCGAGGCCGAGCGAGAGCTGGACGAGTTCATCGGCCTGGACAAGGTCAAGGACCAGGTGGCGCGGCTGAAGAGCGCGGTGGCGATGGAACTGGTGCGAAAGCAGCGCGGACTCGAGGTGGCGCAACGCACCCACCACCTGGTCTTCACCGGCCCGCCCGGGACCGGCAAGACCACCATCGCCCGCGTCATCGCCAAGATCTATTGCGGCCTAGGCCTTTTGAAGAAGGAGAACATCCGCGAGGTGCACCGCGCCGACCTGATCGGCCAGCACATCGGGGAGACCGAGGCCAAGACCAACGCGATCATCGACAGCGCGCTCGACGGCGTGCTGTTCCTCGACGAGGCCTACGCGCTGGTGGCGACCGGCGCCAAGAACGACTTCGGACTCGTCGCGATCGACACCCTGCTGGCGCGGATGGAAAACGACCGCGATCGGCTGGTCGTCATCATCGCCGGATACCGGGCCGACCTGGACCGCTTCCTGGACACCAACCAGGGTCTGCGGTCGCGATTCACCCGCAGCATCGACTTCCCGTCGTACAAGCCGGCCGAGTTGATCGAGATCGCGAACTTCATGGCCGCCAAGCGCGACAGCGTCTTCGACCCGGCCGCCCTGCGCGATTTGGAAGCGTTGTTCACGCATCTGGCCGCGACGTCCAAGCCCGACGCGAACGGGGTGGAACGGCGCGGCCTGGACATCGCCGGCAACGGCCGGTTCGTCCGCAACGTCGTCGAAAAGTCCGAAGAGGAACGCGAATTCAGATTGGATCACTCCGAACACGCCGAAACCGGCGAATTCACCGACGAGGAACTGATGACGATCAATGCCAGTGACGTCGGCAACTCGGTCGAGCCGCTGCTGCAAGGTCTTGGTCTGGTGGAGCAGGCATGACGAGCCCGGAGCAGGATCAACGGCGTTCGTTCGCGTCACGCACCCCGGTCAACGACAACCCCGACAAGGTCGTGTACCGCCGCGGCTTCGTCACCCGGCACCAGGTGACCGGGTGGCGGTTCGTGATGCGCCGCATCGCCTCCGGCATCGCCCTGCACGACACCCGAATGCTGGTCGACCCGTTGCGGACTCAGTCGCGCGCGGTGTTGATGGGCGTGCTCCTTGCGGTCACCGGCTTGGCGGGCTGCTTCGTGTTCTCGCTCATCCGGCCCAGTGGGTCGGCCGGCAACAACTCGATCCTGGCCGATCGGTCGACCGCCGCGCTGTATGTGCGAGTCGGGGACGAACTGCATCCGGTGCTCAACCTCACGTCGGCCCGGCTGATCGTCGGCCAGCCAGCCAACCCCACCACCGTGAAAAGCAGTGAGCTGGACCGCTTTCCGCGTGGCAATCTGATCGGCATCCCGGGCGCACCGGAACGGATGGTGCAAAACACCTCACGCGACGCGAACTGGACGGCCTGCGACGGCGTCAGCGGTATCCCTCAAAATGGTGGCCGCGGGGCGCACAGCACCGGTGTCACCGTCATCGCCGGACCGCTCGACACCGGCGGGGCGCGGGCGACTGCCCTCGACCCCGAGCGCGCGATCCTGGTCGATAGCGGGGCCGGCACGTGGTTGCTCTGGGACGGCAAGCGGAGCCAGATCGACCTGGCCGATCACGCCGTGACCAGCGCCCTCGGCCTGGGCTCCGAGGTGCCCGCGGCGCGGCCCATCGCGCCGGGCCTGTTCAACGCGATACCCGAGGCTCAGTCGTTGACGGCACCGGTGATCCCGAACGCCGGTGCCCCCGCGGGCTTTTCGGTTCCCGCCCCGATCGGCGCGGTGGTGGTGTCGTACGGCTTACCGGAAGCCAACGCGCCGCGGGACAAGGCGTCGGGCGACACCGTGCGGTACTACGCCGTGTTACCGGACGGCCTGCAACCCATCTCGCCGGTGCTGGCCGCGATCCTGCGCAACACGAATTCCTATGGCCTGCAACAACCGCCGCGGCTGGGCGCCGACGAGGTCGCGAAACTGCCGGTGTCGCGGCTGCTGGACAACGCGCGTTACCCGGGCCAGCAGGTCCGCCTCGTCGATGCGGCCCGCGATCCGGTCACCTGCGCGTACTGGCGCAAGCCGGCCGGAGCCGCCAGCAGCACCCTGAGCCTGCTGTCCGGCTCGGCGCTGCCGGTGCCCCAGGGGGTGCGCACCCTGGACCTGGTCGGCTCGGCCAATGGCGCGACCCGCGTCGCGTTGGCGCCGGGGACTGGCTACTTCGCCCAGAGCGTGGGCGGCGGTCCGTCCGCACCGGCCGCCGGGTCGCTGTTCTGGGTGTCCGACACCGGGGTGCGCTACGGCATCGACACCGAGGCCGACGCGCACGGGAAAACCCTTGAGGCCCTTGGCTTGAAGGCGCCCGCGGTTGCCGTGCCGTGGTCGATGCTCACGTTGTTCGCCACCGGCCCGACGCTGTCGCGCGCCGACGCGCTGCTGGCACACGACGGTTTGCCGCCCGACACCCGGCCGGCCCGTCCCGTTTCGGCCGAGGGAGGAGCCCGATGAGCCGGCTGATCTTCGAAGCCCGTCGGCGGGTTCCGCCACCGAGCACCCGCAAGGGCACCATCACCATCGAGGCGCCGCCGGAGCTGCCCCGCGTGATCCCGCCGTCGCTGCTGCGGCGCGCGATGCCCTACCTGATCGTCATTCTGATCGTCGGCATGATCGTCGCGTTGGTTGCCACCGGGATGCGGGTGATCTCCCCGCAGACGTTGTTCTTCCCGTTCGTGTTGTTGCTGGCGGCGACCGCCCTGTACCGCGGCAACGACAACAAGATGCGCACCGAAGAGGTCGATGCCGAACGGGCCGACTACCTGCGCTACCTGTCGGTGGTCCGCGACAACATCCGGACCCAGGCCGCCGAACAGCGGGCCGCCGCGCAGTGGTCCCACCCGGACCCGGCGACGCTGGTGTCGGTACCCGGATCGCGGCGCCAGTGGGAACGTGACCCGCACGACGCGGACTTCCTGGTGTTGCGCGCCGGCCGCCACCATGTGCCGTTGGCCACCGCGTTGCGGGTCAACGACACCGCCGACGAGATCGATCTGGAACCGGTGTCGCACAGCGCGTTACGCAGCCTGCTCGACACCCAGCGCACCGTTCGCGACGTGCCGACCGGAATCGATGTGACCAAGGTGTCCCGCATCACCGTCCTGGGTGAGCCGGCCGAGGTACGCGCGGCGTTGCGCGCCTGGATCGCGCAGGCAGTGACCTGGCACGACCCGACCGTGCTCGGGGTGGCGCTGGCGGCTCGCGATCTGGAGGACCGGGACTGGTCGTGGCTGAAGTGGTTGCCGCACACCGACATTCCCGGCCAGGTCGACGGCGTCGGTCCGGCCCGCTACCTGACCAGCGACCCCGACGAGCTCGTCGAAATGTTGGGGCCGGCGCTGCAAGACCGTCCGGCGTTCACCGGGGAAACGGCGGATGCGTTGCGGCACTTGCTGATCGTCGTCGACGATCCCGATTACGAGCTCGACGCCTCCACCCTCGCGATGGGCCGGGCCGGCGTAACGGTCGTGCACTGCTCCACCACCGAGCCGCACCGCGAACAGTATTCGGACCCGGAGAAGCCGATCCTGCGGATCGCGCGCGGGGCGATCCAACGCTGGCAGACGGGCGGCTGGCTGCCCTACATCGACGCCGCCGATGGGCTCGGCGCCGACGAGGCCGCGCACCTGGCCCGCCGGCTGTCGCGGTGGGACTCCAACCCGACCCACGCCGGCCTGCGTTCGGAGGCCACCCGCGGTGCCACGTTCCCCGCGTTGCTGGGCATCAGCGACGCATCCCAACTGGACGTGCCGGCGCTGTGGGCCCCGCGTCGCCGCGACGACGAACTGCGCGTGCCGATCGGTGTCACCGCGACCGGTGAGCCGCTGATGTTCGACCTCAAGGACGAGGCCGAGGGCGGGATGGGTCCGCACGGCCTGATGATCGGCATGACCGGTTCGGGCAAGTCGCAAACCCTGATGTCGATCCTGTTGTCGCTGTTGACGACTCACTCGGCGGACCGCCTGATCGTGATCTACGCCGACTTCAAGGGGGAGGCCGGCGCCGACAGCTTCCGCAACTTCCCACAGGTCGTCGCGGTGATCTCGAACATGGCCGAGAAGAAGTCGCTGGCCGACCGGTTCGCCGACACCCTGCGCGGCGAGGTGGCCCGCCGCGAGGTGCTGCTGCGGGAGGCCGGCCGCAAGATTCAGGGCAGCGCGTTCAACTCGGTGACCGAGTACGAGAGCGCGATCGAGGCCGGACATGACCTGCCGCCCATCCCGACCCTGTTCGTGGTGGCCGACGAGTTCACCCTGATGCTTGCCGATCACCCGGAGTACGCCGAGCTGTTCGACTACGTGGCACGCAAGGGCCGCTCGTTCCGCATCCACATCCTGTTCGCGTCCCAGACCCTGGATGTCGGCAAGATCAAAGACATCGACAAGAACACTTCCTACCGGATCGGGTTGAAGGTGGCCAGCCCCAGCGTGTCCCGCCAGATCATCGGCGTGGAGGACGCCTACCACATCGAATCGGGCAAGGAACACAAGGGCGTGGGCTTCTTGGTGCCCGCCCCGGGCGCGACGCCGATCAAGTTCCGCAGCACCTATGTCGACGGCATCTACGAGCCGCCGCAGGTAGCCAAAACCCTGGTCGTGCAATCCATTCCGGAGCCGAAGCTGTTCACCGCCGCGGCGGTAGAGGCGGAGCAGGGCACCGTGATATCCGACGGCGCGGACGACGAATCCGCCGGTCCGCCGCGCAAGCTGATCGCAACCATCGGCGAACAGCTGGCTCGCTACGGACCACAAGCGCCGCAGCTGTGGCTGCCGCCGCTCGACGAACCGATCCCGCTGACCACGGTGCTGGCCCGCGCGGCGATACCACAACGGCATTGGCGCTGGCCGCTCGGCGAGATCGACAAGCCATTCGAGATGCGCCGCGACCCGCTGGTGTTCGACGCGTCGTCCTCGTCGGGAAACATGGTGATCCACGGCGGCGCCAAGTCGGGCAAATCGACCGCGCTGCAGACATTTATCCTGTCGGCGGCCAGCCTGCACTCGCCGCGCGACGTCACGTTCTACTGCCTGGACTACGGCGGTGGACAGCTGCGCGCGCTTCAAGATCTGGCGCACGTCGGCAGCGTCGCGTCCGCGCTGGAACCCGAACGCATTCGTCGCACCTTCGGCGAGTTGGAGCAACTGCTGTTGTCGCGCCGGCAGCGCGAGACCTTCCGGGACCGGTTCGCCGACCACGCGGGCAACGGCCACGCGACGGCCCCCGATGACGGCTTCGGCGAGGTGTTCCTGGTCATCGACAACCTCTACGCCTTCGGCCGCGACAACACCGATCAGTTCAACACTCGTAACCCCTTGCTGGCCAAGGTGACCGAACTGGTCAACGTCGGCCTCGCGTACGGCATCCACGTGATCATCACGACCCCGAGCTGGCTAGAGGTGCCGCTGGCGATGCGCGACGGCCTGGGGCTCCGGCTCGAGCTGCGACTGCACGACGCGCGGGACAGCAACGTGCGCGTGGTCGGCGCCCTGCGCCGCCCGGCCGAGGCCGTCCCGCACGACCAGCCGGGCCGCGGATTGACCATGGCCGCCGAGCATTTCCTGTTCGCGGCTCCGCAGTTGGACCAGATCGCCGCGATCAACGCACGCCACCCCGGGGTGAGCGCGCCGCCGGTGCGGTTGCTGCCCACCAACCTCCCGCCGGCCGCGGTGGGGGCACTCTATCGGGGTCCCGAGCGAGTGGTCATCGGCCAGCGCGAAGAGGACCTGGCGCCGGTCGTCCACGACTTCGCCGAGCACCCGTTGTTGATGGTGTTCGGCGACAGCAAGTCGGGCAAGACCACGCTGCTGCGTCACATCATCCGCACCATTCGGGAAAACTCGTCGCCCGACCAGGTGGCATTCACCGTGCTCGATCGCCGGCTGCACCTCGTCGACGAGCCGCTGTTCCCCGACAACGAATACACCCCCAACATCGACCGCATCATGCCGGCGATGCTCGGGCTGGCCAACATCATCGAGGCGCGGCGCCCACCGGCGGGCTTGTTGCCGGCCGCGCTGTCCCGGTGGACCTTTGAGGGCCACATCCACTACCTGATCATCGACGACGTCGACCAGATACCGGATTCCCCGGCCACCAGCGGGCCGTACATCGGGCAGCGCCCGTGGGCGCCGATCCTCGGATTGCTGTCGCAGGCAAGCGATCTGGGGCTGCGGGTGATCGTGACGGCCCGTGCCAGCGGGTCCGGGCATTCGCTGATGACCAGCACGTTGCTGCGCCGGTTCAGCGACTTGCAAGCCACCGCGCTGATGTTGTCGGGCAACGCGGCCGACAGCGGCAAGATCCGCGGTCAACGATTCGGTCGGCTGCCCGCCGGCCGGGCGATTCTGTTGGACGACAGCGACAGTCCGACGTATGTCCAGTTGGTCAACCCGCTCGCCGATGCGGCGGCGATGGCTTCAGAACGCAATGAAACGCAACAGGAGGGGTAGTTGTCATGACGCTGCGAGTGGTTCCCGAGGGCCTGGCCGCCACCAGTGCGGCGGTGGAGGCGCTGACGGCACGGCTGGCCGCCGCGCACGCGGCCGCGGCCCCGCTCATTACGGCGGTGATCCCGCCGGCGGCGGATCCGGTTTCGCTGCAGACGGCCGCCGGGTTCAGCGCCCAGGGCCAGGAGCACGCCGCCGTGGCCGCCCAGGGCGTTGAGGAGCTGGGCCGTGCGGGCGTTGGCGTGGGCGAGTCTGGTGCCAGCTATCTGGCCGGCGACGCCGCGGCCGCCGCGACCTATGGGATCGCAGCCGGCTAACGATGAGTGCCCCCCTGTGGATGGCTTCGCCGCCGGAAGTGCATTCGGCGTCGCTGAGCGCCGGTCCGGGACCGGGGCCGCTGTATGCGGCCGCCGGGGCCTGGAGCTCGCTCAGTGCCGAATACGCCGCGGCCGCAGCCGAACTCAGTGGGCTCTTGGGAGCGGTGCAGGCCGGGGCGTGGCAAGGCCCGAGCGCGGAGCGGTATGTGGCCGCGCACGCGCCGTACGTGGCGTGGCTGCAGCAGGGCAGCGCCAACAGCGCCGGAGTGGCGGCCCAGCACGAGGCCGCCGCGGCGGCGTACACGGCCGCCCTGGCGGCAATGCCGACCTTGGTGGAGCTGACGGCCAACCACGTCATCCACGGTGTGTTGGTGGCGACGAATTTCTTTGGCATAAACACCATTCCGATCGCCCTCAACGAGGCCGACTATGTGCGGATGTGGGTGCAGGCCGCGACGACGATGGGTCTTTATCAATCGGTAGCGGGTGCGGCGCTGGCGTCGGCGCCGCGCACCACCGCGGCCCCGGTCGTGCTGACACCGGGCGCCGGCGAGGCCGCCGCGACGGCCAATGCCGCCCAAACCGGCGCGGCGGCGCCGGCCGCCAATTCGGGCTCCTCACTGGACAGCTCGAACGCCATCGTCCAGGCGCTGGAGGCCTACGTGAAGTCGCTGCCCGACGGGGACGCGATCTGGAACTTTCTGACCAACCCGGGCGCCGAGATCCAGCAGATGATCACCGACTTCGCGACCAACCCGGCGCAAGCCCTGGTCACCTGGGGGCCCTTGCTGTTCAACCTTGCGTATCAGGCGTTTTGGGAGCCGGTCGGGTGGGGCACCTGGGGGGTCATCCTGAGCTCGCCGCTGTGGGCGCCGGCGTTGGTTGCCTCCGCGACCGCGATGTTGGGCCTGCTCGGACTCGTGCAACTGGACGTTCCCGACTTCGATTTCACGCCGGCGGCGGTCGCGCCCGGTGTCGAGCAGCACGGCTGGCCCGCCGCCACTTTCACCTCGCCCACGCCGACTCCCACGACCGCGCCAGCATCCCCGGCGCCGACGGCAAGCGCTCCCGTCGGGACGGCGCTGGCCGCTCCGGCGCCACCGGGCTTCCTGTATGCGGTGGCCGGCATTGATGATTGGGGTCCGAGCTTCGGCCCGACGCTCGGTGGGCGCAGTGGCGCCAAGGCGCCCGCGGCGAGCATCCCGGCATCCGGCTCGGCGATCGCAACCAGTGCGCGGGCCCGCGCGCAGCGGCGCCGGCGGGCCGCGCTACACGATCACGCCGACGAATTCGCGGACATGGACTCCGACATGAACGGGCAGGGCGTCGTTCCCGATTTCGGCGCCCAGGCCTCCGATCAGGGGGCCGGTCCCCTGGGCTTCGCCGGAACGGCGCACAACGAATCGGTGGCGCAGGCCGCGGGGTTGACCATGCTGGCCGGCGACGAGTTCGGCGGTGGGCCGCTAATGCCGATGGTGCCACACACTTGGGAGTCGGGGAGAGGGGGTGCGGACGGTTAACAAGAGAGTTCGCAACATGCACGTGAGTGATCGAAATTCGAAGGGAGAGAACATATTATGAGTCTTCTAGACGCTCACATCCCGCAACTGGTGGCCGCGCAGTCGGCGTTTTCCGCCAAGGCGGCGTTGATGCGCAGCACGATCAGCCAGGCCGAGCAGGAAGCAATGTCGGCGCAGGGATTTCACGTCGGCGAGTCGTCCGCGGCCTTCCAGGCCGCGCATGCCCGCTTCGTCGAGGTAGCGGCACGGGTCAACGCGCTGCTGGATATCGCCCAGGCCAACCTCGGCGACGCCGCCGGCACGTACGCGGCCGCCGACGCCGCCGCCGCGTCCACCTACACCGGCTTCTGACCCGAGCACTTCCGCGAAAGGACTTGTGATGTCGCAGATTATGTACAACTACCCGGCGATGCTCGGGCACGCCGGGGACATGTCGGGCTACGCCGGCACGCTGCAGGGGCTGGGCGCTGATATCGCCAGCGAACAGGCCGCGCTGTCCAATGCCTGGCAAGGTGACACCGGCATGACCTATCAGGTCTGGCAGGGCCAGTGGAACGAGGCCATGGAACAGCTGGTGCGCGCGTATCAGTCGATGGCCAGCACTCACGAGGCCAACACGCTGGCGATGTACGCCCGCGACACGGCCGAAGCCGCCAAATGGGGCGGCTAGTTAGTGCCTAGACGACCGTAGATGGACACGCAACCAAACGCCGTCGAGCTGACGGTCGATCACGCGTGGTTCATCGCCGAAACCACTGGGGCAGGCAGCTTCCCGTGGGTATTGGCGATCACCCCGCCCTACTGCGATGCGGCGCAGCGGGACGCGTTCTTCGCGCAACAGCGGGCCGACCTGACCCGGATGGGCGTGTTGTCCGATGGTGGGGTGATCAACCCGGCCGTTGCGGGCTGGATCAAAACGGTGTGCTTCCCGGACCGGTGGCTGGACCTACGCTACTTGGGCCCCAATTCGGCCACCGGCTCCGGCGAGCTGCTGCGCGGCATCGTTGCCCAGCGTGATGGCAAAACGGTCGTCGCGCTGCGCAGCGCGCAGCTGATCACGTTCACCGCAATCGATGTCGACGATGCCCGGGCACTCGTCCCCGTCCTCTGTGTCGGGCTTGCCCAGCGGCCGCCGGCGAAGTTTGACGAGTTCAGCATGCCGACGCGGGTCGGTGCCAGAGCCGACGAGCGGCTCCGCGGCGGCACGCCGCTCCCCGAAGTCCTTGATTACCTGGGGATCCCGGCATCTGCGCGACCGGTGGTGGAGTCGGTGTTCAACGGTCCGCGCAGCTACGTCGAGATCGTCGCCGGCTGCCACCGCGACGGGCAGCACGCCACCACCGAGGTGGGGATGAGCATCGTCGACACCACCGCGGGGCGGGTACTGGTCAGCCCGTCGTGCGCGTTCGACGGCGAGTGGGTCTCGACGTTCAGTCCCGGCACGCCCTTCGCCATCGCCGTCGCGGTCGAGCAGCTAACCGCCAATTTGCCCGACGGCCAATGGTTCTCGGACCATCGGCTGGTTCGAGACTTTTCTGCCCAAACGATGTAACAGAACCAATAGAGAGAGAAACACCATGCCCCAGGATTGGAGCGCCCAGTGACGTCCGTGATGCCGATTGTGCGCATAGCGATCCTCACCGACAACAGGCTCACGGAGATGGCCCTGCCCGCGGAGTTGCCGTTGCGCGAAATACTGCCGGCCATTCAGCGTCTGGCGGCGCCCTCGGAAGAGGTCGCGTCCAACGGCGAGGCGGGCAGCGACGCGGGCGCGGCGTCGCAGCTGACCCTGGCGCCGATCGGCGGCGCTCCGTTCAGCCTGGACGCCAGCCTGGACACCGTCGGTGTCGTCGACGGTGACCTGCTGGCCCTGCGGCCGGTGCCGACCGGACCGGCCGCCCCGGGCATCGTCGAGGACATCGCCGACGCCGCGATGATCTTCTCGACCTCGCGGCGCAAGCCTTGGGGCACGGCGCACATCCAGCGCGGGGCGCTGGCGGCGGCGATCGTGGTTGCGCTCCTGGCGACAGGTCTGGGGGTCGCCTATCGGGCGGCCACCGGCGCGCTGGGTGGCCTGGTGGCCGTCGCCGCCGTCGCGGTGCTCGTCGCCGTGACGAGCCTGCTGATCGGCTCGCGATCGGCGCGTGCCGCGCACGCCCTGTCGATCACCGCGCTGGCACCGATCGCGGCGGTGTTGGCGCTCGAGGTGCCCGGGCGGTTCGGGGCGGCGCAGCTGCTGCTCGCCGCTGCCGGCGTCGCCGCGTGGTCGATGATCGTGCTCATCATCCCCGCCCCCGGGCGCGAACGGGTGGTTGCCTGCTTCACCGCGGCGGCGGTGGTCGGCGCCGGCGTGGCACTGGCGGCCGGTGCCGAATTGCTCTGGCAGCTCCCGATATTGACCATCGGCTGCGGGCTGATCGTGGCGGCCTTGCTGGTCATCGTCGAGGCGGCGCACCTGTCGGCGTTGTGGGCGCGCTTCCCGCTGCCCGTCATTCCCGCACCGGGTGACCCCACCCCGTCGGCGCCGCCGTTGCGGGTGCTCGAGGATCTGCCCCGCCGGGTGCGCGTCGGCGACGCCCACCAGAACGGATTCATCGCCGCCGCCGTGCTGCTCAGCGTGCTTGGGTCGGTGGCGATCGCGTTGCGCCCCGAGGCGCTCAGCGTCGTGGGCTGGTATGTGGTGGCCGCCAGCGCGGTCACGGCCATCCTGCGTGCGCGAGTGTGGGATTCGGCCGCGTGCAAGGCGTGGCTGCTTGCCCAGCCGTACCTGGTGGCCGGGGCCCTGTTGGTGATTTACGCCGCGACGGGCCGCTACGCCGCCGCCTTGGGGGCGGTGGTGGTGTTGATCGTCCTGGCATCGGTGTGGGTTGTGGTGGCGCTGAACCCGCGCATCGCGTCGGCGGAAAGCTATTCGCTGCCCGTGCGCCGGCTGTTGGGCTTTGTCGCCGTGGGTCTGGATGCTTCGCTGATCCCTGTCATGGCCTACCTGGTCGGTTTGTTCACCTGGGTGCTCAATCGATGAAACGGGCGTTAACAGCCTGCTGCACAGCGGTTTTAGCCGCAGGGCTGGCTGCCGCTCCGTCGGCATGGGCGATCGCGAAGCCGGTGGTCGATCCGGGCGTGCCGCCGCCGAGCGGCGCGCCGGGGGCCGTGCAACCGATGGAGCAACGCGGCCCGTGCAGCGTCACCGGAGTCATTCCGGGCACCGATCCCGGCGCCCCAACACCCAGCCAGACGTTACTGAATCTCCCTGCGGCGTGGCAGTTCTCGCGCGGCGACGGGCAGCTGGTGGCGGTCCTCGACACCGGGGTGCGGCCCAGCTCGCGGCTACCGAATGTCGACCCCGGTGGTGACTTTGTCGAGTCGACCGACGGCCTGACCGATTGCGACGGGCACGGCACTTTGGTTGCCGGGATCATCGCGGGCCAGCCCGCCCCGCCCGGCCAGGAGGACGGCTTTTCCGGGGTCGCGCCCGGCGCGCGGGTGCTGTCCATCAGGGTCACGTCGGCCAAGTTCTCGCCTCGAACGCCGGGCGGCGATCCGCAGCTAGCGCAGGCCTCGCTGGAGGTGGCCACGCTGAGCCGGGCCATCGTGCATGCGGCCGATCTTGGGGCGCGGGTGATCAACATCTCCGCGGCCACCTGCGTGCCCGCCGACCGGCCCGTCGACCAGGCCGCGCTGGGCGCGGCGCTCAAGTACGCCGCGGTGGACAAGGACGCGGTGATCGTGGCGGCCGCGGGCAACACCGGGTCGACCGGGTCGCTGGCCGGCGGAACGTCGTGCGAGTCGAATCCGCTCACCGATTTGGGTCGCCCCGACGATCCGCGCAACTGGGCCGGCGTCACGTCGATCTCCAGTCCGTCGTGGTGGCAACCGTATGTGCTCTCGACGGCTTCGCTGACCCCGGAGGGGCAGCCGTCGAAATTCACCATGGCCGGCCCGTGGGTGGGGGTGGCCGCGCCCGGTGAAAACATCGCATCGGTCAGCAACCGCGACGGCGGCGGCCTGGCCAACGGGCTGCCCAACGACCACAACCAGCAGGTCGCCCTCAGCGGCACCAGCTACGCGTCCGGCTATGTGTCGGGGGTTGCGGCGCTGGTCCGCAGCAAATACCCGGCGCTGACCGCCACGCAGGTGGTGCGCCGGATCACCGCGACCGCGCACAACGGCGCCCGGGCGCCGTCCAACGTCGTCGGCGCCGGCATCGTGGACCCGGTGGCCGCGCTGACCTGGCAACTGCCCGCCAACCCGGAAGCCCCTGTGGCACAGGTAAAGCCGGTCGCCGCCCCGCCGGCGCCGGCACGCAAGGACAACCACCCGCGGACCGTGGCGTTCGTCGGGACGGCCGTGCTGGCCCTGGTGGTGGGCGCGGTCGCCGCGACCACTGCGATTGCCGCGCGCCAGCGAAAGGAGTTCACCCGATGAGCCGAACCGTTCCGGTGCCGGGAGCCGGCCGGATTACCCTGGCGCTGTTGGCCGTGGTGCCCGCGGTGATGGCCTACCCCTGGCGCACGCCGCGCGAGCAATGGGTGTTGGGCGTCGCCGTCGCCGTCGTCATCGTGCTGTTCGGCTGGTGGGGCGGGCTGCATTTCACGACGATCCTGCGCCGCCGGCTGGCGATGATGCGCCGGCCCAGCCACCAGGCCGGGTCGCCGGCGCGGACAACGGCGCTGCTGCGGCTCGGGCCGCCGACCGGCGACCAGGGTGTGCTCCCGCTGCCGCTGATCGCCGGATATCTCGACCGCTACGGCATCCGCGCCGACAGGGTCCGAATCACCAGTCGCACCAACCCAGCGAGCACATCCGCGCCCCGCCAGACCTGGATCGCGCTGACCGTCTCGGCCGCGGACAACCTGCCCGCGCTGCGGGCCCGCTCGTCGGCGATCCCGATGCACGAGACGACCCGGGTCGCCGTGCGCCGACTGGCCGACCACCTGCGCGAGGTCGGTTGGGAGGCAACTGTTTCCGAGCCCGACGTGGTGCCCCGGCTGCTCGACTCGGCCGGCCGCGAATCGTGGCGCGCGGTGCAGGCCGGCTCGGGTTACCTTGCGGCATACCGGGTCAGCGCGGACGACGCGTTGCCGCAGACCCTGGACGCGATCGCGTCGCTGCAGGCGCGGGAGGCATGGGTGGCGCTCGAGATCGCCGAGGGAACGGTCGCGGTCGCCTGCGCCCTGCTGACCGATGCGCCACCATCGGCGGCCGCCCCGCTGGCGGGTCTGACCGCGCAGCGCGGAAACCAGCGGCCCGCGCTGGCGGCCCTGGATCTGTTGTCCACCGAACGACTGGACGGGCACACGGCCGCGTCGGACGATCTGCTCAAGCGGCTGGACTGGCCCTGCCCGGTCGCCGGCGCCCACCGGGCACCGCTGGCCGAAGCCGGCACCTAGTTAAACATGACCTCGTGCAGGAACGGCGTCATCCGCCGCAGGTAGTCCAGCTGGCTGACGTGCGCGACGTGGCTGCCGGGGAACCAGTGCAGCGCGCAGTGATCCCAATGCTCCCAAAGCTTTACGGCCTGGTCCGGCGGCGCCATCCGATCGCCGAGCCCGGTGATGATCATCCGGCGGTCCTTGGCTATCACTGGGACATAGTTCAGCGGGCAGTGGTAGGCCAACCCGGCGTTGAGCTCGTCGCGGTCGATGTTGGCCAGCCGCAGGCCCAGCCCGACCAAGGCGTTGGCCGGGAACCATTCGTCGAACAACTTCGCGGGCGTGACGACGGGACAGTTGGGGATCACGGCCTCGAGCCGGTCTTCGACCGCCGCCAACAGCGCCGTGGTGTAGCCGCCCAGCGAAATCCCGGTCAGTGCCACGCGCTGAACACCGGTGTGGCGCAGATAATCCACGACGGAGCGGAAGTCGTGCACCGCCTGCGCCATCGACTCGGCGAAGCCGGCCAGCCCGCTGGCGAAGTAGCCATAGCCGCTGAACGGTGACAACCGTTCGGCCCGCCGACCGTGAAAAGGCAAGGTGTACAACAACACGTCGTAGCCCGAGCGGTAGTACCACGGCAGCGAGAAGAACAATCCGTTGAAGAAGTACGACGAACCCATGAAGCCGTGGATCACACACAGCGTCGGGCGCGGTCCGTCGTCGTGACGCCAATGCTGAGCGCGCGCAACGCTATTGGCGCTGAAGGTGTTCCACTGCGTTCGCATCGCCGGGTTGATCGGGGTAAAGCTGCTGCGGAACGAGATGTTGTCGACCGTCCCGTGCGCCAGCCACTCGGCGAGCGGGCTGGCCCGCCGCGACCGGACCTCGGGCAGTTCGGTTGGAGCCGGGAAGGACGTCGCGATGTCCCGCTCGGCCGCCAGCTCGGCGTAGAAGGCCAGATTGCGTCGCTCGCTGCCCGGGTGACGCATGGCGTGGGCCAGGACGGACGGCGCCACCGTCGTGGACAGCAGCGACGAGGCCGCCGTCCGCAACGCGAGGTCGCCGATCGCGAACATGTCGACCACCGCGCGCTGACCGGGGGACAGGTCCGAGCGGGCGGGTAACCCGGCGGCCGGCGCCACATCCGCGCCCTCGGCACCCAGTAACGGCATCTCGGACATAGCCGGATGGTATCCCGCGACCGTGGCTTAATGGGGCTCAACCGGGCGTAATACGGTTGTCGGTAGCAGCGGCTGATCTGGAGGATCGATATGTGGGATCCGGACGTGTACCTGGCGTTCGCCGACCATCGCGGCCGCCCCTTTTACGACCTGGTGTCGCGGGTCGGCACCGAGCGCGCACGCCGGGTGGTCGACCTCGGCTGCGGGCCGGGCAACCTGACCAAGTTTTTGGCCAAGCGCTGGCCCGACGCGGTGATCGAGGCGCTGGACAGCTCCCCGGAGATGGTCGCCGCCGCCCGCGAACGTGGGGTCGATGCGAGCACCGCCGATTTGCGCGACTGGAAGCCCAAGCCCGACACCGACGTGGTGGTCAGCAATGCGGCGCTGCACTGGGTGCCCGAGCACGCCGACCTACTGGTCCGGTGGGCCGGCGAGCTGGCGCCGGGATCGTGGATCGCCGTTCAGCTCCCAAACAACTTCGACACGCCATCGCACGCCACGGTGCGCACCTTGGCCCGTCGCGATTCGTATGCAAAAACCATGGCCGACATACCATTTCGAGTCGGCGCCGTCGTTCATCCGCCGGAGAAATACGCCAACCTGCTGCTCGACGCCGGGTGCAAGGTCGACGTCTGGGAAACGACGTATCTGCACCAGCTGACCGGCGAGCACCCGGTGCTGGACTGGATCACCGGGACCGCGCTCGTTCCGGTGCGCGAGCGGCTCGACGACGAGGGGTGGGAGCAGTTTCGTCAAGAACTGATCCCGCTGCTCGACGATGCCTACCCGCCCAGGGCCGACGGCACCACGATCTTCCCGTTCAAGCGGGTGTTCATTGTGGCCGAAGTGGGCGGCGCCCTCCGGTCGGCCTGAGCCGACGGCCCGCTGCGCCCGGCTGCACCGTGCTTGCGACCGTTGGGCCACCGCATGAGCCAATTACCTTCACGATGACCCGAAACACCAACTCATTCCTCGATGCCGCGGTCGGCGGCCAGCGGCGACCGGCTGGTCGGCGCGCGGTGATGGATACGCAGATACGTCTCGGTGTAGCGCGTGGCGACCTGCGTGCCGGTGAAGTCTGACGGGATCACGTCGGCGGTGCGTTGCCGCCAGTCCTGCAGCCGGGCGGCCAGATCGGCCGCGATCGCCGCTATTTCCCCGCTGTGGTCATTGGCAAGCAGGTTGTTGGTCTCGCCGGGGTCGGCGCGCAGATCGTAGAGCTCGCGTTGCGGGCGCGGTGCTTTGACCGACGGCGCGACGGCCATGCCGGACGGGCTCTCCTCGATGTCCCACGGCAGGTCCAGCATCGGGCGGGGCACATAGTTCTCGATGTAGCAGTAGTCCTTGGTACGGATGGCGCGAATGGGATCGAAGGCGTCGTGATAGGTCTTCGCGGCGTACACGTGATCGCGCACCGGACCGGTGTCGGAACCGAGCACGCTGGCGGCATGTGACAGGCCCTCGATGTCCGCCGGCACGTCGACACCCAGCAGATCCAACAGCGTGGGCACCAGGTCGACGCCGCTGAACAATTCGTCGTAGACGCGCGGCGGCACCGCCCGGTTGGTGGGTGGGCGCAGCACCATGGCGATGCCCGTACCGGCGTCGTACAGCGTGGATTTCGCGCGGGGGAACGCCGGGCCGTGATCGGTGAGGAACACCACCCAGGTGGTGGCGTCCAGTCCCGTCTCGGCCAGCGTGTCCAGCAGTCGGCCGACGGCCGCGTCGGCGGTGGTGATGGAGCCGTAGAAGGCGGCCCAGTCCTCGCGTACCTCGGGCGTATCGGGCAGATAGTCGGGCAGCTCGATGGTCGCGGTGTCGGCGGGTTGATAGCGCTCCGGCGGGTAGGGCCGGTGGACTTCGAAGAACCCGGCGGTCAATAGGAATGGTTGCCCGGAACGAGCCGGGGCTTCCTCGCGCAGCCACCGCTGGGCCTGCTCCGTGACGTACTCGCAGTAGGAGTTCGAAACATCGAATTCGTTGTAGCCCAGCCGATTCGGATAGGAAGTCTCGTGCTGCATACCGAAAAGAGCTGAATACCAACCATTTTCGGACAACAGATGCGGAAGGGTCCGCACCCCGGGGCGGTATTCCCAGCCGTGATGGGCCAGCCCGACGAGCCCGTTGCTCTGCGGGTAGCGCCCGGTGAAAAGCGACCCGCGCGACGGTGAACACAGCGGCGCGGTGGCATGCGCGCTGGTGAACAGAATGCCCTCGGCGGCCAGCCGGTCCAGTCGCGGGCTGACGACGTCCGGGTGACCGTAGGCGCCGAGTTGGCGTCCCAAATCGTGCCAATGCACGATCAGCACGTTCTCTACGCTTTTCGGCTCTGCGGCCACTCCGTCACCAGTCATCTGCGTCATCCCGATCGGCGACGATACCGCAGCGGAAAGCGCGTTGCCTGTGATAACTGAGACGTGTGGACAAGCTGATCGGCGGGCTCGGTCTGCTGGAGTCGCCACGCTGGCACGACGGGCGGCTGTGGGTGGCGGACTGGACGGCCGGGTTGATCCGCGCGATCGACGCCGCGGGCCGTGCCGAGATCATGGTCGAACACGAGTCCCTGCCGCTGTGCTTCGATTTTCTCCCGGGCCTACCGGCAAACGGGGGTTTGCTGCTGACGTCCAGCAGCGAGCGGGCGCTGCTTCGACTGTCGGGGGACGGGACGCTGAGCAGGTATGCCGACTTGTCGGGATTGTCGCAGCAGCGCTACAACGACATCGTGATCGACGGGCGTGGCAACGCCTACGTCAACAACGTGAACTTCGACTTCGCCGCCAGACCACCAACGGGCGACCCGGCCCCGGGGTTTGTCGCGCTCGTGCACGAAGGGCGCGCCCGGGTGGTCGCCGACGATCTGGCCTTCCCAAATGGGATGGCGGTCACCGCGGACAACGCGACGCTCGTCGTCGCCGAGTCCTACCGGCACCGGCTGACCGCCTTCGACATCGGCGCCGACGGTTCGCTGTCGAATCGCCGGGTCTGGGCGGACCTGGGTTCGCACTCACCCGACGGAATCTGCCTGGACCGCGACGGGGCCGCGTGGTACGCCGACGTCGGCGACTGCTGCTGCGTGCGGGTCGCCGAGGGCGGCGAGGCGTTGCAGCGCGTCCAACTCGATCGCGGCGCCTTCGCGTGCATGCTCGGCGGGCGGAAGGGATCGACGCTGTTCGTGGCCGCGGCGCACTGGCCCGGGCCACAGCGGTTGCAGGATTACACCGGCTGGGACGGCATGGTGGTGGCCACTCGCGCACCGGCCGCGTCGGCGGGTTGGCCGGGCTCCGGCTGATTCCACCGGTTTTCGCAGACGAAGTCCTTCAGGGGTCGCGCGAAGGCCCAGCCGTCCAGTTCTAGGGCCGGCCGCTCCGGGAACTCGGGTACCGGGCCCAGGCACAGCACGGCCACCGGCTCGGCATCGCCCGGCATCGCCAGCAGGGCAGCCAGCCGTCGCGGATCGAACAGCGACACCCAGCCCATGCCGAGTCCTTCCGACCGGGCCGCCAGCCACAGGTTCTGAATCGCGCACGACACCGACGCGAGATCCATCTGCGGCAGCGTGCGCCGGCCGAAAACGTGCCGGTCGCGGTCATCGCACAAAGCGACGACCAGCAGCTCGGCGCATTCGAGGATGCCCTCGACCTTGAGCCGCAGAAATTCGTCGCCGCGCTCCCCGAGCGCCTGGGCGGTGAGCGCGCGCTCGTCGTCGACCAGGGCGTGAATGCGTTCGCGCAGCTGCTGATCGGTGATCCGGATGAAGCGCCACGGCTGCATCAACCCGACGCTCGGAGCGGCGTGCGCGGCCTGCAGCAGGCGCGCCAGCACCTCCTCGGACACCACGCCGCCGGGCACGAACCGGCGCATGTCGCGCCGTTCGGAAATCACCCGGTATACGGCCCGCCGTTCCTGCGCGGTGAACACATGGTCGTCCACACGGCCATCCTAGGAAGGCCGGGTTGCGGTCAGCGGGAAGCGCGTGACGTTTCGCCGGCCCGCTGGCCGCCGCGTATCACGATCACGGGTGATAGGTGACGCCGACCGCGCGGAAGACGTACTCGGGCGGCACATCGAAGGCCAGGGAGCGGCGCGGCAACCGAGCGAGCACCTCGTCGGGGATGGCGTCCTTGTAGTGCAGCGACAGCTGGCCGCTGAACTTGGGGTCGACCTTGGCGACGTCGAGCTCGAGTTGCAGGCCCGTCGAAGAGATCTCGGCCGTCGCGGCGCCGGCCTCCGCCTGGTCCCAGCGCACGTCGATGGCCCGGCCGGCCAACTTCGGGACCACCGACAGCGTGCCCAGCACCCGCTGCGAGGTGAACACCAACGAGCCCGCGTAACTCCCGACGGTGCCGGCGGACCGCAGCCCGGGAATGGCGCCGCTGAATCGCCGGGTGACGGCGACGTACTCGGCGAGATGGATGAGCCCCTCCGCTTCGACCTGAGCGCGCAGGTCGGCGGGAAGCTTGCCGATTCCGAACAACTTGCGAACGAAGACCGCCATGAGGCCAGTATGGCTGGCGGCATCACGGGGCAGTGATCGAACCGGGTCTAAACCTTGACTTGACCCCCGGGTGGCGCCGCCCGACGATGATTTGCATGCGCGGACTGATAGCTCTGCTGTGCGCTGCCGTTCTGGGATGGGCGTCGGTCGCGCTGGCTCCGGACGGTGGCGCCGCCGCCCCGTGGTTCGCGAACTCGGTTGGCAATGCCACGCAAGTGGTTTCGGTGGTCAGTACCGGCGGATCGAACGCGCAGATGGACATCTATCAGCGCACCGCTGCCGGCTGGCAGACGCTCAAGACCGGCATCCCCACCCACGTCGGTTCTCAGGGCATGGCGCCGCAGGCCAAGAGCGAGGTTCCGGCCACCCCGATGGGGGTCTACAGCCTGGACTCCGCATTCGGCACCGCGCCCAATCCCGGTACGGGATTGCCGTATACCCAAGTCGGGCCGAACCATTGGTGGAGCGGCGACGACCATAGCCCCACCTTCAACACCATGCAGGTATGCCAGAAGTCGCAGTGCCCGTTCAGCACGGCCGCCAGTGAGAACCTCGACATTCCGCAGTACAAGCACGCGGTGGTGATGGGCGTCAACAAGAACAAGGTTCCCGGCGGCGGGGCGGCGTTCTTCTTTCACACCACCGACGGCGGACCCACCGAGGGGTGCGTCGCGATCGACGACGCCACCCTGGTGTCGATCATGCGCTGGCTACAGCCCGGCGCGGTGATCGCGATTACGAAGTAGCCAGCGCGCGGCCGGGCTTGATCTTAAAGTCCAAGCCCTTCAACGACATTGTGGCGTCATAGGTTCTGTCGTAGCCGGTGACGCTGATCTTCCAGCCGTTCTCGGTGCGCCGGTAGGTGTCGTGGTAGAACGCCGCACCGATCAGCATGAAGTCGAGGTCCGCCACGATGACGCGGTCCTGCAGGTACCAGGTGCCCGTTGCGGTATCGCCGGTGACGGCGATCTCGGGATGGGTGACCCGGTGTTCGGTGATGATGTTCGCGGGAAGCGCCGAGCGCATGTAGTCCACCAGCTCGGTGCGGTTGGTGAAGTGCAGCTCGTTGCCGAGCGACGGGCCGTAGTCGCCCTTGATGTCCTCGGTGAGCGTGTCGGCGTACTCGTCCCAGTTTTTGGTGTCCAAGGCGCGCAGGTAGCGGTACTTGACCTGCTTGATGGCTTCGAAATCGGCGAAATCTTGGGGGGTCATCCCGTCATTGCAGCACACGGGAAAGTAGGCCTTCGGCCCGGCTTGGCCTTTCGTCGAGATTGCAACCTGGCACACTCGGCCCGGCGTGTCGCGTGCGTGGGTTAAGTGTCGGCGTCATTGCAGCGCACGGGTGACCATGTCGATCAGGGCGCTGCGCTCCAGGCTCCAGTCGATGTCGGTCCCGGTCACCATCTGCGCCAGCACCACACCCCGCAGCGTGGCCCAAATCACCTCGGCCACACCGGCATTGGCCGGGTCATCGGTGATCAACCGACCCAGCCCGCCGATCGCGGAGTTCATTTCGAGCAGATGGCGTCGCGAGGAGTCGCCCAGGCCCCCGCGGGTGGCCCGCAGGATTTCGAAGGCCGCCATGGAGGTGGGGCTGCTGTAGCAGCTCCAGGCGGTGTCGACGACGACCTCGATGCGTTCGCGCAGCGGTAGTTCGCTGACGTGCGCCGCCGACAGGCTGTCGACCAGCCTGGCCACCCCGTCGTCGACCACGGCCATCAGCAGGCCGTTGCGGTCGCCGAAGTGGTACTGGATGACGCCCCAGGTCACGCCCGCGCGTTCGGCCACGTGTTTGGCGGTGGCGGCGGCGAAGCCTTCCTCGATGATGCAGCGCACCGTCTCGTCGATGATCTTCGCGCGGGTGTCATCGCCGCGCTTGCGCGGCGCGGTGGTACGCCGGGTGGGAGCGATGGACCCGATCGACTTCATTGTTGACTTTATAACATAGTCGAGTCTATTTTTGGCGGGTGACGTCGTCTCGATACGCGCAGCTGTCCCGTTCCGAGCTCGCCGTCTTGGTGCCGGAGCTGCTGTTGATCGGGCAGATGATCGATCGGTCCGCGATGGGCTGGTGCATCAGTTCGTTCGGCCGCGACGAGATGGTCCAGATCGCCATCGAGGAGTGGGCGGGCGCCAGCCCGATCTACACCCGGCGCATGCAACGGGCGCTCAACTTCGAGGGCAACGACGTGCCCACCATCTTCAAGGGCCTGCAGCTCGATATCGGCGCCCCACCGCAATTCATGGATTTCCGGTACACCATCCACGACCGCTGGCACGGGGAGTTCCATCTCGACCACTGCGGCGCGCTGCTCGATGTCGAGCCGATGGGCGAGCAGTACGTCTTCGGCATGTGCCACACCATCGAGGACCCGACCTTCGACGCCACCGCGGTGGCCACGAACGCACGCGCACAGGTTCGGCCCATCCACCGACCGCCCCGCACGCCGGCGGACCGGCACCCGCACTGTGCCTGGACCGTCATCATCGACGAGTCCTATCCCGAGGCCCAAAGCATTCCGGCGCTCGAGATCGTCCGCCAAACCCGCGCCGCGACATGGGAATTAGATCCAATCGATCGGTCCGACGAGGGCAAGGCGGACTACACCGGCCCCGTGCTGTCCGACTTCGACTTCGACGCCTACTCGCACTCGGCGCTGGTCCGGCTGGCCGACGAGGTCTGCCTGCAGATGCACCTGCTGTACCTGTCGTTTGCGATCGCGGTGCGCGCCCGCGCCACCGACGACGCCCAGGCCGTCACGATCTGCACCAAGGGACTGACGGGTGTGGCCGGGCTGGCCGCCGAGCGGATCCACCGCGCGCTGGGGCTGCCGGGCGGAATCGACGGAGCCATGCGGGTTCTCGAGCTGCATCCCCTGCTCAATCCCGCCGGCTACGTGTCGGCCGAATTGGCGGGCAACCGGCTGATCGTCCACCGTTCGCCGGCGCACGACGACAACGCCTGGATCGCCCTGTGCTCACCGGGATCGGTGCAACCTTTGCAGGCGATCGCCACCGGCGTGGACCCGCGCATCGGGGTTCGGGTCAGCGGCACGGACACCAAATGGACCGCCGAGCTGGTCGAAACCGATTCTCCGGCCGACGAATTGCCGGAGGTGGCGGTGGCGAAGTTCAGCGGGGGATCGACATTTCAGTTCGAGCCCAGGCGTTCGCTGCCGCTCACTGTCGTTTAATCCGGCGCACGCTGTCAAGGCGTCGTCGATACCGTTTTGATGACGACACGGCATCGAGCGGATACCAATGAGGTTGTGGCCAGGCCGGATTCAACGTGTCTGCCGTTATGGTTAACGCGGCCCAGACCCCCGCAGACCCCTAACAGACGCCCCTAATAGACGAAGGTATTCGCTCTATGTACGACCCGCTTGGGTTGTCGATCGGGACCACCAACCTGGTCGCGGCTCGTGACGGCAGTCCGCCGGTAGCTCGCCGGGCTGTGCTGACGCTGTATCCGCACTGCGCACCGAAAATCGGTGTGTGTGCGGATGATTCGGGCTTCATCGAGCCCGGAGTGCCGATGAGCGGCTTCGTCGAGCGCATCGGCGACTCCGTGGCGCTGGTGTCTGGCGACGGATCCAGCCACGACCCCGACCTGTTGATGGTCGAGGCGCTGGACGCGATGGTGGTTGCCGTTGGCGCCGATTCGAGTTCTTCGGAGATCACGATCGCTGTTCCGGCACACTGGAAGCCGGCGAAGATACAGGCTTTGCGCAACGGCTTGCGCACGCATGTGGGCTTCGTCCGCAGCGGTATGGCACCGCGCCTGGTCTCGGACGCGGTCGCGTCGTTGACCGCGGCGAACGCCGAACTGGAACTCCCCGACGAAGGGGTGTTCGGACTGCTGGACTTCGGCGGCGGCGGCACCTCGGCCACCTTGCTGGAGGCCATGAACGCCGGAACCGACTTCGAACCCATTTGCGCCACAATGCGTTGCACCGACTTCTCGGGTAGCGAGATCGACCAGGCGTTGCTGCTGCGGGTCTTCGAAGAGTTGGGCCACGGCAGCGGCATCGACCCGGACAGCACCGCCGGCGTCGGGCAGCTCGCCGAACTGAGGGAGCAGTGCCGCGCCGCCAAAGAGCGGCTGTCCACCGATACGGTGACCGAGTTGGAGGGTGTGCTCGGGAGGCGCCGGTGCAGCATGACGGTGACGCGTGGCGAGCTCGAAGACCTGATCCAAGACCGGTTGAACAGCTTCATCTATTCCTTCGATGACCTGCTGCGGCGCAACAAGAAGACCTGGGGCGATCTCGCCGCGGTGGTCACGGTCGGCGGCGGCGCCAGCATTCCTCTTGTCGCACAACGGCTTTCGAGGCATGGTCGGACGTCCGTCCTGACTGTGTCGCAACCTGCGCTGGCGGCGGCCACCGGTGCATTGGCGTTGGCCTCGCGGGGCGAGAAGCTGGATCTGCGCACGCGGTCGTCCATTGGCCTTTTCACGGCGTTTGCCGGCAGCGGCGCCATCGAACTGCCCGCCGGCGACGTGCTGGTGATCGACCACGATGCCATGACGGATCGCGAGTTGGCCTGGTCGCAGACCGAATTGGGCGAAGTGCCGGTGCGCTACGCCGACCACGCCTACGACGACGACGGTGCCGCCGGCTGGTCGATGCGCCTCAACGTGATCGACGAACCGAGGGAACCCGCGTGGCGCCGACTTCGGTTGTCGCAGTTCATCGTTGGCCTGTGTGCCCTGGTGGCCATGACCGCCATCGGCGGGGTGGCCTACACGCTGACCGGCATCGAGAACCGCCAGTCTCCCGTCGTGCCGAGCGTCGCGCCCCGGCCGTCACCGCCGCCCCCCTCCGCGGTGCCCACCGTCGTCCCGCCGCCGCCGTCGGCGGCCCCGGTTCCCACCGTGGCGCCGATCCCCAGCGCCGAGCCGCCACCACCACCGCCACCGCCGCCGTCGCAACCCCCGCCGCCCCCGGTGGTGGTCACGACCGTGGCCCCGCCGCCGGTGATCACCCACACCGTGACGCCCCCGCCCACGACGGCGGTGACCACGACGGCGCCGCCTCCGCCGCCGCCGTCGGACACGACGACCACGCCGCCCCCGCCGCCGACGACCACCAGCACGACGGTGCCGATGACGACCGAGTGGATCCACGTTCCGCTGCTGCCGCTGCCGATACCGGTTCCCGTGCCGAAGAGTCAGGCGCCGGCGAACCCGGCTCCGCAGTACCCGGCTCCGCAGTACCCGCAGTACCCCCAGTCCCCGCAGTACCCCGAATATCCGGGCGGCGGTGGCTACGGGCAGTACCCGTACTCGGGCTCCTACTGACTCTCCGCTAGTTGCGGCCTCGGCGAGGCCGCCCGCCCGCGGGTAGCGTTGATGTATCCGCGTCGGGGGGATTCGGAGAGCAAGTGGACATTGTACTTGGGGTATCGGTGGCGCCCACGGCGGTCCGACTGCTGCTGATCGAAGGCGAGAACGCCGACGGCGCCACCGTGGAACAGGACAATATCGAGGTGGTCGCCGGCGAGCGGCTGGCCAGCCAGCTGGTTGCGGCGATCGTCGGCACCCGTGAGGCCGCGTTCGAGGCCGGCCACCGGCTCACCTCCACCGGCGTGACCTGGACGGACCCGGCCGATCCCGCCGAGATCGGGGCGCTGCGCGACGAGCTCGCCGCCCGCGGCCTCGCCGACGTGATGCTCGTCTCCCCGCTTTTGGCCGCGGCCGCGCTCGCGCAGACGGTGGGTTCCGCAATCGGCTACCAGCGCGTCGCCATGTTGTTCATCGAGCAAAACAACGCCACGTTGGCCGTCGTCGAGGTCGCCGACGGGTCGATCGCCGAACTGCACCGGCAGCGGCTGCAGCCCGGGCTGAGCGCGTCGCGGCGGGCGGCCCACCTGGCGACGATGGTCGCCGGGCTGGACGCGCGCGGCCCACAGCCCGACGGCATATTCCTCATCGGCTGCGGCGCCGACATCGTGTCGATCAAGCCCGCGCTGGAGGCGGTGACGTCGCTTCAGGTCAGCGCGCCCGAAGAGCCCGACATGGCGCTGGCCCGCGGGACGGCGCTGGCGTCGGCGGACGCGCCGCTGTTCGCGTCGTCGACGGCCGCCCTGGCCTACGCGCTGGATCCGGCCACGGGTGAGCTGAGCACCGGCTCCTTCGCCGCGACCGACCTCGCCTACAGCGCCGTCAAGGACGAGGTCGACGTGGACCACGGCGCACCGCGGCGGATGTCGGTCCTGGTGGCCGCCAGCGCGCTCGCCGCGATCCTCGCCGTCGTGGCGGGGGTGCTGCTGGTTTTGACCGCGGACAGGCCGTCGGCCGCGCGGCAGTACCCCCGCGCCCGCGTCGCCAATCCGGCGCAAGTCCCGTCCCAGCCGCCGCAGGCACAGCTGCCGCCGCCCAGCTCGCCGCCGCCACCCCCCGCCCCGGCACCCGGCCCGACGGCGGCCGCCGCCCCGCCGCCGCCGGCGTACACCCCGCCACCGGCGTACGCGCCGCACACCCCGCCACCGGCGCACACGCCGTACACCCCGCCCCCGGTGCATCACGCACCGACGCCGCGGGCGCCCGCGCCCGTCCCGACCCCGGTGCCGCAGGCCGCGCCCGCCCCCACCCCGGTCGCTCCGCCCCCGGCCGCGCCGCCGCCCCAACCCGCGCCCGCCGCGGTGCCCGCGCGCCCGCCGATGACGATGTACCTGCACTTCCCGTTCGTCACAGTGCCGATTCCGATCACCCCGCCACCCCCGCCGCCCCCGCCCCAGCCGCCCGCTCCGTAGGCCGTCAGCGAAGTGCGTGGCGGACCGTGTCGAGTAAGCGCACACTGGTCGATATCGGTAGGTGCGGTAGGGAGGTCGCGTGGGCGAGTACGGCGGGTTCGGATTTGACCCCGAGGACCTGGATCGAGTGATCCGGGAGGGCAGCGAGGGACTGCGCGACGTGTTCGACCGGCTCGGCAGATTCTTGGGCGGCCCCGGCGGTCGCGCGGGCTGGTCGGCGGTGTTCGAGGACCTGTCGCGGCGCCCGCGGCCCGGCCCGGAAACCACCGGGGAGACCGGTGACGGGGTGTGGGCCATCTACACGGTGGGCGAGGACGGCGCCGCGCGCGTCGAAGAGGTCTACGCCAGCGAGCTGGACGCGCTGCGCGCGAACAAGAACAACGTCGACCCGAAACGCAAGGTGCGTTTCCTGCCGTACGGCATTGCCGTCAGCGTCCTCGACGACTCCGAAGAGTCCGCCTAGTCACCCCTGCTGCACCACGTTTCCCGAGCCGGACTTGCTGACCTTCGGCGAGCCGGTGTGATACGTGACCTTGTTGTTGAAGCCGGACGCGTCGATGGTGTCGACGGCATCGACCGTGATCACGTTCTGCACGCCGGAGACCGTGAGGCTGGCGCAGTGGCCGGTGATCACGACGGTGTTCGACACTCCGCTGACGTCGACGGTGTTGTCGTTGCACGCGATCGTCTGGTTCTCGTTGATGCCGGCGACGGTGAGGTTGCCGCCGGGCGGTGCGGTCGACGACGCGGGTGGAGGCGGGGCCAAGGTGATGGTCAGGCTCGGTGCCGTGCGGGGTGTCGTCGTCCTCGGCGCTGTCCTGGGCGCCGTGGTCATGCGGGAGCTGCTGGTCGGGGTCGAGATCACCGCCGAGCCGCCGCGGGAAAACTGGTGGGCGGTAAAGGCGGCGATGCCGCCGACCAGAGCCAGCACGCCGACCACCAACAGCGCGCCCAGGATCCACCACACGCGGTTGCCCGACGGAGGTCGTGGCGTCGTCCCGGGATACGGGGCGCCGTAACTCCCCGGCGGCCCGAAATTTCCGGCCGGCGGGACCGGCGCGCCGGCCCACGGCGGGGCCTGATAGCTATAACCGTCGGCCGGTTGCGGGCCGCCCAACTCCGATGCGCGGGCCGCGTCGGACAGGGGCTGCTCCAGCTCGCGGATCCGGCGTTCCGGGTCCTCCTCTGCGTTCATGGACCGATGCTCCCATCGGATCGCGATCAATGGGTAGTTTCAGCACTGTGTCCGACTTGCCGAATCGTCAAATCCTGTTGCGCCGCCGCCCCAGCGGGCTGGTGAAGCCCGATGACACCGAGCTGATCACCGCTCCGGCACCCGAGCCGGCCGACGGGGAGGCGCTGGTCCGAACGACCTACGTGGGCGTCGACGCCGCCGCACGCACCTGGCTCGACGGGCAACCGGGCTACCTGCCGCCCGTCGAACTGGGCGACGTCATCCGGGCCGCCGGGATCGGCGAGGTGGTGGCGTCGCGCTGCGACGCGTACGCCGTCGGCGACATCGTCACCACGCTGACCGGATTCCAGGAATACGTGATCGTCCGCGACGACCTGTTCACCACGCCCGTCGCCGATCGCGACGCCGACCAACTCGCCGTGATGTCGGTGTACGGCCCGACCGGCGCCACCGCCTACTTCGGGATGACCGGCATCGGCCGGCCGCAGCCGGGGGAGACGGTGGTCGTGTCGGCCGCCGCCGGCGCCACCGGGTCGGTGGCGGGGCAGATCGCCAAGATCGCCGGCGCCCGCGTGGTCGGCATCGCGGGCGGACCGGAGAAGTGCCACGCGGTGGTCGAGGATTTCGGCTTCGACGCCTGCATCGACTACCGCGAGGACGGCCTGCCGGCGGCCCTGAAAAAGCACTGCCCTCGCGGGGTCGACGTCTATTTCGACAACGTCGGCGGGCCGATCCTGGACGCGGTGCTGGGCCGGCTCGCGCACAAGGCGCGGGTCGTGCTCTGCGGTGTCATCTCCAGCTACCTGACCGGCGAGCACCCCGGGCCGGCCAACTACGTGAGCCTGCTGGCCAAATCGGCGCTCATGCAGGGGTTCAACGCGCTGGAGGAATGGAGCCGCTTCGACGAAGCCTTCGTCGCGCTACGCCAGTGGGAGCTCGACGGCCGGCTCAAACACCGCGAGACCGTTTTTGAGGGCATCGAATCCTGCGTCGATGCCCTCAACGGCCTGTTCACCGGCGCCAACATCGGCAAGATGCTGGTCCGGCTCAGTTAACCCTCGCCCAGGGCGCGGTGCAGCGTCTTCTTGGCCTCGGTCAGGGCCTCCAGGACCTTGGTCCGGGTCTCGGCGAGCAGTTGCTTCTGCTCGTCGGTGCCGGTCCAGGCGATCGTGCGGGCCAGCCCGGCGATTTCGAAGAGCTCCCGGCGGATCTTGAACACGTCGCCGAATTGAGCGGCCCGCTTGAGGAACGCCTGCGCGGTCTCGGCGCTAATGCCCTTCCACGCCAGGAAGTTCTTGCCAAGCTCGGTCAGCGTGGCCACGCCGTTGTCGACGGTCACCGCGCCGCGGCCGGCGAGCAGCCCGATGGCAAGCTCCGCGACCTCATGCGGCGGGGTGAAGGCACCGCCGGTCTTCTCCGACACCCGCTGCACCACCTGCGCGGCGTCGGCCGGCCCGTCGAGCAGCATCGCCGCGGTCGCCAACGTCGCCCGCTTCAGCCGCCGCGGGCCATGTTTGCCGAAGGGACCGCCGAAGCCGCCAAAACCTCCGAAGCCGGGCCCGCCAGAGCCGCCGAACCCGCCGAAAAATCCGCCACCAGACATCGTTGTCGTTTCCTTTCCATGAGACCAGTGGAGTATCAACTTCCTTGATACCACCGGTTGCCGGCATGTCAACCAACTTGATGGTGGCGGGTGGCTGATATCGTCGCCGCGGACCTGTTGGCGGGGTGCGCGGCGGCCTGTCGCGTGGTTTCATGACACCGTTTACGGAAAACTGCTTGGGGGACGACGCCGAGGCCGCCAGGGCCGGCGTCCTGGTGGATTGGTGGTGTGTGAATGGATCGTCGCAGCATGTTGATGATGGCGGGAATGGGCATGCTTGCTGCTGCGGTCCGCGTCCCGGAGGTCCCGGAGGCCCACGCCGGGCCCTACATCTTCGCCGACGAATTCGACGGCCCGGCGGGTTCGCCGCCCGATCCGGCCAAGTGGACGATCCAGACCTGGCAGGACGACGTGTTCCCGCCGGTTGCCGGCATCTATCGCGACGATCGCCGAAACGTGTTCGTCGACGGCAACTCCAACCTCGTCCTGGCCGCGACCCAAGAAAACGGCGACTATTTCAGCGGGAAACTGCGCGGCAACTTCCGCAGCATGATCAACCAGACCTGGGAAGCGCGGATCAAGCTGGACTGCCTGTTCCCCGGCCTGTGGCCCTCGTTCTGGGGCGTCAACGAGGACCCGCTGCCCGACGGCGAAGTCGACATCTTCGAGTGGTACGGCAACGGCTCCTGGCCGCCGGGAACCACGGTGCACGCGGCGTCCAACGGGAAGACCTGGGAGGGGCGATCGATTCCCGGTCTGGTGGACGGCGGCTGGCACACGTGGCGAATGCATTGGGGGACCGAAGGATTCCAATTCTCGCGCGACGGGTCTCAATACTTCAGCGTGCCCAACAAGCCCATCCCGGTCCACGGCAATCCCAGCGACCTGCGGTGGCCGTTCAACAACCCCGGCTACTGGATGACGCCCATGTTCACCCTTGCCGTCGGCGGGGTCGGCGCCGGCGATCCGGCCGCGGGTACCTACCCGGCGACGATGCTCGTCGACTACCTGCGCATCTGGTGACTACCGCGTCGCCTTGATCACCTGAACCAGGTTGAACTGCCAGCGTTCGACCAGCCGGAAACCCAGGTCGCGTGGCACCGCGAAGGCGGGCGTTGCGCCGTAGCGCGGGCCGGGCGGGATCGCGGCACCCTGTTCGTGCGCGGGCACCGCATCGTCGGCCTGGGTGATGATCCATACGACGCCGCAGTGGCTCAGGGGCGTGGCGACGACCTCGGGGATGAGGTTGGTGTCGAAGACATCGTGGCGGTCGGTGGCCCGCTGCCACAGGGTGAGGTCGATCAGCTTGCGATAGGCATCGGGGCGTGCCGCCAGCAACGGCCGCATCGGGGCGGGCATGAACGTCACCGTGTCGTTGACCAGTAGGCAATCGCCCGGCGCGGCCTTCGCGGTGATCAGGTCGGCGACCTGACTGTAGTCCATGCCGTACTTGGCGTACGGGTTACGTTGTGCACGAACATAATTCGACGCCGCTGCGACGGCGAAAAGAGCAACCAAGGCGGCCGCCTGCCAGGGTTTTGCCGCCAACGCACCGACGCAGGCCCCCAGGATAAGCGCCATCGCCGGTGCGGTGAAGGACAGATACCGCGGCGTGTACACCGGGTGAACGAGCACGGCGGCAAGCGCGATCTGCGCGGTCGGTATCACGATCCATGCCACCGCCAAGACGATGAGCTGCGGATCGAGTTTAGGAGATGTCCAGCGCCACAGCGCAATTGCCGCCACGACGACCACCGCCGAGAGCACCGCGAACGGCGGACTCCGCTCGAAGTACTGCTGCACCACCACGTCTTCGATGGTCCGGTGCCCGATCGGTGCGATCCACTTGATCTGCTGAACCTGCCCGACGACCTCGAACACGAACGGCGCCACGGCGCACACGGTCAGACCCGAAGCAACGACGAAGGGAATCAGAACCTTTCGAGCGCGTCGGAAAACGAACACGAAGACCACGTGCGCCAATAGCACCAGCGCCAGATACATATCCAGCAGAACTGACAGCGCCAGAACAACCCCGTAAGACAGCCAGTACCACCGGCTTTCACGCCGCGCGGCGGCCACCAGCAACACCGTCAGCCATACCGCGGCCATCATCGACATGGCGTAGGGCCGGGCCTCGATGCCGGCCCATGTCGTGCGCGGCAAGATCCCGCACAGCACGCCCGCGCTCAATGCGACGGTCCGCGACGAGAACTGCTTGCCCAACACGACAACTCCCGCCGCCGCAGCGCCGGCGGCCAGCCCGCTGGGCACCCGCGACCAGAACTCCGTGGGCGGGAAGATCTGGAACCAGCCGTGCATCACCAGGTAGTACAAACCGTGCACCGCGTCGACGTGGCCCAGCATCTGCCACAACTGAGGCAGCGACCGGCTGTATGCGGCCGAAATCGTGGCGGCCTCGTCATACCAGAACGACGGGCGGGCGGCGCCGACGAGGCTCACCGCGGCGGCCAGCAGTCCAACGATCAACGGGTCCAGGCGCCGCGACACACCGCAATGGTGCCAGACGCAGACCACAATGCCGGGCTCTCGCGGCCATTAGCGAATCCAATGAGTGTCCGCAAAATCACCGAACTTTCATGCGGTCGTGCGTAGGTTCGTCTCGTGCCCAATCGCAACAACCTCGGAAGCGCGATCGACGGCTTCCTCAAGTCCCCGTTCTCCGGCCTCGCGCCGTGGGTGCTGCTATCGGTGATCTCGTCCTCCGGCCGCTTCGAGATCGGCGTCTGCGTCGCCCTGGGCGTGTCCCTGCTGACGATGTTGCTGTCGTCGGTTCGCCGCATCAAGATCCATGCGCTCGACGTCTTCGGCGCGGCCGTCTTCGCCGCGCTGGCGGTGGTGGGCTTGCTGGCCAAGCCGGGCGTGATCCGCTGGCTGGAACTGTGGGCGGGCGAGCTGGTCAACATCGCGCTGGCGACGTTTGTGGTCGCGACATTGATTGCGCGCAAACCGTTTACGATCCCCTACGCCAAGGAGGAGACGCCCGAGGAGCACTGGGACAGCCCGCTGTTCCGGCGGATCAATTACGTCATCTCCGCGGTGTGGGCCGGCGCGTTCGTGTTCGCCGCCGTCGTCGGATTCATCGGCATCGCGGTACTGAAGGGCGTCGAGGATTTCTGGACCGGCTGGGTGTTGCAGTTGGCGGCGATCTTCTTCGCGGTCGCGTTCACGGAGTTCTACCCGGGCCACGCCACGGCCAAGGCGGCCGCGGCGGCGGGGGAGAGCCCCGACGAGGCCGCGCCGTCGGCGGTCAAGCTCGTCGATTGGTTGCCGAGCTTCGTGCTCGTCGCGGGGATCTTGGGCTGGTCCAGCGGCGCGCTCGAGGACGTGGTCGGCATCGGCATGATCGTGGCGGGGATCGGGGGAAGTGTGCTGGTCGGAAGGCTCTCCCCGGAAGCTGATTCGAACGTATGATCGATGGATGGCTCCTCCGCTCGGGTCGATCGGGTACAACGGTCAGCCGGTCCGCAGCCCGTTTCGGGTGGTCCGCCCGCCGATCACGGTGCTGGTCGACCTGACCGTCGTCTTCCCGCGCGAGCCGCACCGCTCGGGCCGGTATCAGCCCAACGGCCTGCAGCTGCACAAGGTGGTGGAGGGGCAACTGAGCTGCTGGGGCGTCTGCGAGCAGGGCGACTGGTGGGGCCTGGTGACCTATCCGATCGCCTACGGATCCCAGCGGAAAACCGTGACGCACTGGATACCCGCCTGGACGCTGCGCCGGAAAAGCCAGTAGGCGATGATGCTGCGGTGACAGGCGACTGGGTTTCTGTGCTGAGCAAGCTCGTGCCGCTCGGACTGGTTATCGCGATCTCACCGATCACTGTCATTCCGGCGGTGCTGGTGCTACACACGCCGCGACCGAGGCCCGCCAGCCTCGCGTTGCTCATCGGCTGGGTGCTGGGCCTGGTCGCCCTCACCGCCGCGTTCGTCGGGGCCTCCAACCTGCTCACCGGTCTGCAGCACCAGCCCCCGAGGTGGGCGTCGCTGCTGCGCCTGGTGCTGGGCTCGGCGCTGCTGGCGTTCGGCATCTACACCTGGCTGACCCGACGACGCCCCCGCAGGACGCCGGTGTGGCTGCGTTCGTTTTCCAAACTCACCCCCGTGCGTGCGGGGGTGACCGGGGCGGTGCTGGCGGTGGTGCGGCTCGAGGTGGTGGCCATGTGCGCGGCGGCCGGCCTGGCCATTGGTACCGCCGGGCTGACCGTCGCGGGCGTCTGGGCGTCCGGCCTCGTCTTCGTCGCCGTGTCCGCATCGACGGTGGCCGTTCCCATTGTGGCGTTCCTCGCGGCCGGCGACCGCCTTGACGAGCCGTTGGAACGACTCAAGGTCTGGATGGAAGACAACCATGCCGCGATGATGGCGGTCATCCTGGTCGTGATCGGATTGATCGTTCTGTACAACGGAATTCACGCTCTGTAGCGAGTCGGCACGATAGATTGCTGCCCGTGGCGGAAAGTTGGGGGACGGTGGTGAGCACGCTCATCCCGCTGGGGTTGGTCGTCGCGCTCTCACCGATCACGGTTATCCCGGCGGTGCTGGTGTTGCAAGCACCGCGGCCGCGGCCGAGCGGTCTGGCATTCCTCGCCGGCTGGGTGCTGAGCCTGGCCGCGCTGACGGCGGCCTCGGTCGCGGGCTCCGGCCTGCTCGGCGGTCTGCACAAGTCGCCGCCGGCGTGGTCGTCTTGGCTGCGCGTGATCTTTGGGGCGGCCCTCATCGGCTACGGCATCTACAAGTGGTTCACCCGGCATAGCCACAGCGAGTCGCCCGGCTGGATGCGTTCGTTCGCCACCATCACGCCGGCGCGCGCGGCGATGACGGGGGCCGCGCTGGCGGTGATACGACCCGACGTGTTGTTGATCTGCATTCCAGCCGGATTGGCCATCGGTTCGAGCGGGTTGGACGTCGCCGACGACTGGGTGGCGGCCGCGTTCTTCATCGCCGTCGCGGCGTCGTCGGTCGCGGTCCCGATCCTGGCGTATGCCGCGGCCGGCTCCCGCCTCGACGACACCATGGCACGGCTCAAAAATTGGATGGACAACAACAACGCCGCGTTGATGGCGGCCATCCTGGTGGTGATCGGCGCGATGGTGCTGTATCACGGTGTTCACGCCCTGTAGCCGGCCGCCCCGATCTGGAAGTAACTGACCTGCTTTACCGCGGTCGATCGGCTTCGAAAATGTAGTGAAAACCCTGATGCGCTGAGCCTGGCCCGCTCCATAATGTCGGACTTCACGCCTGGTCACGCCCGAAATGGAACGACCAGTCGTCGAGAAAGTGCACCCGAAAGGAGCTTTCATGTCCAAGCTCATGATCATTCAGCCCGGCGCACCGATCACGGTAGCGCTGATTTGCGTTGCCGGGAGCTCGCTGCTCCCAATTGCATCCGCGGACCCGATGCCCAATGGCTACGACGTGTCCTGCAAGCAAGTCAACCCAACCCAAGTGACGTGCTCCATCAGCGGTTGCCCGCGCGTGAAGGAAGACGAGGCCGGCGACGTGGTGCATACCAGGGTCAATGCCCTGCCCCAAAATGAGATCGGAAAGGCGTGCAACAGCACCGCAACCGAAACCGTCAACACATCCTCGGGGTTCAGCTACGCGGTCCAGGGCTGCCGCAAGCATTCATTGAGCAGCGATGATTGCGGCGCCTGGTCGAACTACACGTACACGCCACCGGCTGCCGCGGCGCCTGCCCCGGTGCCAAACTCGGACAAGCCCGTTCGCTGCACGGCAGGCGGGTACACCCTGCCGCCGGGCTCGGATTGCTCCAAGACGCCCAATCCCAATCGGCCTGCGCCTCCGCCGGGGCCGAACGTCGTGGTGGCCCCCGACCAGGAAAACAACGCAATGAACTTTGTCGTCACGAACAAATCTCCGGCGGGGGTGGACGTTCAATGCAAGTATCAGGCGACCAAAGTCAAGGGTCCTTTTAATTGGCCCGGCGGCATCACCAAAAGCTTTTCCCTGAAATCGGGCGACACCCAGAAGCTGCCATTTCCCGGGCTGCCGCTAAACACCACATACCACGTGGCCATTGACTGCCGAAGCGACAACGGTGGTTCGGTGTTCACACAGGATTTCACCGGCTAGCCACGAATTCCGTTTTATCGCTTGGCGCCCAACAAGTTCCGCGTTGGCGCGCAAGTCATACGCTTGTCGTCACCAGACGAACACCGGCTTGACGACCTTGCCGGCGAGCACGTCGGCGACGGCGGTGTTGATCTCGCTGAACGGATAGGTCGCGATCAGGTCATCGACGTCGAACTCGCCGGCCGCGTTCAGTGCGATCAGGCGTGGCACCATCTCGTGCGGATCGGAGTCGCCCTCGATGCTCGATCTGATGACCTTGCCCGACTGCAGCAGGTCGATGGCGTCGATCGTGTACTCCTCGGCGCCGAGGCCGAGCGCGATCAGCGTGCCCCGGCTCCGCAGCGATTGCTGGGCCTGCTTGACGACGGCCGAGATCGCGGTGGTGTCGATCGCGTAGCTCGCGCCGCCGCCGGTCAGCTGCTTCACCTGCTCGACAACGTCTGTGCTGCTTGGGTTTACGCCGATCGCGCCGAACTTGGCCGCGGCGTCACGGCGGCTCTGCAGCGGGTCAACGGCGACGATGGTGCCGACCTTCAGGTGCTTGGCGGCGGCCAGCGCGGCCAGCCCGACGGCGCCGACGCCGTACACCACCAGGCTGTCGGCCGGACCCGGCTTGAGCACGTTGAGCACGGTGCCGGCGCCGGTTTGGAAGCCACACCCGTACGGCGCCACCTTCGTCAGGTCCACCGCCTTGTCGACGACGACGCAGTTGTCGGCGTACGCGATCGCGTGCATCGAGAGGCTGGACTGCCCGAAGAAGTTGCCGTAGACGGGGGAGCCGTCGCGGGTGTATGTGGTCGAGCCGTCGGTGCGCATGCCCATGTAGTTCAGCGCCATCGCGTTCCCGCAATAACCGACCAGTCCGTTGGCGCAGTCTGTGCAGGCACGGCAGGAGCGGAAGCTGAGCACCACGTGGTCGCCGACGGTGACGTTCTTGACGCTTGGGCCGACCGCCTCCACGACGCCGGCGCCCTCGTGGCCGAAGACCCGCGGGAACATCAGTTCCGGCAGGGTGTCCTTGAGGTGAATGTCGGTGTGGCAGAGCCCCGTCGCGACGATCCGGACGAGGATTTCGTCGTCGCGCGGACCGTCGAGCTCCACGTCTTGAAGCGAGAAGTCGTCGCCCTGCTGGTTGACAATCGCCACGGTGGTCTTCATTGATTCTCCTGCCTCATTGGAACGTGGCCATTCAGCCATGTGCAGAAATACCATGTTCCCGCGGGTTCCGAGGCATTAACAACGGCGTCCGAAGCGTGCTGATCGGCGACGGCGGCACCGGAGGACGCGGCTCGCCTTGGGTCTAGTGGTGGCCGCCGCTTTCGCTGGAGCCGGCACTGCCGCTGGAGGGTTCGCTGCCGGCCGAAGGTGCGCCGCCGCTGGAGGGTTCGCTGCCGGCCGAAGGTGCGCCGCCGCTGGGCGTTTCGCTGCCGACGGCCGGGCCGCCATGGTCGGAAGGCGCACCTCCGCTGGGCGTTTCGCTGCCGCCGACCGGTCCACCGTGCTCGGAAGGCCCACCGCTGCTTGGGGTTTCGCCGCCGCTGGCCGGCCCGCCATGCTCGGGAGGCGTACCGGCACCGGGTGGCGTCCCGCCCTCAGGCGATCCTCCGCCGGGAGTTCCGTGGCTCGGGCCGGGGCCGTTGACGGGTCCGCCATGTCCACCGGGATTCGGCCACGAACCTTGCCCCGGGGGAGGTTCGTGGGATGGCGGCCAATGCGTCGGTGGGAGGTGGATCGGCGGTGGAACGTGGATTGGGGGTGGGACGTGTACCGGCGGCGGGACCACGACCACCGGCGGGTCGGGCAATTGAATCGGCGGCGCGGGAGCCTGCACTATCGGGGGGATCACCACCGGGAGCGGCGCTGCGGGAGCCTGAGCGGGCGCAGCGGGAACCGGAACGGGCGCCGCCGGAGCCGGAGCCGCCGCGGGAGCCGGAGCCGCCGGGGGAGCCGGCGGGCTTAATGGCTTGGGCGCCACCGCATTTGTCGCCGCCACCGGCGCAGGGGCGGGCGCGGCCGACGCCTGCTCAAACGGGGCGATGATGCCGCGAAGCGGGGCCGGCAGCAAACCGACCGTGCTGTGGACGCCGAGCGTCATTGCTACCTCAAGGGCGATCACCGCGGTAAAGCCGGCGACCGCCAACGCGGTTCCGACTAGCAGGACCGGCCTGCGACGCGGCCTAGCCGCGATGACGACAGTCGGGGCACCCGCCTCGTCGTCGGTCGCGGCGCTGCCGGCAATGCCGTCGTCGTCCGGGTCGCCGAAGTCCAGGGCGTAAGCCAGCGCCGCCGTGGACGACGCGAACAACGGCGCATTCGCCGAGGCCAGGGCCGCTCCGCGGGCCAATGCCGTCTCCGGCTCTTCGGGCACGTTCACGATGAGCGACGTCGCCGCTTCCAGATCCGGCTTGAGAGCGGCGACGTCAACGTCGCGGCCGACCAGAACCAGGCCGCCCGGGCGCGTCGGCAACCCATCGAGCTCGGCGACCAGCTTCAACAGCTCGGCGCTGGCCGCGTGCTGGACATCGGTGACGGAACCGTCGGAGGTGTCGATGACGGCGAGGGTCGCGGTGTCCGGCTCGACGAACAGCATCGCGGTCTGTTCGTAACCCAGTGCGCCACCCACGGATTGAGTGAAGGCGGAGGCGGCCAGAAACGCCGACACCAGCATCACGTTTTCCATCTTGTGGGCCGTCAGCGCGTCGCGTAGCGCCGGCGCTTCAAGCTGGTCGGTGCAGGCGACGCCGACGGCCGACAGCTCGAGGCCGGCGCGGGCCGCGTCTTCGCGGGTCGCCAGGAGGGCGGCGAGCACCCGATCAGATGCGCTGACGGTGGGCGCGCCGTCGTCGGCGGTGACGGCGAACGCATTCGTGTCTACCGTCGTGCCGTCGCCGTTTTCGCCCTGCAGCAGCACCATCTGTACCGAGGCCGGTGCCATCGAGACTCCGAGCACGATATCCATCCACCGATCCTCGCCGAGCAAGCTGTGTCCGGGTCCTGCCGCAGTTATGCGGTGTTTATGAAGCCGGGCCGCCCGTCGGAGTCGTCACCCGGTAGACGTCGACCTCCTCGGGCAGGCCTTTAAGGTGTTGTGCTCCAAGGCTTTCAAAGATCAGGCCCGATCCGGCGGAGAGGTCGCGCACCGTGCGGCTGGCCAGCACCTCACCCGTGCCCGCCAACGCGCCGATGCGAGCCCCGGTGTGCACGGCCATGCCGCTCCACTCGTCGCCGCGTCGCTCGCATTCACCGGTGTGCACGCCCGCTCGGATCCGGAGACCACGCGTGGCGAGGGCCGGGATCAGTTCCAACGCGCAGCGGGCCGCCTTGGTGGGCCCGTCGAAAAGCGCGAAGACCCCGTCTCCGGTGTGTTTCGCGCGGCGGCCGCCGTACTTCTCCAACAACCAGTCGACGGCCTTGTCATGTGCGTCGAGCTGGCGACGCCACTGAGCATCGCCACGAGCGCTGAGCAACTCGGTGGAACTGACGATGTCGGTGAACAGCACCGTCTTAAACACCCGTTCGTCGACGGCGGCACTCGATGTGCCGCAGACGAAGTCGAGGATCGCCGAACCCACCGCGTCATCCACCAGCGCGTGCGGCCCCTCGGGGAGTGTCTTGAACTGGGATCCGGGAATGCCGGCCGCCAATGCTCTCGCGCCCTCCACTGAAGCCATTTGATCCCCGGGCCTCGCGAGCACAAGAGTGGGGGCTCGGATGGAACCAAGAATGCCGCGGACGTCGATCTCGAGCAGCGCCTGCCACAGCCAGGTGGCCATCGTCGGGCTCGCGCTCGTCCGTTGATACCGGCCATAGAGGTCCCGAAATCCTGGTATGTTGGCAAGCTCGCCGAAGAACAGTTCAGCGAGCACGCCGTCACCCCAATGACTTTCGATGGCCTCGAGATGCTTGGCCTTCTCTTGGGCGGTGAATCCCCAGGGGTAATCCGGCAGCTCCTGGGAGAACCGTGCCATCACGCCATACATCACCAGCGATTGAACGCGCTCCGGATACGTGGCGGCGAACAACACGCTCATCGGGCCACCCTCGGACATCCCGAAAAACGCTGGGCGATCAACTTTCGCGTCGTCGAGTACGGCGTGCAGATCATCCATTCGCTCGTCCAAAGGGGGGACGCGGGTGGCCGGGTCCGAGAGGCCGGTGCCGCGTTTGTCCCACACAATGACCCGGGTGACCTCCGCCAGTTGTTCGACGACGGCCGCGACCGGACTTGCGGGGTCGTCGGCGAGATCGACGTTGCTGAACCAGCCGGGGTTCCACACCAGCGTCGTGTCACCCTGGCCGAACTCGCGGTAGGCGAGCCGGACGGAGCCGTTGCGCGCATAGCGGACCCGTCGGTCGGTCATTCCGACATCTTGGCATCACCGGAGCCGCCGCGGGGTAGCGTGCATCACAAAATAAGGAAGCGAGCGGGCATGGGCGGCTACCGGGAACTGTTCAGCGCGAGCCTCAACGACCCCGAAACCTTCTGGGCGCAGGCCGCGAGAGACGTGACGTGGCTTGATCCGCCGCAGCGGGTGCTGGACGACAGCCGCTCGCCTTTCTACCGGTGGTTTCCCGACGCGACACTCAACACCTGCGCCAATGCGCTCGACCGCCACGTCGCCGGCGGGCGCGCCGAACAGGCGGCGCTGATCTACGACTCGCCGGTGACCGGTGTCAAGCGCAGCTACACCTACGGCGAGCTGCTGGACCAGACCGCCCGGTTCGCCGGCGCGCTGCGGGACCTCGGCGTGGCCAAGGGCGACCGGGTGGTGCTCTACATGCCGATGATTCCCGAGGCCGTCATCGCGATGCTGGCGTGCGCCCGGCTCGGTGCGGTGCACTCGGTGGTGTTCGGCGGCTTCGCCGCGCACGAGCTGGCCACCCGGATCGACGACGCGCACCCGACCGTCATCGTCTCCGCCTCCTGCGGCATCGAGCCGTCGGGGCCGGTGCACTACAAGCCGATGCTCGACGCGGCGCTCGAGTCGGCTCGGCACAAGCCGCGCAGCTGCGTCGTGGTGCAGCGGGATCAGCACCGCTGCGCGCTGACCGCCGGGCGCGACGTGGAATGGCATGAGCTGATGGCTAATTCAGCGCCCGCCGACGCGGTGCCGGTGGCGGCCACCGACCCGTTGTATGTGCTCTACACCTCGGGCACGACCGGCAAGCCGAAGGGCATCGTGCGCGACAACGGCGGACACGCGGTGGCGTTGTTGTGGAGCATGCGGCACATCTACGACATCCAGCCCGGCGACGTCTTTTGGGCGGCTTCGGATGTGGGTTGGGTCGTCGGGCACTCCTACATCGTCTACGGGCCGCTGCTCCTCGGAGCGACGACGGTGCTGTACGAGGGCAAGCCCGTCGGTACCCCGGATCCCGGCGCGTTTTGGCGCGTGGCGGCCGAACACCGGGTCAAGGCGCTGTTCACCGCGCCGACCGCGATCCGCGCGATCCGCAAAGAAGACCCGGGTGGCGCACACCTGGGCAAGTACGACCTGTCCGCGCTGCGGTATCTGTTTCAAGCCGGTGAACGCCTCGACCCCGATACCTACCTGTGGGCCTCCGAGAAGCTCGGCATCCCGGTCGTCGATCACTGGTGGCAAACCGAAACCGGCTGGGCCATCGCGGCCAATCCCATGGGCGTGGAACAGTTTTCGATCAAGCCGGGCTCACCGACGTTGCCGATGCCCGGCTACGACGTACGCGTCCTGCGCGCCGACGGCTCGGCGTGCGAGCCCGGCGAGGAGGGCGCGATCTGCGTCAGATTGCCGCTGCCGCCGGGCGCGCTGCCCACGCTGTGGGGTGACGACGCCCGCTTCGAGGCCGCCTATCTGTGCGAGCACCGCGGTCACTACCTCACCGGGGACGGCGGGTACCTCGACGAGGACGGCTATCTGTACGTGCTGGGCCGCATCGACGACGTGATCAACGTCGCCGGACATCGTTTCGCCACCGGCCCGATGGAGGCTCTGGTGGCCGCGCACCCGGCGGTCGCCGAGTGCGCGGTGATCGGGGTCGCCGACGAGATCAAGGGGCAGGTTCCGCGCGCACTCGTGGTGCTCAAGCGCGGCGCGTCGGCCGACGGTCTCGCCGAGGACCTGATCGCGACGGTGCGCAACGAGATCGGAGCGGTGGCCTGCTTCAAACAGGTCGATGTCGTGCCCGCGTTACCGAAGACCCGATCGGGAAAGATCTTGCGAAAGACCATGCGCGACATGACCCAGGGCACAGACGGGCCGGTGCCGTCGACCATCGAGGATCCCAACGTGCTGCAGTTGATTCGCCCGATTCTGCGGTCATAGTGCGCAGGACGATCGACTGGGACGGCGACGCGGTCACGATCATCGACCAGACCGCGCTGCCGGCCGATTACCGCGTTCTCACGCTGCGCACCGTCGACGAACTGATCGACGCGATCCGCCGCCTGGCCGTCCGCGGTGCCCCGGCGCTGGGCGCGGCGGGCGCGCTGGGCGTTGTGCTCGCGACGCGGGAGGGGGGCGACGTCCGAGCTTCGGCCGACCGCGTCGCCAAGGCCCGACCGACCGCCGTCAACCTCAGCTGGGGCGTCGCGCGCGCACTGGAGAAGCTCGACGACGGCGCTGAAGCCGTCCTCGCCGAGGCGCTGGAGATCCTCGACGAGGATGAACGGCTCAACCGCGCCGCATCCGCGCACGCCGCGGAAATCGTTCTCGCACTGTGCAATCGGCGCCCGCTGCGGCTGCTGTCGCACTGCAACGCCGGTCACCTGGCCACCGTGGCCTGGGGCAGCGCGCTCGGCGTCGTGTGGCACCTGCACGAGCGCGGCCTGGTGGAGTCGGTGCTGGTCGACGAGACGCGTCCGCTGCTGCAGGGCGCCCGGCTCACGGCGTGGGAGCTGGCGCAGGCGGGCGTGCCCTACCAGGTGCAGCCGGACGGCGCCGCGGCGGCGGCGATGGCACGGGGACTGGTGGACTGCGTACTCGTCGGCGCCGATCGGATCGCGGCCAATGGCGACGTCGCCAACAAGATCGGCACCTACGGCCTGGCGATCGCGGCGCGTCATCACGGCGTGCCGTTCGTGGTGGTCGCGCCGTCGTCCACGGTCGACGCGTCGCTGGCCACCGGCGCGCAGATCGCCATCGAGGAACGCGCGCCCGACGAACTCAGGACGCTGGCCGGCGCCGCGATCACCCCGCCGGACGCCGGCGTTTTCAACCCGGCCTTCGACGTGACCCCGGCCGAGCTGATCTCCGCCGTCGTCACCGAACACGGCCGCTACCGGCCGCGCTAGCCGGCCGGCCCCGACGAGGATCCGGTGGGTTCCCGCTCGGCATGGGCGCGCGCCGCCGAATTACAACAGGCCGAGTTCCCGTGCCCGGCTGACCGCCGTGCTGCGGCATTCAACGCGGAGCTTGCGGTACACGGCTCGCTGGTGGGTCTTCACGGTATTCAGCGAGACGTATAGCCGCGCAGCGATCTCACTTCGCGATAGCCGGCTTGGGAGCAGCCGAAGGACCTCAAGCTCCTTGGGGGTCAGCTCCTCACCGGCCGCGCACCCCGGGTTGCGCGAAGTCACCGCGACGGCCGTGCTCCGCTCGCCCGACTGGACACCCCGATTGAACTTGTCGCACCAGTCTGCGGCGATCAGATCAGCACTGCGCGCGATGTCACCGCCAGCGACCAGATGGCGCTCCGCCTCATCTATGAGGCCCTCAGTCTCGAGCCAGGTTGCGGCTCGCCGGTGCAGATCGGCGACGAGATCCGGCTCGCTGCGCTGCAGCTCGGTGCGCAGTAACTCTCCGAACAGCTGGTGATACCGGTACCAGTGGCGCGACATGTCCAGCGGCATCACGAATAGGTTTTCGCGCTCGATCTTATGCAAGACCGCGGCCGAGCCGGACGTTTGCAGCACCGCGTCGCACAGCTCACCGCAGAGTCGGCCCAAAACCGAGGTATGTAGCAAAAAGTCACGCAGTTCCGGTGGCTGACCGTCGAGCACCTCGGCCATCAAATAGTCGACGATGTGACGGTTATCGCCGGCGAACGTGGTGATAAATGCTGCCGCATCGGTGCGACCTGCCAGCGACAGCCCGGCGAGATACAGACCCGCGGCCCACCCCTCCGTACGGTGACACAACAGCTGGACGTCCCCGTCGGTCAACTCCCAACCGAGCACGCCGCCGAGCAGGTCTGCGGCTTCGCCGACTTGAAACCGCAGCTCCTCGGCTCGCAGCTCCAGCAGCTCGCCGCGGGCCCGCAACCGTGCCAACGGCAGCATGGGATCCGAACGGGTGGCGATGACCAACTGGAAGGTCGGCGGCATCCGTTCGACGACGAAACCGACCTGCTCGTGCACGGCCCGATTTGTAACCAGGTGATAGTCGTCGAGGATCAACGCGATCTGGTGGTCGATCCCAGCCAACTCGTCGAGCAGTGTCGGCAAGACCACGTGTCGAGGGTCGGCACCCATCTTGATGAGCTCGATCGCACGCGGCGCCGCTCCCGGGCTGGCCTTATCCAGCGCCGCGAGCACGTAGGCCCAAAATCGCGCCGGATCATTGTCGAACGCATCAAGGGAAAGCCAGCACCGCCGGCGGCGGTCATCGACGCCGCTCACCCATTGGGCCAACAGCGTCGTCTTGCCCCAGCCCGCCGGCGCACTGAGCAACGTGAGCTTGAGAGAGGGTTCCGCCGAGAGGATTTCGACTAGAGCTGTCCGTTCGATGAGCGGGGCGCGGATGGCCGGTGCCGCCGACTTGGCGGCAAGCAGCAGCGCGGGTTCGCCGGCATCAGTGCCTGCTTCGCCCTCGACCTCGAAGAGGGAAGGCGGGGTGCACAGCAGATCGGAGATATTGGAGCTGCCTGCGACGAGCATGCTTTGAACGTTAGTCGCGGTATCGCGCTGATCGTGGGCCACTTGGGTGCGGTGAGAAGGGGCCAATTGAGCCCGACGTTTTCAGGGCAGCAGTCCGATCAGGGCGTCCAACGCCGCCGACCACGCGCTCGGCGCGGGCGCTGCGAACCCGACCACCAAGCCGTTCCGCTCGCGGCCGGCTTCCGGATGGCGAAACAGATCAAGACCCTCCACGCCGAGCCGTCGCCACGCGCGTTGATGACACAGCTGGCTCTCGTCGGCATCGGCAAGCTCAAGCATCACGTGCAGACCTGCAGGCATTCCTGCGACGGTGGTCTTCTGGGATGACTTGGCAACAGCTGCGACGAGTTGCTCGCGGCGGCGCTGGTACTGGGCGCGCATCGTGCGGATGTGTCGGTCGTAGGAACCGGACACGATGAATTCGGCCATCGCCAACTGGTCAACGAAACTGGAGGTCTCCTCGCGCTCACCCCTCTGCTGGGCCACTGCATGGACGAGTCGGTCCGGCAGCACCAGCCACCCGAGCCGCAGCCCCGGTGCCAGCGACTTGCTCGCCGTTCCCATGTAGATGACATGTTCGGGGTCGATGCCTTGCAGCGCACCGACAGGGGCGCGGTCGTACCGAAATTCGCCGTCGTAATCATCTTCGATGATCAGTCCGCCGGTACGTCGCGCCCAATCAACAACGGCCGCCCGGCGGTCGGAATGCAAAGGCACGCCGAGGGGAAACTGGTGTGACGGCGTGAGCAGCACACAGCCCACATCTGCCATGCCGTCCAAGGCCATGACATCAGCGCCCCGTGAGTCCACTGTCAGCGGCGGGCAACGCAACTGCGCACGAACGAGCGACGCCCGCTGTGCGCGCAGGCCAAAAGCCTCGACGGCAACGGCGGCTACCCCGGCTGCCGCCAGCGCGCCGGCGACCAGATTCAATCCTTCGGCGGCGCCGCTGCAGATGATGATGTTGCCCGGTCGGGCCCGGACTCCCCGCGCACGCGCAAGATACTCGGCAAGGGCGGTGCGAAGCTCCGGGCGCCCGTGGGGATCGGCGTAGCCGAACGCCTCGAACGGTGCGACGTTCAACGCGCGCTTGACCGCACGGCTCCACTCCGTCCGTGGAAACGACGACAGGTCCGGATGTCCCGGCCGGAAGTCGTGGTCCAACTGGCGCGGCGTCCGTGGCTTGGGGGATGAAGCGACGGACCGGACGACCTGGGCCGCGCGTTGGGCAACCTGCGTGCCTGAGCCATGCTGTGATGTCAGCCAGCCCTCGGCGATGAGTTCGGCGTACGCGCGGGCAACGGTGTTTCTCGCGACACCGAGGTCGGCGGCCAGCGCACGACTTGAGGGCAACTGGACGCCCGGCACCAATCGCCCCGATCGGATCGCGTCGCGAATGGCTTCCATCACACCGTCACGTACCTTGCCGCCGGGGCGGTCCAAGTAGAGATCCAACCCGGCGACCGAGCTTTGTGATTCGGTTATTGCACTCATGTCATGCTCGACCCACGACGCTCCCCACGTCGGCGATCCCGTCCATGGCGTCATCTCTCCTAGAAGGAGTACTTAAGGATACGCGGGCCATGTTCGCCGCATCGCTGCGCTTCGCGACTAGCGAGCAAGCACGCCGACGATCCGCCCCGTGAACACCTTCTTACTCACCCGGGTGAATTGGCTCGCCGGGTGATGACGACTCACCCCGCGTCGGTGAAAGCTGGCTCAGCAGAGAGCAAGCGGAGGGCTAAGTGCAGCCGACGATTTACCAAATCTGCATTCGGGGGCGGGTAACCGAGCGGCTCGGGTCCGCACTCGAAGGGATGCACCTCGAGGGCGGTACCACCGACACCGTTTTCAGTGGTGAAATCCGCGACCAGTCACAGCTTTACGGGCTCCTCGACCGGGTCCGTGACCTAGGTCTGGAACTCGTCAGCGTACAACCGCAGCCCGAGGCCGACTCGACAACAACAACACACATCAGGAAGGACCTGTAATGAAGGCCATCACCGTTTCAGACCGCGACGCCGGTGTCGCCGGTCTGTCGCTGCGCGACCTGCCCTACCCCCAGGCGGCCGACAACGACGTCGTTGTGCGAGTACACGCGGCGGGTTTCACGCCGGGCGAGCTTGACTGGCCGCACACTTGGATCGACCGTGCGGGTCATGACCGGACGCCGAGCGTACCGGGCCATGAGCTGTCGGGCGTCGTGGTCGAGCTGGGCTACGGGACAACGCTTTTGACCGTCGGTCAGCGGGTGTTCGGGCTCGCCGACTGGGCCCGCAACGGCACGCTGGCGGAGTACACCGCCATGGAAGCCCGCAATCTCGCACCGCTGCCGATGGACATCGACCATACCGTCGCCGCGGCGCTGCCGATCTCTGGACTCGCCGCCTGGCAGGGCCTGTTCGACCACGGCCGCCTCGCCGCCGGACAAACGGTTCTGATTCACGGTGCCGCGGGTGGAGTGGGGTCGATCGCGGTGCAGCTGGCTCGTGAGATCGGTGCGCGGGTCATCGGCACCGGCCGGACAGCAGACCGAGACCGGGCGTTGGAGATCGGCGCCCACACCTTCCTCGACCTGGAGACCGAAAGGCTAGAGGACGCCGGTGAAGTCGACGTCGTGTTCGACGTGATTGGCGGTGACATCCTCGCCCGATCGGCAGCTCTGGTGCGGGCCGGCGGAACGCTCGTGACCATCGCCGAGCCGCCGAAGGCCCAGCCGCACGATGCGCGGGCGATCTTCTTCCTCGTCGAGGCCGATCGCGCCCAGCTCGCCCAGCTTGCTACGCGGGTACGGGATGGACGCCTCAAGCCGGTGGTGGGCGCCGTGCTGCCACTCGCTGAAGCTCCCGCCGCGTTCGCTCCTGGCAAGCGCATCCCCGGCAAGACGATCCTTCGCGTCGCCGAAGAGTGAAAAGGAAAGGCAGCCAAAATGTTCCTCAGGATACCGTTCGGCGCACTGACGCTTGCGGTGATGCTCACGCCCGCGGCTCACGCCGAGCCGACGCCGCAGGATTCGCATCAAATCCCGGTTGTCCGGCCAGTTTTCAATCAGCCCACCAATGTTCCGGGCAAATCACTTGAAGCAGTGGCCGTCAGCTATCCGCCCGGAGCCAGAAGCGCAGCGCACCACCACGCGAAATCGGCGTTCATCATGGCGTACGTGATCTCCGGGTCGATCCGCAGCCAAGTTGAGGGTGAGCCGGCCCGCGTCTATCACGCCGGGGAGACGTGGGCTGAAGTCCCAGGCGCCCACCACACGATCAGCGAAAATGTCAGTTCCACTGAGCCCGCCGAACTACTCGCGGTCTTCCTGGTCGATACCGGGGACGGCCCGCTCACCACGGACGACGACGCGCAAAAGTGAAAGCGGGCAAAGACTTCGACGTGGTCGTCGTGGGTGGCGGGGTGGGCGGTGTGGCCGCCGTGCGGAAGCTCGCGTCCGTCGGCCTTTCCGTTGCGCTCGTTGAGGATCGCCTGGTCGGTGGGGAGTGTCATTACTGGGGCTGCAACCCGAGCAAAACACTGCTTCGGCCGATCGAGGTGTTCAACCTCGCGAAGGCGGTTCCCGGTGTGCGAGAAGCGATTGCGGACAACAGGTTGGACGTAGCGGCAGTCTTCGCGAAGCGCGACGCGATCATCGAGCACCTGTCGGACCAAGACCGAACAGCATCGCTGCGGCAAGCCGGCGTAGCAGTGTTTCATGGGTTCGGCCGGTTGAGCGGCGAACGAACAGTGCGCGTGGCCTACGCCCTGGGAGATACCACCGAAACCCTCTTGAGTGCACGCCACGCCATCGTGCTGGCCACCGGCACTCGTCCTAACGTGCCGGAGATACCCGGGTTGGCGCAAGCACGCCCGTGGACCAATCGGGACTTGACGACCATGACAAGGGTGCCATCTCGTGCGCTGGTGGTGGGTGGCGGACCCGTCGGTGTCGAGTTCGCGACCATCTTGGCTGGATTGGGCTCCGCGGTAACACTTTTGGTACGTGAGAGCGCGCTGCTTCCCGCCTGCGAACCCGAAGCCCGCGAGCTAGTCGCGCAGTCACTGCGAACCAAAGGCGTCACGATTCGCTTTGAGACGGAGTTGTCCGCGGTCAACCGCCCCGTGCCAGGAGGGCCCGTCGACGCAACTTTCCACCGCCAGACCATCGAGGTAGACGAGGTCGTCCTGGCCGCGGGACGGCGCACCAACACCGACAACATCGGATTGGAAACCCTTGGCCTGCCAAGCGGCGGGATCGTTTCTGTGAACGACCATCTCCAGGCGGTCGGCGTCGCAGGCAGTTGGCTCTACGCGCTGGGAGATACCACCGGACGTGCTCGGCTGTCGCATATCTCCACCTACCACGGCCGCGTCGTGGCCGACATCATCGCGGCCCGAGCCGCGGGGCGAGAACTGTCCGAAAACGAGTTGACTGTGCGTGATGCCGGCAGTCTCGCGCAGGTTATCCACACTGACCCTCAGGTGGCCTGGGTGGGGCGCACCGAAAGCCAAGCCCGAGCAGAAGGGTTCGCGGTACGGACGCGAACTGCCCACTACCCCGGCGCAGTGTCATTCCTAGCCCTTTACCGGGACGGCTTCCAGGGATGGGCGAAACTGGTCATTAACGACGACACCAACACACTGCTCGGAGCAACATTTGTCGGCCCGCAGTTCTCCGAACTGGTCCAAGCAGCCACCCTAGCTATCGTCGCGAAGGTCCCAGTCAGCCTGTTACGCCACGCTGTCGCGCCACATCCGACGGTCAATCAAGTCTGGGATCCGCTACTCGCCCAAGAGTCCGAACTTGCCCCGCTGCTGAAAAGCGAGGCACCGGACCCTGCCGCCGACCTAGTCGCCTCACTGTGACCATGCTGGTCGCGGGGGTTCGGGCGTTCGGCGGCAAAGTGGAGACGCTCGCGGTGAACGAGCCGCGAGCGTTGGCGGCCGACGAGGTTCTCATCGAGATTCGCAGCGCTGGGGTTGGGAACTGGGACAACATCATTCGTACTGGCGGTTGGGACGTTGGCACCAGGCCGCCACTGGCGCTCGGCGTCGAGGCGGCCGGGGTCATCAAGGCCGTCGGCTCCGAACCAAGCGGATTCAATGTGAACGACGAGGTGCTGTGTCACCCGGTGCCGCTGCGCGACCAAGGGACGTGGGCGCCGCTGGTGATCGCACCCGCCGGATCGCTCGCCCGCAAGCCGCCCGAGATCTCATGGGAGACCGCGGCAATCATTCCGGTGCCGGCGTTGACCGCCGAGCAGGTAGTCGGCGAGGCGTTGGCCCTGCGGGGTGGGGACACGTTGCTCGTTCACGGCGCGGGTGGAATCACCGGCGGCCTCATTGTCCAGCTGGCCGTCCTGCGCGGAGTCGATGTGCTCGCCACGGCCGGCCCCGGCAGCGCCGACCGGGTCCGCGGGTATGGCGCCCGCGAAGTCGTCGATTACCGCGATCCGATGTGGCCACAACACGCAAGGGAGCTCGCGAAAGGTTCCATCGACGCCGTCGCCAACGCCGCTCCCGGGGGTGCTGCTGCGGCGATGACGGCGCATGCCGACGGTGGGCGGTTGGCCACCATTACCCCCGACCCACCGGCACCCACCCGCGGGATTTGTGTGACCGCGGTCTACGTCCGTTCTGACGGGGCTCAACTCGAGCGGCTGACCGCGCTACTTGCCTCCGGTCAATTGAGGATACCGACCCCGCGGTCCTGCGACCTGGATCACGCCGCCGACGCCCTCGCGCAAGTTGTCGCCGGCCGCGAGTCCAGCGGACTCGTCATCACGAACCAGATCACCCCACACCACCAAGGAGTCTCGAGATGACCACCGTTACCCCGATCTTCACCGGAGTAGCCGCCCACATCGGCAGCTACGCCGACGCTGTCACCGTATCCGCCGGCGGCACACAGATTTTCGTCTCCGGAACGCCGGGGCTGCGCGAAGACGGCACGCCGCCCGAGGACTTCGTCGACGAAGCCCGGCAGTGCTGGGCCAACGTCGAAGAAGCTCTCGGCAAAGCCGACGCCACGCTGACCGACATTGTCTACATACGCCAATGGCTCACCAGCCGTGACAATGTGTCCGCCTACCTGGCGGTCAGCAGAGAGATCATCCGGCACCGACCGGCCGCCATGCTCAGCATCATCGACGGGCTGGTGTGGCCCAACCTGCGCGTGGAAGTCGAAGTCACCGCCATCGTGCCGTCATGAGCGCTTACCCGATCGTCGACTTGTCCACCGACGCACTGCTGACCACGACCCGCTCGGTGCGCAAACGTCTCGATTTGACCAAACCTGTTCCTACCGGCTTGATCCGGGAATGCCTTGAGATCGCGGTGCAGGCACCGACGTCGGCCAACGTGCAGAACTGGAGCTTCCTCATCGTGACCGATGCCGACCAGCGTCGCGCGATCGCCGATGTGTACCGCCGCACATGGGACCTGATCGCCGCATCCCCTTTCGCAGTCGCCGATCGGTTCAATGACGACCCCGCACGCAATAGCGAGCAGCGCAAAGTGTCCGACAGTGCGGCGTATCTCGCCGAGCACATCAGCGAAGTCCCCGTCTTGATGATCCCGTGCGTCGAGGTCACCGACGGTGACGGCGTCCTCACGGGCGAAAACGCCAACCAGTATTGGAGTTCGATCATGCCCGCCACGTGGAGCTACATGCTCGCCGCGCATTCTCGGGGCTTGGGAACAACGTGGACTGGGGTGACCATAATGGCCGACGAGGAGATGCGGGCCATCCTCGGCCTGCCCGACAACGTCTACCACGCCACGACCATCCCGACGGCCTACTACACCGGCACCACCTTCCGCCGTGCCCGACGCATTCCGCTCGACGACGTGCTGCATTTCGACCGATGGTGAGCCGCAACGGATCTGGTGTCCGGTCATGACGTTGCGCGACGCGGCGCCGACCAGTCGCGCGATGGTCGTCGCCGTGATGGTGTCGATGGTCGCGTTCCTCGACTCCACCGTGATCAACCTGGCTTTGCCAGCCACCGAGCGCGACCTCGGCGGCGGCCTCGCATTGCAGCAATGGATCATCGACGGCTACCTGCTGGCGATGGTGGCCGCGATTCTGCCCGGCGGGTCCATTTCGGATCTGTTCGGTCGCGTTCCGGTGATGCGGTTCGGGCTGTTGGCTTTCGGGGCGGGCTCGGTTCTGGCGGCGGTTGCGACCTCGCCGGCGGTGCTGATCACCGCGCGCGTCATCCAGGGCCTGGGTGCGGCGTTCCTGGTGCCCGGCTCGCTGGCGCTGATCAACACGGTGTTCGACAAAGCGCACCAATCCGCGGCGATCGGCGTCTGGACCGGGTGGACGGGAACCGCTTTCGCGTTGGGCCCCCTGTTGGGCGGACTGTGCGTCGATTTCCTGGGCTGGCGTTGGATCTTCGTGTTGTCAGCGATCCCCATGGCGGTCGGGTATGCGCTAACGTTCTGGCTGTGCCCGATGTCGGGGCGCGTCGACGGCGCCCGCGTCGATACCGCAGGGGTGGGCCTATCGGCGGTGGGGTTGGCCGCGACGGTGTATGCGCTGATCGAATCGCAACGCGACGGCTGGACCGATCCGATGGTCATCGGGCCAGCGGTGGTCGGCATTGTCGCACTGGCCGCGTTCGTGCGCTGGCAGCGCCGCAGCAGGGACCCGATGCTTCCGTTGTCGCTGTTCACCTTTCGCAACTTCGCGGCCGCCAACCTCGTCACCGTGTTCGTCTACGGCGCGTTAACGCTGGGATCGCTGGCCATCACCCTCTACACCCAAGAGATCGGCGGCTATTCCGCCACCGCGGCCGGCCTGGCCACCCTGCCGATCCCGGCGCTGTCGTTCGCATTCGCGCGTCATGTCGGCCGGGTCGCCGCGCGGGTGGGCCCGCGCGTCTTCCTGATCGCCGGCCCCGCCCTGGCGGGAATCGGGCTGCTCCTGGTCCGCCCGAAACCTAAGGGATTTCACGCGATCACCGACCTGGTCCCCGGGATGACGGTGCTGGCCATCGGGCTGGTCGCGACTGTCACACCGCTTGTGTCGCTGACGCTGGCCTCGGTGCCAACCGAACACAGCGGCCTGGCGTCGGCGATCAACAACGCCGTCTCGCGGCTCGCCGCGCTGATATCGATCGGGTCCATGGGCATGATCAGTGTTGGCACAGCGAGCGCCACCGGATTCGCGCACGTGTTAGAGGTCAGCGCCGCGCTATTCGGCCTGGGCGCGTTGTGCGCCGCGCTGTTGATAAAGAACCCCCCCGGCGGATGCCAACCTGTGCCCTGCGACGTCGCGGCCTTGTGCCGCGACCGGCCCGGTGTGCAGCCCGCTGTGGCCAGCAGCCCATCGGCCGCGGCTGAACCGTCCTTTCCGGAGTAATCATGCACTCGTTCAACGTAACTCGCGTGACTCACCCGGGTGAATAGGTGGTCGGGTGATGACAGCTCACCCCGCCTGGCGGCAGTCTCGATGCGAACAGAACCTGCAGCGAACGGAACACGAAAGTGATCGACACCAAGCAGTCCACCGAAGATCTGACAATCCTCGAACAGCTCAACAACGACTACGTCCACTCCGACCAGTTCAACGATGTCAAGCGCTTCAGCGAGTTCCTCGCCGAAGACTTCATCGTGCAGACCCCGGGCGTCACCCGGAATCGTGAAGAGTTCCTCGACTACATCGCTAAGCCGCGTCCCTTCAAGGATCTTGCTGTGCACGACGTCAACATCCGAATCCTGAGTGACGTTGCCCTGATCCACGCCCGCGCCACATACACCACGCTCGCCGATGGAGTGGACCAAGAAGCCCTGTGCACGGACACATATCAGAAGCGGGAGGGCACCTGGGTCTGCGTCGCGGCCTGCGCAATCGCTCCCGGGGCGTAACCCGCGCACCCGCATGTCCAAGCGCGAATTCTTCGAAAGGATCCCGAATATGCATTTTCAGGACAAGAAGGTCATTGTCATCGGCGGCAGTGCCGGCATCGGTCGGCAGGTCGCGATCGACGTCGTCGATCACGGCGGCGGCGCGGTGATCGTCGGACGCTCGAAAGCCCGTGTCGACGACACCGTCGCTGAGCTGGAGAGCCGGCGCGGCGAAGCCTGGGGCATCGCCGCCGAGCTGACGGATCGCGCCGCTATCGCCGATGTCCAGCGCGCGCTTTCCGAGCAACACGGCGATGCGACCCTGTTGGTCAACTCGGCCGGAATCTTCATCCCTAGGCCGTTTCTCGAGTACGACGACCAGTTCTACGACTCGTTCATGGAACTCAACTATGCCCTGTTCTTCCTGACGCAGACCGTCGTTGAGGGCATGATCGCCCGCGGGGAGGGCGGCTCCATCGTCAACATCGGCAGCATGTGGGCACATCAGGCGATCGGTGCGACCCCATCGTGTGGGCACTCGATGCAAAAAGCCGGGCTGCATGCGCTCACCCATAACCTGGCCATCGAGCTTGCCGAGCATCAGATTCGAGTCAACGCGGTGGCACCGGCCGCCGTCAAGACCCCCGCCCTCGAGCGGTGGATCCCGAAGGACGAGATCGACGCCACGCTTGACACTTTCGCGCCGCTTCATCCCCTGGGACGAGTGGGCACCCCCGCCGACGTCGCGAACGCCGTCACCTATCTGCTCTCGGATGCGGCCAGCTGGGTCACCGGCGCGATTCTCAACGTCGACGGTGGCTTCATGGCCGGCCGCAATTAACCCGGATCGCACACTCAGCCAAGGAGCATCCGTGTCACACGAATACAACCAGAACCCGGCCGCGGTCGGTGCGACAGACGACATCTTGAGGCCAGGCGGCCCGCCGGCTAAATCCGTCGGCCGCACCGAAGGCAAGTCTGTGTTCCTCGGCAGTATCGGTGTCCGCCACATCGTCGACAAGGTTCAGGCGGAAGGGCGCTTCTCCGTACTCGAGCATCCGATGTCGCCGCGAGCGCTGGCCTCGGCGCTTCATCGCCACCACAACGAAGACGAGTACAGCTGGATCATCGAGGGACGCGTGGGCGCTTTGCTTGGTGATGAAGTGATCTACGGCGGCCCTGGCGACTTCATTTTCAAGCCACGAGGCCAATGGCATACGTTCTGGAACGCGGACGATGAGCCCGCCCGCATCCTTGAAATCATTTCCCCCGCAGGATTTGAGCAGTTCTTCGACGAACTGTCTGACCTCGGCGGTGTGGACAAGATATCGACAGAGAACCTAGACGAACTCTGTGCGCGGTACGACCTGGAGATGGATGTCGACAGTGTCCCCGAACTATGCAAACGCTTCGGGTTGAGATTCCCCGGTGAACCAATTTGATAATTGACGGCCGCGGTGACCGGTCAAGCGCAACTCTGAAAGGTTCATCATGAAGATCGTGGTCATTGGCGGCCGTGGGCTGATCGGCTCGAAGGTAGCGGCCAAGCTCGGTGCGCAAGGACACAACGTGATCGTCGCCTCACGGCGATCAGGTGTCGATACGCTCACCGGGGAAGGCCTCGCCGACGCCGTCGCCGGTGCGGATGTCCTCGTCGACGTCGCCGATTCACCGTTGTTCGACGACGAACCTGTGATGCGCTTCTTCACCACGACGACCACGAATCTGCTTGCCGCTGAACAGGAAGCGGGAGTCAAACACCATGTCGCGTTGTCCGTGGTGGGTGCGCAGGTTATGCCAGATAGTGGCTACAACACCGCGAAGGCAGCTCAGGAAAACCTGATCAGGGATTCGGGCCGGCCGTATTCGATCGTGCGAGCAACCCCGTTCTACGAATTCGCGGTCGGCTTGGCCGATTCCGCGACAGACGGAGACGTTGTCAGATTGCCGCACGCGTTGTTCCGTCCTATCGCGGCCGACGACGTCGCCACCGCCGTGGCCCACGCCGCCGTCGGGCGGCCTATCAACGGAGAAACGGAGATCGCTGGACCCGACGCCATGGGGATGGATGATTTCGTCCGTGCGGGTCTTGCCGCCATTGGTGATCGACGTCGCGTCGTCAGTGACGCCCAGGCACCGTATTTTGGTGCGGTCATTGACGATCACACCCTTGCGCCCGACGAGAACGCCACCATCTTCACTACTCGATACTCCGACTGGATCGACGCACACTCCGTTTCGCAACCATAAGAGGGATAACGAATGTTGCACGACACGACTGACTCCGAATCAGGATCAACAATAACCGTGGTGCAGGAAGTACGGTCGGCGTTGATCCCTGACGATGCCTACGTGATGACCGTTCTCATCAACCATCCACCGGGCGCTCCGGGCTACCCGCCACATCGCCTTCCCGGTGGCCCGGGATTCGGCTACATGATTGACGGCGAGATGTTGTTCGAGCTCGAGGGTGCGCCGCCACGCGTCCTTCGCGCTGGAGACGCGTTCTGGGGACCCGGCGGCGACGTGATCCACTATCAGGACGCTAACAACCGCACCGACATTCCTTGCAGCTTCGTCCTCACGTTGTTGTGCGCGCCAGGGCTACCGATGCTCGAGCGGGTTAGCGAAGAGGAGCTCGAAGAGCGAAAGGGATTGCGCGTCAACAGTACCGGCGCCGAGATCACCGACGCCGGAAGCGGACATTTCCCATAACCTCGCCTTTGATGTGGGCTGATCTCCGCCGTCGTCACCGAGCACGGCCGCTACCGGCCGCGTTAACCCGCCGCGTTGGGGAGCAATGCCGGGCATCTGCCTTCGGCATCAGTGGCCAACTCGAAGTGCCAGAGCTCGTTGGCGTAAATCTGGCACAGCCCGAAGCGGGATCCGTTGGCGATGAGCCACTGATCGGCGCCCTGCCCTCCGATGTCGACCGCATCGCCGGTGACGTGTTTGGAGGCCTCCGGGGTTTGCACGTACTGTCGCGCCGCCGCGTAGCTTCCGTAGGTCTGAATTGCGTTGTCCAGCAACCGTTGCTGAAACTCCGGTGACCGCCAGCCCGACGTGACGGTCATGGTGATGCCGTCCGCCGTGGCTGCCGTCGCGGCATTTTGAATCGCGGCCAATAGCGCGGGGTTCAGGCGCCCGACCGCCGCGTACTGCACGTCGAACGGCGTCAGCGTGCGCCCGTCGGGCGGCGCGGAGCCGTCGCCGGCGTCGTCGGGCGGCGCCAGCGGAACGCTGTGGTCTGCCAGGCTGACCGACGGGCCCGGCGACACGGAGAGCGTCATCGCCACCGCAACAGCGGCCCCAACCCATCGCATGCGACCACCGTAACTTTTGCGCTTCGCGCCTCGTCCTAGATTCATGCCGAACGCATTGCTGCTCGCCACTCACATCACCATCGCGATCGCGCTGACCATCGTCGTCGGAGTACAAAGCGCCGAGGTGGCCCGCCTACGAGTCAGCGGGGCCTTCCCGCCGGCGCTGCGGGCAACGCTGTGGTCGGTGCCGATACTGGCGCTGCTGACCTTCATCACCGGCATCGCCGTGATCGCCGACGGCAGCAGGCGTGGCCCGTGGGTCGGCGCGGGAGTGCTGTCCACGCTGATTATCGCGCTCGCCTCGGCCTGGCTGCGGCTCCGATTGCGCCGAGGAGCGCCCGGTCGCGCCGGTGTTCTCGGCGCCGTGCAATGGGGTGTTCCGGCCGTCACGTTGGCCGCCGCGTTCCTGATGGCCGCCCGGCCGCAGAACGTGGTGCTGGCGTTCGGGATGGTCGTCGCGGCCGTGGCCGTCGCAGTCGCCGGTTACCGGACGGCGTCGCGCGCCGGGACGTCTACGACAGCCTGATCTCCGCGGCGATGAGTTTGCGTGGGTCCGTGGGTCTACCTAGGCCATGGGACTCATTCACATCGCATTGTTCGCCACCCTGGACCTCGTCGGGCAGGCGCCCGGGGGCCCGGACGAGGATCCGATCGGGTTCCCGTTCGGCGGCTGGCAGGCGCCGCTGTTCGACGAGGTCTCCGGCGCACAGGTCGGCGCCGCCTACCAGGGCACCGATGCCCTGTTGCTCGGGCGACGAACCTACGACATCTTCGCCGGCTACTGGCCGCACCAGCAGGGCGGCGAAGACGATTCAATCGCAACGCTTTTCAACAGCGTCCCGAAATACGTGGCGTCCCGCGGTCGGCCCGACCTGTCGTGGGCCGGCTCATCGCAGCTCGGCCCGGATCTGGTGAGCGCGGTGCGCGAGGTTCGTGACCGCCACGAGCACGTCAAGGTCGTCGGGAGCCTGAACCTGGTGCAGACCCTGCTGCGCGAGCGGCTGTTTGACCGGCTCGATCTCTGGGTGCACCCGGTGATGCTGGGCGTCGGGAAGAAGGTGTTCGACGGTGGCGCGGTCCCGACGAACGTCACGCTGCTCGAAGCGCCGGTAGCGGGACCGGCCGGCATCGTGTTCCTGCGCTACGGGCTCGCCGACGGCGTGCCCGCGACTGGCAACATGGGCGGCTGAAGCGGCTGGCTCGGACGGTTATGGCGCGAGGGCGATGATGCCGGGTTCCGTGGGCGGTGGCGGGGCCACCCCGCCGGTGCCACCACCATGGCCGCCCCCGCCGTTGCCGCCGCCTGGCGGAGGACCAACAACGGGAGGTGCCTTCTTCGGCGGGGCGGAGGGCGCGACCGCCTGTGGCGGTCGGAGCAGTTGGGCGTGCGGCACCTGCGGCAGCGGCGGAACCGGATCGGTGACATCGGCACCTTCGACAAAGGCGGTCAGCTTCACCCGCCGTGGTGAATCGTTGCGCTTGGTGAAGCCGACCCGATGGTTCGGGCAATAGGCTCCCGCTGATGCCCTGACGAATCCGATCGCTGACCGGTGAACACGACCAGGGTCGCGACCAGGGGTGACGGTGTCGGCGAAGTCTTCAAATTGCTGCACTACGGCCCCCGTGGGAACACCACTGTTGAGCTCGCCGCAAACCTCATGGGCTGTCTTGATGAGGTCCGGTACGCCCGAAATGGCTGGGACGCCTTGTTGATTGAGCAGCGCCAGGAACTGGTCGTCCTGGTTTGGGTCGGCTGATGCCGTGCCGCCCTGAAGAATTGCGGCGCCGGTTAGCGCCACGATGGCGGTGACCCTGGAGCCGGTGTGGATGGTGATGCCGGTGGACATGGCATGGGTCTCCTTTCTGCTAGGCCGCGCCCGACGGGGCGTGGATAGCGATCTGGCCAACTGCGCGGCGGTCGAATTGGCTTTCTGCGCATCGTGTTACCTCCTTCGATGGGTTGGTGACGTCCGAAGAATTCGCGGTCTTCAGTACCTCGAGCCGGGTGCCCGTCGCGGACGTCGTGGTCGACGGTCAGATGATGCGATGACTCGCAATCACCCATGCCGCCACGGGAACTGGCGATGCCTGCCCTCCAATGGCGCCGGGGCTCCGGGAAGCACTCCACCCTCGGGATCAGTGCCCGGTTCCGCACGGCTCATCAGGCCAACATGTGGTCCGGCTTGCCTTCCAGCACTTCCAGCTCGGCGGCGATTTTGGCGAGAAGGTCGACGATCGCCACCTCGTCCCGCACGCTCAGTGGCGAGTTACCCGCCTGGTTGACCTGTCGATACATCCGGTTTCGCAATTGGTTGACCTCGGCGGTCAGCTGTTCACTCATCGCAACACCTCCTATCGCGCCTAGGGATTTCCATCAGCGATGTCGTCATCGCGGGGCGCCTTGTTCCCTCGTGGCCAATGGCTGCCATCACGAACGCGTCCAGTCTCGAAGGCGTCGTCGCGGCGGGGCGGTAGCCCGAAGTGTCTCGGTGTGAATTGATGACCGGCGAGCCGCGGCGAACGCGGTTAATGTCGCCACGCCAGCGGCGATACCGGCGCGCAAAAGCCTAAAAGTTATGGAGTGCCGCACTCGGCCTCCCCAACTTGTCCATCTCTACGCAATCTTTGCGTAACGGCAAGTTTACCCTCGGGTGGGGGTCCCGGCGAGAATTGTCAGTAAGTCTTAAGCCAGTGGTCAGGGTCAGCACGGACCAGCGACTCGCCGGTCACCACCCGCTCGACAGGCCGCATAGCAGCGGTTACGCTGACGCGATTGCCTGGCCAACGGAGGCGCGGTTGCGGATTCTCAAAGCGTCATGCTGGGTCTTGCTCGTCCTCACGCTGCTCGCCGCGGTGGTGATGGCGGTGCGTCCGTCGCTGGCTGCTCAGGCCGGGGCCGCCCAATTGGGCTTTCTCATTCTGTTTGTCGCGGTCCATGCGTGGCTGGGCTACTCCGCCCGGGGCATGGCCGCGTTCGTCGTCATCGCCGGCGTTGTTGCGTTCGCATTGGAGGCAATCGGTGTCGCGACCGGTTTCCCGTTCGGCTCCTACGCCCATCACCTGCCCGGTCCGAAACCCCTGGGCGTCCCCCCAGTGGCCGTCGTCAGCTGGATCATCTTCGGCTGGCTGGCCTGGGCGCTGGCCCGGGTGATCCTGCGACCCGTTCCCGGTGTGGCGGTCGGGGGCGCCGAACGCTTTACCACGCCCCTCGTGGCGACCTTCATTCTTGGCGGTTATGACCTCGTATTCGACCCCATCGGGGCGACGGCGCACGACTGGTATTCCTATGACCACCCGACCGGCGCGCTGGGAGTTCCGCTGACCAACTTTCTCGGCTGGCTGCTAACGGGCTGGTTGATCTTTCAGCTCGTCGCGCTCGTCGAAGCGCGATTCCCCGCAGGCCCCGCCACCGGAACCCGCGGTTACTGGCTGCTGCCGTGCCTGTTCTGGCTGTCCACCACCAGCCAGGTCTTCACCAGCCTGATCCATCCGCCCGACGGCGTCGCGGTCCGCGGCGGCAAAACCATCCAGATCGCCGACGTGTACGAATCAGGCGCGTCGGCAGCGCTATTCACCATTCTGCTCACCGGGATCATGGCGCTGGTCCGCCTGTACAGCCGTCAGCCGACGGTGCGCTGATTTCCCTTGCCGCGGCGGCCGTCCCACATTTCACATTTGGCGGTGCGTTCGATCGCCAAGTTGTCCGGGACCGAGTCAAGTGCTCGCTCGCTCGATCCTGTGCCCCAAGTCGTCGAGTTCGTCGAGTACAAGGCTTGCTCCCCATACCTGGTCTCGTTTGCGGTCCGTCAATGGGCGTAGAACGCCGGTGTCGTGTAGTCGTTTGATTGCGGCGAACACGCTGCTTCGAGGTGCATCGACAAGTGATGCGACGTCGTCGGACGAAACGATCGGCGTCGACGGCAATAGCAGGAGTATTTTTTCGGTCGCGCTGTGACGCCTAATCGGTCCGACCACGTTTCGCCATTCAACTGGTATCTCAGCCAGACGCTCTGCAGTAGTGCGTGATTCGGCGGCAGCAGTCTTTGATGCGGTCGCGAATGTGACGATCAGTGGGCGAAGGTCGCCGGCGCGGTATGTGTTGAGCGCGCCGAAGTAGCGCTCTCGGTGAGCAACAAGCGCCGATGCCAGAGGGACAACGAGGCGCGTTGTTGCTCCCCTCCGCCTAAAGATGGTGTTGACGAGTGCCCGGCCGATGCGGCCGTTGCCGTCGGTGAAGGGGTGGATTGATTCGAACTGTGCATGCGCGATGGCCGCCTGAATCAGAACGGGAATGTCGGTTCGGTTCGCGAACTCCATCAGGTCGTCCATATACGCGGGCACCGTGTCTGGCGGTGGCGGAACGTACAGCGCGTTTCGCGGCGAGTAGTCGCTTCCGCCGATCCAATTCTGGACAGTCCTTATTTGACCAGCATGCTGCCCCTCTGTCGGATCTTCTCGCATCAGCGCCTCATGTGCGCGCAGAATCGCGGACATCTGTACGGGGGCATCTCGATCGACGCTCACGATCATTTCGTTTAGGGCGGTGGTCGCCGCCACCATCGAGACCGCGCTCGAATTGCCCCTTCCGCCGTGCAACGCGCGCGCGTAGTCGTCCAAGCTCGCTTCAACGCGCTCAATTTTCGAAGACGCCACCGATTCTGTTCGCAGTAGGAGGGTGCTGAGCGCTGCGAGGTGGGTTCCGTGCGTGCTGTCGAGTCGAGAAATCTCGCTCATGGCGGCTTCGAGTTCTACAGCGATATCCGCGTCGATGTTGGCGTCGATTTTGGCGATGTAGGGGGGAAGCGACACCGTGACGGAACGAAGTGTCCTGTCCTCGCGGGTGCCACCCCTTCGGGTCTGTGCCCACGGGCGTCGCTCTGCCCTATGGCTGGGCCACGGATCTCCGGGTGGCATAGCTGTCTCCTAACTCGGACTAACTATAGCGTTAGTCCGACTTAGGGCGATAAATCGGACTTTGAAGCGCATTAGTCCGGGTTACGAGAGCAACCGTCCATGGGCCGCACGCGCGGTCGACCTGCTAAAGGGGCGACGCCGAGGCTGGGGGAGTACGGGACCCCTACGGGACCGCCGTGACGACCGGACCGGCGTTCGACACTATCACCGCAGGTCGTTGTGGAGCCGATGACGGGAATCGAACCCGCGTATTCAGCTTGGGAAGGTGGCTGAGGTCGTTCGGCGACATCCGAACAAGTTCGCGAAAACACTCGCTACCTGCATGTATCGTCCGACAGCGTCCGGATCGATTCGACGCCGTTCACGTCGACTTGCAACATCGAGTGCAACAATCTCGCACGTCGAAAACCTGACCGCCGGTAGGCGTTAGGTTCGCGCTCGAAGTCTCTTATCGTGCTCTGACCCAACCGAAAGGAGCACGACAATGACCACACCCAAGAGCACGGAGGCTCTGTCGACCAAGGACGTCGCCGAGAAGGTCGGGACCGACCCCAAGACTTTGCGCGTGTTCTTGCGCGCCTCTGACGACTACCAGGCCGTCGGGTCGGGGTCGCGCTACTCGTTTATCAGCAAGGACGTGCCCACCCTCAAGGCTCGCTTCGCGAAATGGGCCGCCGAGCGGGGGCCAGCTTCCTCGCCTTCGCCGGTGGCGTAGTAGCCAGAACGGCGTCAGCGTGCATGCCAAGCGATGGCCCTCCTCGCTAGGGTCAGCGAATGGCGCAACGGCGAATGGCGCAAAAAAAGTGGCAAGAGGATGACAACCTTGTCGCCGCTCGGTTGATACTGCTGGTCAACGATGGTGACCCCAATCGTGGCGTGCCGGAGGACGACGCGGAGTACATCCGGGCGCGCAACGCGCTGGGAATCGACAACAAGCAGCTCACCGCGCGGGTCAACGTGATCCGCTCGAACATGCCTGGCTACGTCGGCACCAAAAGCGGCAACCCGATGCACGCCGACACCATCGTGCACCGGGTCGTTGGTCAAATGGTCGCGTCACCTGGATATGTCAAGACGTGCGGTAAAGCCATCATGGAGCGACTTGAGGGAAACTAGACCGAGTCAGCCCTGCGTCCCGTCCTCGGGGTGTGGGGGCTGGTTGGTAATTCGGCATGCCCTGAGACCGACCGCCTGTCGTTAGCAAATCCGCAGCACAAAGTGAGGTAAGCTCCACAGCCTCATTTGACGCAGCTCAGGGAGCAGTAATGGCAGCAGACAGCGATCCGACTTACACCACAGTGCCCGGAAAGCTGGCACCGCTACTGAAGAAGATGCGAGAAACTGGCGTCCCGCCGAAGGCTACAAAAGCATGGCTGAAGACGATCGGATTCACCTCCAGCAACGACGGGTCGTTGCTCAACGTGCTCCGCTCTATCGGTTTCATCGACTCGCCTGGAGTGCCTACGCCCGTGTGGAAGGAATACCGGGGCCGCGACTATAAGGAAATCCTCGGTCGCGCGGTGAAGAGCGGTTACGAAAGCCTGTATGCCGTTTATCCCGATGCTCATGAACGGCCGAATGCTGATCTATCGCATGTATTCAGCTCGCAAACGACCTCCGGAAAACAGACCGTCGACAAGATGGTGTCTACATTCAAAGCCCTCGCGGGTGAAGCCGAGTTTTCGCGCGCTGACAGCGGGGCAACGTCAACGGGGGAGGCCGGCCAGACCGCGACCCAACAAACTCCTGCGGAATCGAGCGGCACCACGGTCGTAACCAGGCCGAGCACGACCGCAGGTGGGCTAACGGTCAATATCAACGTCCAGCTGACGCTTCCTGAAGGCGCAGACGAGCAGACGTTCGAGGCGTTTTTCAAAGCCATGAAGACTCATCTCTTTCCGGACCCCGAGTGACCCTGGGGGTTGAGGATTTTCGGCGCCGCGCCTCGAACTTCGAGCGAGCTGCGCACGTCCTCCTGGCAACGCAAGAGGCTGCGCCGTCACGCATCGTCACGCTCTCTGAGACGCGCAAGCAGATTACAATCCTCAACCTGAACCAGACGGTGCTGTTGAACGAGTCGATCCGCGCGATGGAAGCCGAGCTGTATAGGGCGGCGATAGTCATGGGCTGGGCTGCGTTCATGGACTTCCTCATTGAGAAACTGGCGTCCGACAATCTGGTAGCCATTCATGCGGCGTATCCCGCCTGGTCGCCGTGGACAACCGTTGACGATCTGAAAGAAAACGTTACAGAGCATCAGTTGGTCGCGGCCTCAAACAAAGTCAAGCTGTTGAAGAAGTCCGAGATGAAGGCGCTTCACGGACTTTTGTCCAAACGCAACGAATGCGCCCATCCGAGCGGATACGTACCCACGCTCAATGAGGCGCTCGGCTACGTCTCCGAGCTTCTCAATCGCATACCGAGCATCAATCAGAAGACCCCGAAGTGACGAATTTGGATCCGGCGCCAAGCTTCTAAAGCGGCCTGAGTGATACATCAGAAGGTATGACCTCCGTGTATCCAAATTTATCCCAGTGCATATCGAAATAGTGCTCAAGCGAATTTTGTCGGATCCCCATATTTTCGCCCGGACCCACTGTCACCCCCGTGATGCAACTCGGTTCAAAGTCAAGCTTTATGCGCGGGATGAGACCAATGCTCGACGGCTCGTGAAAGCTGTTTCGATTGTCCCACGCTTTCTCCGGCACATAGGCGACTATGCGGTATTCGTGTTCGCCTTCAAATGCTGAATTTTTCATCTTCGCAACTGCTTCTTCAAGTTCGATCAGCGCAAACTCATAAGAAAGGCCGAGGTCGTAGTCACCGCGTTCAGGGTCCCCCTCGAATTGGTCGCGAATTGCGATGACCAGCCGGTCAAGTAATTCAGCAACGTAACTGCCCGCATCTTCAGAGGTGTACGCTATCTGCGATAGTGCATATCGGGTTCGATCGAGCTTAATCTCATCAGATTCTAGCCCGTGTAATCGCACAGAGTTGCGCAGAGTTCTGGCATCGAAATGGATTGCATATCCACCTTGACCTGCGTAGCCTTGCCACTGGCTCAGTTGGTCACCCATTGCCGACAAGCAAGAGACATAGGGGGCTTGAAGAAGCGACTGATGGTGCTCCGAAACAAATTCGGCGCGAAGGCGCGATAACACCTCGTTAATGGCTTTTTCGAAAGGCGGATTTTCGCTGATTAGATCCTTAACCACGGGCGAAGCCGGCGACAGCAGAAATGAAACCTCCTTTATGCCGTGCTTCATTTCCTGCGCGTCGTTCAGATACGCGATATTGGTTGCATATAGCATTGAGCTATCGAGAATTCCCCTCAGCCCTGAGATGCCCGTGTAGTGGTACAACGTCTCGGGAAGCCTGTTGAACATACGGCCTACCTAATCAGGATGAGACGCCAAAAAACAAGACCATTTGCACGACATTCGAGCAAGTCAACTACTTTCCTTTTTCAGGCTGGGGAATGTGTACGCGGTGTGAGCGTAAAAGCCTGTTCGGGGCTCTGGAGCGACGTGAGGGGGTTGGCCCCCAGGGTATTGACGCGCGGACATGCCCACACCCCACGTGTGCGACGCGTGAGCACCCAGGCAGGCGCAGCGGTGTGGTCAGTCGGTTCCCATGCGAGCGATGGCGATCAGGACGTTGTCGGCATTGCGGACGTTGTAGACGTTCGTGTCAGCGTCGGCGAATAGGAACTCGAGAGTCACATCACCCATTGCATCGATCAAGTCAGATTGAAGTTCGTCAACGTTGTTCGCGGTCGCGTAGTAGATCGGATCAGGATCGGAGGCGTCGGAATCGTCGAGCGCGTAGACATCGATGAAGACAGGCGCGTTGTTCGTCGTGGTCATAGTCAATGTTAAGAGACCAGACGTACGCAGACAACGGGGTACCACACGAAACATGTTGAGGCCCAGTGTATCCCACACAACAACATGCATTGCGCATTACAGACTATGACGCAGCAAGAACATGGTTGGCGGGTGCGGTAATCCCACCAAGAAGGGCAACGCATCGAGGAGTGAGACACGTTGCCCTTCGAGGTCGTGCGCACGTGGCAGATGCGACACGAGATTCGGGTATTCAGTTGTTATGTGACAGTTAAGATCTGACCTGCGTGGACGTCAACAAAGCCTGCCCCAAACCGCAAGGTAGCCCGCAATGCGACGTTGTCCGATCCAAAGTAGAAATCATCGGAGCGGCTCACGAGAAGTTGTCCATATGCGCTCAACGTCTTGTTGCGGTCAAGCAACAGAACCTTGGTCGCCGGCATTGCGGACGTAACCGTGACAGGAATTGATAGGAGCGTCTTGGTGGGCGACTCAGTGCCCGCACCGATCAGTGACCGATTCGAAGTCTCCTCGTCCTTCAGCTTGGCCAGCGAGGCCCACGCATCCGGTGCCGAAATGATGTTGGTGCACGTGCCTCCCGGTAGCGATTCAATCAACGAGACAGCATCGATCACGCTGTCCAAGTTGTTCTCAACGGTTCCCGCGCTTGTCGCTTTCGACAGCAGGCCTGCAGGTGGATGCGTAGCAGGCGCCACTGGTGCGGCTTGCTGAAGCAACGCCCAGTCAACTTTGGCCAGCATGGATCGTTTGATTTCCGCTGTGATGATATCCAGTGCTGAAGGCTGCTTCAATTGTTCACGCGACGCCTTGACCAATACCGCCACCTTGCCCGTAAGGATTACTAGTTCGGACAGATCCGGTTCTGATTCAGGAATTTCTGAACCCTCCGCGACGAATCCTGTTGAGTCATCGAGATTTACGGCAGGGACGCGGACAGCCGGTTCATCGCCTTCGACTTCGCCCGCCTTGCTCGTGCAGGTTATCAAAACCGATTGCGGAATCGTCTGCTCAGGTGCCAACCCCAACACATCGAGCGCGAACGCCTTCGGTGAGGTAGGGGTGATTACGGTAGTCATGTTTCTTCGGTTTTCCTTTGGGTAAGAGCGCGCTTCCCGCACTCAATGAAAGTGTTTGGGATCGCCCACACCGGGCCAGTCGGTGAGGCGTGCGAGCGTTCACGATGACGCTCAGGAAGTAATCAGTTGCCGTTTAGCCTCGTCAGGCGAACCACCGCTTTACCGTCCTGGTGTGGGACGCCGTCATTACCGCTGACGTTGGCGTGCCGGTGACATTACAACCGAAAAATTCGAGGTTCAACCCCCGCCCCTGAGAGCCCTGTTGAGCGTCTGATCTATTGCCCTGCAACGAATGTCACGCCACATAATCAGAAGTCGCGCACGGACACGCTCAGGACCTTCTAATCGACTCCTTCGTCGTTGTCACGCTCGGCATGCCCGTAGTGCGGGCAGTCCGTTCGGTGTTCGTCGCCTGGCGCATCGCAGCACGGAGATGCAGGCGCGACGAATCCGGCGTTGAATGTGCCCAGTTCCACACGTTCCATGCCGAGTAGCCCCTCACGCTCAGGGTCTTCAATCGGGCGCGTCTCATGAGCGGTGATCGTGTGAGCGTCCGCCGCGATCCGCCGCATTTGGTCCCACTTCTTCTGTGACGGGCATGTTTTCGGGTCGCCCGAGCATGGCGTGAGTTTGTCGGCGTGTGTGCAGATCATTTCTCTCTACCTTTCTGAACTGGCCATGCCGCGTACGCGCATGACGTGAACACATTTTTTAAACGACTATGAACAACTACGTTGACGTGCGTAAATGCATTGAATGACTGATTGCATGACTGGTGAACGACTGTTGGATGACTGGTCGTCAGTGGTGCAACGGCGGTGCAATGGTCGTGCAACCAGTCGTGCAATGCATTTCCGCAGGTCAAACCAGTCGTTGATAGTCGTGCAATAAACGCATGTCGGCCCCTCATGGCAACGACCATTCGGACACAGCCGGGTAGCCAACGCGGTCGAACTTGACCTTGAGATCCTTGGCCGCCAGTCGAATCTTGTATGCCTTGAATCCTTCTTCGACGGCGCGCTCGACAACGTTCTGGCGGGGACCCTCGCCGAGGTGATTGATCAGCCACATGTGCTCGGGCTTCATCGAAGACGAGTCGGCGAGGTCCGCAGCGTTGTGGTCGGACTGCCCCAGATACTTGACTCGCGCCACGGTGCCGTCGTCATCATCAGTCGCCTGGCGTACTTGAACGACCTCGATGGTGAACATCGACGCCGCCACGATGGCCGTCCCGTTGGCCTTCTCGGGGCCCACCAAGAGCCGTCCTTGCTCATCCCGCTGGGCGAACAGCGCCATACGAGCCTTCTTGCGCAATTCGCCAGTAATGCCGTACTTTTCACGCGCAGTCCCCTTAGCGCGGTTCGTGTGCGTCATCAGGACCACAGCCGCGCCGGTGTGGACCGCCACGTCTTTCCACGGGTGCAGCGCAAGTCGCGCATCCTGAGGCGTCTGTACGTTGAGCGACCCTGGCACCGTATCCAGCCAGGCGTCAACGATCACCAGCGCCGGTACAGGGTCCTTATAAACCAGCTCCATGTCGTCGGACGGAAACACTGGCGCGCCCGACCCATCCTTGGCCGTCGCGATCACGGTCACGTAGTCGAGATCTGCACCGACCAATTCGAGTCGTGGACGAACCTCGGTGGACCAGTCGTCCTCGGTGAGAACCAGACGCACATGCTGCGACTCGCGTGCCGGGATACCGAACTCGGGCAATGGCTTACCCGTCGTGACCGCACCGACAATCCAGACCCAGAGCAGCGACTTGCCAATTCCTTCGTCGCCGACGAGCACAGTCACGCCCGCTCGCGGAATGCGTTGCTTCGCAAGCCATATCTTCGGCTTGGAACCTTCGAGTTCAGTTGCTTTCCAGACCCGCGGTCGACTGCTATCGGCGTATTCGGCCACGGAACGTTCTTTTGAGTTGTTCGCCTTGGTCTCGCGCCACACTCGGTCCAGGACACCGTCGAGGTCGTCGCCCAAGTACATGTGCAAAGGCTTGGTCAGTTCGACGAATTGGGACATATAGCCGTCCTGGTTCCGAAGCCTCTGCGCAACCGTGCGAATGTGTTCCAGAACAGTGGAGTTGACCGTCGTCAGGTCTGCAGGCGGACGGTTCGCAACGGATTCATGGGGACCGCCACGAAGTGCCATCACTATCGCTTGGTACTCGTCGTGCTCCTGCTGCTCGCCGCACCGACTGAAATCTATGACTCTTGGTTCAGCCCTCCTTGCCATGTCGCCGCTCCCATTCCTCCGCTTTGCGTCGCTCAGCTAGACGCGCCTTTGATGCCCGTTGTCGGGCGGTCTCTTTCGCTTTGTATGCCTCGTCCTCCCGGCGCTTGCGCCTTCTGGCGTTGTAGGCGTCGACTTTCTTCCTGTAGTCGGTGTCATCCCTTGTGGGCCAGGCCATTTCGTTCCTCTTTCGTGTCCCTGCTGGTCGCTGCTACATCACGATAAAACGAACGAACTCCTGCTGGAGTCCCCACCGAGTTGATGTGGCGGAATGCGCTGTGCGGCAATTGAAAAGGTCCGGGCTAATACCCAATGAGCATGGGCAGGACTCGATCTAGATCAGGACTCGTCGTCGAGCGACATCAGGTGTGGCCCGGTCGATCTGGTCCAGCGGTGGCTATGCTCGCAGTCGAACGTGTCGATGCAGATAGTGAAGTCACCCCTCTGCCAAATTTTCATGTAGATGGAGGTCCACACGGTGCCGCATTCGGGGCAGAGCGGGTCCGGGCCTCTCCCGTCCTTTGTGTCGTACCCCTTGTTGCCGCTGAAGCTGTCGGCAACCGCGATCCAGTCGGGATCGGTCTCGACTACTCGGAGCAGAAGTTCGCTCTCGTCTGTCCAGAGTGGCTGCATATGGCTCCACAGTGCGTCGAGCAATTTTGGGTCGACGGGTCCGGAGGTTAAATTCGCTGTTACTCATGAGTGTTGTTCTTCTCCAACATTTCCGGGTCTCGAAACCAGCAACTGAGCGGGTAATCTTCGATGAACGCGAAGCGGTCGATGCGCAACGTCGGCATCGGTTCGTATGGAACATCAACCGCTCTCGGCGTGTTCGAGCCTCTCGATGAACTCGTCGATAGCACTACGCGGAATGCGACGAGACGCGCCGAGTTTGACGCTCCGAAGGTCTCCTGACCCAATCAGTGCAAAGACGCGCGTTCGCCCGCATCCAAGTAGCCGAGCTGCTTCCTCGGGTCGGTACAGGCGTTCAACCATGGTGGCTCCTTGTGTCAGTTCTGCGCAGATCACTGCGATTCAATGTCGATCATACGCATGAGAGTTGAAACCGCGCAACTCTATGTTGTATAGTGTTGAAATGACACAGTGGAGCGAAGATGTGAATCGGCGGATTGCCCGCGCGGTGAGGGCCGCCCGAGGCGACGACGTGTCTGCGCAAGATGTTGCTGACAAGACCAAAGAACTCGGTCACCACATAACTCGCGATACCATCGCCAACCTTGAGAGTGGTCGAAAGAAGTCAGTGGATGTCGCTGAACTGATCGTTCTCGCGAAAGCTCTTAACGTTGCACCGATTTCGCTGATCTACCCCGACTTGTTGTATGGAGAAGTCGAGGACGTCCCCGATCACATTGCCACTACCGAAGACGCCATCCTGGCTTTCGTTGGTCATCCCGACGACGAGTCCGTTGAGTTCACGTCGATGGGGACGTTTTGGGACTACTACAACTTCCAGTACGCAGCGGGTCAGCACGAGGAGGCTGGCAACAGTGCCGCAGCCGCCGAAGCGCGGCGCGCGGCGAAGGGGGCCCGCGACCACGGAATACGCGTATATAACTGGGTCGTCAACGATGAGTAGGCAACAACTTCCGCCACAGATCAAGAAAATCGAAATCAAGGATCGCCGCACGGGAAAGGCTCTGACTCGCTACGAGCTATTCACCACCGTTGGCGACGACCCGACGACCGGCAGACGCAGACACGTCAGACGGCGATTCAAGACTGAACGCGAAGCCCGTGATGCGTTCGCCGAGGTCCTGCACGAAGCGTCCAAAGGAACGTTCGTTGCGCGCAAGAGGCTCACCGTCGCTGAGGCCGTAGATGATTACGTCGCTGCCCGTCACAATCTGCGCGCTACTTCGCTATCCAAGCTGACCTACGACCTCGGGGTGCTCAAGCAATTTCAGGGTGACTTGGGCCTGCAACAACTGACCAAGGCTCACATCGACCGAATGGTGCGCCAGCTCGTCGCAGGCGGGACGACCACACCACCAACGAAGAAGTTTCCGAATGGCCGCAAGCGCAAGCCGTGGGGACCAAAGGCGGTTAATAAAGTCATCGCTGCCACTGCCCGACTGCTCGAAGACGCGCACCGTCAGGGCATGGTTCCGCGCAACGTCGCCGTGGGCGTGACCCGCGTGGCGTCATCTCACCAATCGCTCGACACGTTCACGCAAGCCGAGGTGCAGAAGCTCCTCGCGGCGCTCACGGATGACCGTCTGGCTCACGCCTGGCACTTGGCTCTGTCGGGCTTGCGTCGTGGCGAGATTGCAGGCCTGCGGTGGTCGGATGTCGACTTCGACGGCGGAACGCTCACCATCGCCAATAACCGCGTCTCCGCTGGCGGGGTCGCAGTAGAGAACGACCCCAAATCGTTCACGTCAAGGCGTACGCTTCCGCTCCCAGATCGTCTCGTCGGCGCCTTGCATGATGCGCGTGAGCGTCAACGTGTCGAACGCGTCGAGGCCGGCCCTGCGTACCGCTCAGGCGCTTACGTCGTCTCCAACGAAATCGGCGAACCCTACTCGCCCGCTGTGTTGTCCCGGTACTGGCGCGACACTCTGGCCCGGTGTGGGATGCGGCACCTGAAGTTGCATGGGGCTCGACACACGGCCGCCACGCTCATGCATCTCGATGGCGTGCCGGTCGCTGTGATCGCAGCATGGATCGGACATAAAGATGCATCGCTGACGATGAAGCTCTACGCGCATTCGCAGGATGACGCTTTGAAGCTGGCTGCAACAGCCATCGACTACTTGCAACATTGAGCGCAACACGGAGGTTGTGGGCCGAGCGATTGAGTGCATCGCCGCAGGTAGACGTGGAGCCGATGACGGGAATCGAACCCGCGTATTCAGCTTGGGAAGCTGATGTTCTGCCATTGAACTACATCGGCGCGCTCGGGAGAGTCCGGCTTGAGCAGGCTAGCATCCCGGCCGCCCCGGCCGTCGGCTTTGTCCGCCGCCGCCGAATCACTGCGGCTCCGTCGGGCATAGATGCGAAGACGAATTGAAAGCGCGGGAATCGGCGTCGCTATCAACATAGAGAGCTTTGCCGAGCAGCCCCGAGTAACCCATCCGCCCTCGTAGAGGTGCCGAAAGAATGCTCGCCTCGTGCTGGTGAAGGCCCGATATTTATTCTTTCGTTATCGTGCCGTAATCTGCCTTCCGTGGGTCGGCACGAATTACCTAGGTCTCGGCGAAAGGCTCGGCGAAAGTCGCCGATCATCCTGACCGCCGGCGCGGCCGTGGCAGCCGCGTTCTTCGGGGCCGGCGGCGACGTCTACGCGGCCGCCGCCCACGAGCGCAGCAAGCCGGTGGTTCCCGACGTCGAGCCGTGCTGCTGGGAGCTCGTCGCGGCACCACCCGCCAGCAGACCCGCGAAGGGTGCAGGCGACGACCAAGTTGAACTGGTCCGGGCATCGCGGTTGCGGGTCGACAGCCGCTTCCTGCCGGTCGGCAGGGTCAACGAGCAGGGCCTGCAAGTCAGAACGATCTTGGCGGCTCGCGCCATCAGTGCGGCGTTCCCCGAGATCCACGAAATGGGCGGCGTGCGACCGGATTCGAAGCCATGGCATCCGCGCGGGCTGGCGATCGACGTGATGATCCCCAACCCCAGTTCCGCTGAAGGTATCGCGCTCGGCGACCGGATCGTCGCGTACGTGCTGGAGAACGCCGACCGATTCGCGATGCAAGACGCGATCTGGCGCGGCATGTACTACACGCCGCACGGCGCGCGGGCCATGGGAATGGGCCACTACGACCACGTCCACGTCACCACGCTCGGCGGCGGATATCCAACCGGTCGGGAAACCTACCTCCGCTGAGCGGGCATCCTCGCCGCAGGCGGTTAGGCTCACACCCGTGCTGCTCTCTGATCGTGACCTCAGGGCCGAAATCACCGCCGGGCGGTTGGGCATCGACCCGTTCGACGACACCTTGGTGCAGCCCTCCAGCATCGACGTCCGACTCGACTCGCTGTTCCGCGTCTTCAACAACACCCGCTACACCCACATCGACCCCGCCAAGCAGCAGGACGAGCTGACCAGCCTGGTGGAACCCGCTGCGGGAGAACCGTTTGTGTTGCACCCGGGCGAGTTCGTGCTCGGCTCGACGCTGGAGCTGTTCACCCTGCCCGAGGATCTGGCGGGGCGCTTGGAGGGCAAGTCGTCGCTGGGCCGCCTGGGCCTGCTGACGCATTCGACCGCGGGCTTCATCGACCCGGGTTTCACCGGTCACATCACGCTGGAGCTGTCCAACGTCGCCAACCTGCCGATCACGCTGTGGCCGGGTATGAAAATCGGGCAGCTGTGCATCCTGCGATTGACCAGCCCGGCCGAACATCCCTATGGCAGTTCGCGTGTCGGCTCGAAGTACCAGGGCCAGCGCGGGCCGACGCCGTCGCGGTCCTACGAGAACTTCATAAGATCTACATAAGTTCACCAGCGCGCAATCATGGCGTCACTGCGAGATCATTGGTAGGTCTGCGCTACTCCTCCGCGCAGGCTATGGCCGCAATGAAACCTCTGGAGGGGTCTTGGATGTCGTGCTTGGGGTGTCGATGGCACCCTCATCGATTCAAATGGTCGTCTTGGAGGGCGAAAACGCCGACGGCGCAACGGTTGAAGAGGACGAGCTCGTCGTCACCGACGTTGACGTGTTGCAGGGCGTCGGTGCGCCCGACCGCGTAATCTCGGCCATCCTGGGCACCCGCGAGGGCGCCACCGACGCGGGCCTGCAGCTGTCGGCGATCGGGGTGACGTGGACCGACCAGCTCGAGGCGGCCGTGCTGCGCGACGCGCTGGCCACCTATAAGCTCGAGAACGTCATGCTGGTGTCGTCGTTCCTCGCCGCGGCGGCATTGGGCCAATCCGTAGGCGGCGCAATGGGTTACGACCGCACGGCGGTGCTTTTCGTGGAACCCGAGAACGCGACGTTGGCGGTCGTCGAAACCTGCGACGGATCGATCGCCGACTTCTACAAGGAACCGATCGACAACCCGTACAGCGACGAGGCGACCGCCCAACTCACCGGGATGCTCGCCGTGTTGGAGGACACGGGATTAGACCCGGGCGGTGTGTTCGTGGTCGGCTCGGGCGTCGACGTCGCCGCGATCAAGCCCGCGCTCGAGGCGGCGACTTCGTTCACCGTGAGCGCGCCGGAAGAGCCGCAGACCGCCCTTGCCCGCGGGGCCGCGTTGGCATCGGCGAACGCGCCGTTGTTCGCGTCGTCGACGGCGGCGCTGGCCTACGCCCAAGACCCCGGCACGGGCGCGGTCGAAGCGCACGCCCTGCCCGAATACCTCAGCGGCGAGCTCGGTGACGGCGACCTGGCCTACAGCGCCGTGCGCGACGAGGATGCCGAAAGCCCGACCGTCGTCATCGGCGCGCCAATGGATCTGGATGACGGCCAGCCGCGGCACAGGCCGGCCCTGCTGGTGGGCAGCGGGCTGGCGGTGGCGGGCATCGCCGCGGTGGTGGCGATGGAGATCGCGTTGGCGGTCGGCATCCGCACCACGGTCGCGCTGCAGCAGCCCACCCCCGGCCGGCAACTGATCGTGCCGGCCGAGCAGGCGCCGGCGCGCCCCAACCCGGTGGCGTCGCACGCGCAGCCGAAGATCGAGGCCCCAGTCGCGTTGGCCGCGCCCAAGCCGCTGAACCTGCCGGCCCCGGCGCCCGTGCCGGTGGCCCCGCCGGCCCCGCCGGCTCCGCCGGTCCCCGTCGTGGTCCCGCCGGTGATCGTTCCCGCACCGGTGGTGCACCCGCCCATCCTCGAGGCGCCGGTGCGGCCCTTGGATCCCGAGATTCCCCGACCCCGGGCAATCCTCCCGGACCAATCTCCGCCTCTGCATCAAACCCCGCCGTGGCAGCAAGGGACGTCCCCCAAGCCAAAGAAACCCGGCGGCGAGGGCACCGGACCGTCGAGTGGGCCCGGGCCGATTCACGGCGGCCACCCGGATGAACCCGGCTCGGGACCCGTTAACGGACCCGGTCCAGAGCCCGGCGGCCCGTTCGGCGGCGGCGGCCCGTTTGGCGGTGGCGGACCGTTCGGCGGTAACGGACCCTTCGGCGGTGGCGGACCGTTCGGCGGTGGCGGACCGTTCGGCGGCGGCGCCCCCGGCTCGGAGCCCGGTCATGTCGGCGGCGGCGTCCCCGGCTCGGAGCCCGGTCATGTCGGCGGCGGCGCCCCCGGTTCCGAGCCCGGTCATGTCGGCGGCGGCGCTCCCGGGGGCGGCGGACCCTTCGGCGGTGGCGGACCGTTCGGCGGCGGCGGTGGCGGACCGTTCGGCGGCGGCGGTGGCGGACCGTTCGGTGGCGGCGGCGGACTCTTCGGCGGCGGCGGCGGGCCCTTCGGGGGCGGCGGCTTCGGCGGCGGCGGCCACAGCGGCGGTGGCTTCGGCGGGGGCGGCCACAGCGGCGGCGGCTTCGGTGGCGGCGGCCACAGCGGTGGTGGGTTCGGTGGCGGCGGCCACAGCGGCGGCGGACACCACTAGCCGCAACCGAGTTTTTACAATCGCTCCCGTGAAAAGCGAGTAACCTCGAAAACATCGCGGGCGGTTGACAAGCGGACCCGCCCATTCCCCTCAGCACGTCGGAGGGAGACATCGCGGTGGTGGGCATCGTGCTCGGTGTCTCGATGGCGCCGACCAAAGTCCGCATGCTGCTGGTCGAGGGCGAAAACGCCGACGGCGTCACCGTCGACCAGGACAACCTCGATGTGACCGCGGACTCGTCGGCCGAGGCCGCGGCCACTCGGGTGGTCTCGGCCATCTTGGGCACTCGGGAAGGTGCCGACGAGGCCGGCTTGCAGCTGCTCTCCACGGGTGTGAGCTGGACGGATCCCGTCCAGGCCGCGGCGCTGCGCGATGCGCTGGCCGCCCACAAGGTCGAAAACGTGATGCTGGTGTCGGCGTTCATGGCCGCGGCCGCGATGGCGCAGGCGATCGGCGACGCCACCGACTACGACCAGACCGCGCTGCTTTACGTCGAGCCGTATAGCGCGACGTTGGCCGTCGTCAAAAGCGCCGACGGGTCGATCTCCCAAGTGCACCGCCGGCTGCTACCCGACGACGAAGACCAGGCGGTGGCCCGACTGCTCGAGCTGGTTTCCCGCGCTGAATTGCTGCACGCCCACCCAGCCGGCGTCGTCGTGGTCGGTTCCGGCGTCGACATCCCCATGATCAAGCCGGCGTTGGAAGCCGCGACGTCCCTGCCGGTGTGCACGCCCGAAGAACCAGAGCTGGCGCTGGCCCGCGGCGCCGCGCTGGCGTCGGCGAATGCGCCGTTGTTCGCATCGTCCACGGCGGCGCTGGCCTACGCGCTGGATCACGGCACCGGTGGGCCGAGTCATCGCGGCTACCCGATCGCGGAACAGAGCAAGCCGGGCAAGGACAACGTCGCCTACAGCGCCGTCCCGGACGAGGACGCCGACGCCGACACCGGGATGGCACCAGCCGACGGCGCCGGGCTGGATGAGTCCGCGGCGCGGCGCCGGCCGCTCTTGCTGCTGGGCAGCTCGCTGGCCGTGATCGTCACCAGCGCGGTCGTCGCGCTGGAGATCGCCTTGGCGATAGGCATCCGGCCGACCGTCGCCTTGCGCCCCAACCCGAACGAAAACCTCATCGTCCCGGCACAGCAGCACAGCCCGCCGCCGCAGGCTGCCGTCCCCAGGCAACCACCCCCGTCGCCCAAGTCCATTGCGCCGCCCCGATTGTTGAACGTGCCGGCGCCGGCGCCCCCGCCCAGGGTTGCGCCGGCCCCGATTCCGGTGGCGCCGGTGCCCGTGCCCATCCAGCGTCCGATGCGCATTCCGGTGGCTCCGCGGCAGCCCTTCAGGCGCGTGCCGTTCGGCGGCGGACACGGCGGGTTCGGCAGACCGTTTGGCGGCCACGGATTCGGCGGCCACGGCTTCGGCGGCCACGGTTTCGGCGGCCACGGTTTCGGCGGCCACGGCTTCGGCGGATTTGGCCACGGTTTTGGCGGTTTTGGCGGGGGTCACGGGTTCGGCGGGTTCGGCCACCGCTAGCACCTGGCCCAAAGCGTCCCGGCCCTCACACGCGTAAACTGGGCGGCTGCGGGGAATTCGGGGGAGTACTCGCTGAACGGCTGCAAGAAATTCTTTTGGGGGAGCTTTGGACACGGTTCTTGGTGTGTCGATGGCGCCGACGGCCGTGCGAATGGTACTGGTCGAAGGCGAAAACGGTGACGGCGCGACCGTCGATGAAGACAACTTCGATGTCGCCGCTGGCGAAGACACGGCGCCGGCCACCGCGGCCGGCCAGGTGATCTCGGCCATATTGGGCACCCGCGAGGGCGCGGCCGCCGGCGGCTACCAGCTCACGTCGACCGGAGTGACCTGGACGGACCCGATCGAGGCCGCGGCCCTGCGCGACGCGCTGGCCGCTCACAAGGTCGAGAACGTGATGTTGGTCTCGGCGTTCCTGGCGGCCGCCGCGCTGGCTCAGTCGGTCGGCAGCGCCACCAACTACGCCCACACCGCGCTGCTGTTCGTCGAGCCGGACACCGCGACGTTGGCGGTCGTCGACACCGCCGACGGCTCGATCGTCGATGTCGAGCGCCGGGCCCTGCCCGAAGACGACGACGCGGCGGTGGCCGAGCTGACCACCTTGGTGTCGGGCGCCGAGGCGCTGGACACCCGCCCGGAGGGCGTGTTCGTCGTCGGCTCCGGCATCGACGTTCCGCTGATCAAGCCGGTGCTCGAGGCCGCGACCACGCTGCCGCTGAGCGCGCCGGAGGAGCCCGAGACGGCGCTGGCCCGCGGGGCGGCGTTGGCATCGGCGCATGCGCCGCTGTTCGTGTCGTCCACCGCGGCGCGTGCCTACGCGCAGGACCCCGGCACCGGGGCCGTCCTGCCGTACGTGGCCGGCGCCGGTTACTACGACGTCCCCGCCGGTGCGGATGCGGCCGATGCGCTTGCCTACAGCGCCGTTCCCGACGATTACGCCGACGCCTACACGGCTGCACGGACCGGCGCGACCGGCGTCGTCGACGCCGAATATCCCGAGCACAGGTCGTTCAAGCTGATCGGCAGCGCGTTGGCGGCCATTTTCGTCGTCGGCGTGGCGGCGCTGGTGGTGTCGCTGGCGGTCACCATCCGGCCGACGGCCGCTGTGCGGCCGAATCCCGGGCACAACGCCGTCGCGCCCGCCCAGCCGCCGGCGGCGGCTCCCGCTCCCGCGCCCGCGGTGGCTCCCGCGCCAGCGCCAGCGCCGGCGCCGCAGGCCCCGGCGCCTGCCCCGGCACCGGAACTTGCGCCTGCCCCGGCGCCGGCGCCGCAGGCTCCTGCCCCCATACCAGAAGCTCCGGCGCCGGCCCCTGTTCCGGTTCCCGCCGCTCCGGCGCCGGTTCCGCCGCCGGTGGCACCGCCGCCCGTCCCGGTGCCCGTCCCGATACCGTTGCCGATCTTCGGCGGCCCGCCCGGCGGCCACTACGGCGGAGGCCCCCATGGGGAAGGCCCCCCCGGCCACTTCGGCGGCGGCCACGGCGGTGGCGGATTCCCCGGATTCCCCGGCGGCGGTGGTCACGGCGGCTTCGGCGGCGGCTTCGGCGGCGGCCACGGTGGCGGTCACGGCCGATAGCCACCTGCACCTGTCACCTGGCGTTTGCCTGCCGCTCAACAGCGCGATGCGGTTAGCTCATCGCGGCCACCTACACACGGTGGTATGCGTTGCGCCGTCTTTGGCACCGGCTACCTGGGCGCCACCCACGCCGTCGGGATGGCGGAACTCGGGCACGAGGTCGTCGGCGTCGACATCGACCCGGGCAAAGTCGCCAAGCTGGCCGGCGGCGACATCCCCTTCTACGAGCCCGGCCTCCGCAACCTGCTAACCAAAAACCTTGCCGCGGGCCGGCTTCGGTTCACCACCGACTACGACATGGCCGCCGAGTTCGCCGACGTGCACTTCCTGGGCGTCGGCACGCCGCAGAAGAAGGGCGAATACGGAGCCGACCTGCGCCACGTGCATGCCGTGATCGACACGCTGGTGCCGAAGCTGACCAGATCGGCTGTGCTCATTGGCAAGTCGACGGTTCCGGTGGGCACCGCGGCCGAGTTGGGCCAGCGGGCCGCGGCGCTGGCGCGTCCCGGAGTGGACGTCGAGATCGCCTGGAATCCAGAGTTTCTGCGCGAGGGCTTCGCCGTGCGCGACACCTTGGAACCGGATCGCATTGTGCTTGGCGTGCAGGATGATTCGCCCCGAGCCGAGGCGGTGGTGCGCGAGCTCTACGCACCGATGCTCGACGCCGATGTGCCGTTCTTGGTGACCGATCTGCAGACCGCGGAGTTGGTCAAGGTGTCGGCCAATGCCTTTCTGGCAACCAAGATTTCGTTCATCAACGCGATCTCCGAGGTGTGCGAGGCGGCGGGAGCGGACGTCACCGTGTTGGCCGATGCGCTCGGGTACGACTCGCGGATCGGGCGCAAATTCCTCAACGCCGGTTTGGGTTTCGGCGGAGGATGCCTGCCCAAGGACATCCGCGCGTTCATGGCCCGGGCCGGCGAACTGGGGGCCAACCAGGCGCTGACGTTTCTGCGCGAGGTGGACAGCATCAACATGCGCCGGCGCACCCGGATGGTCGAAGTGGCCACCGCCGCGTGCGGCGGCTCGCTGCTGGGCGCCAACATCGCCGTGCTCGGCGCGGCCTTCAAACCCGAATCCGACGACGTGCGGGACTCGCCCGCGCTCAACGTGGCGGGCCAGCTACAGCTCAACGGCGCCGCGGTCAACGTGTACGACCCGAAGGCCCTGGACAACGCCCGTCGGCAATTCCCCACGCTGAACTACGCGGTGACCGTCGCCGAGGCGTGCGAGGGCGCCGACGCGGTCCTGGTGTTGACCGAATGGCAGGAGTTCATCGACCTCGCCCCCGGCGATCTGGCCGAGCGGGTGCGGGCCCGGGTCATCGTCGACGGCCGCAATTGCCTCGATGCCCGACTCTGGCAGGCCGCCGGTTGGCGGGTATTCCGGCTGGGCGCGCCGCTGCCTTAGGGTCCCGAGGCGGCGCGCTGGTACACCGTCAGCTGATCGTAAACACCCCAAAATTGGACTGGCTGGCGCGAATCCACTTCGATCCAGTCTCTGCCGAGCAACCGGTGCAGCTCCTCGTCGCCGGTGTGGCCCTGCTGCTCGCCGATGTAGATGATGCGATTCCCGTTGTAGGCCTTCACTATTCGCGCACCGACATCCTGGGCGAAGGGTGGCCAGGACAGGAACAGCGTGCGGTCGGGGTGCAGCGCCGCCGCTTCGGCGCAGTCCTTCGCGGCGACCTCGGCGTACAGGTCGCCGCCGTGCCAACCGTTGGTGACCAACGTCGCGCCCGGGTTCAGGTCGTAACAGGCGACGTCGATCCCCAGTTGTGCAAGCAGGTAGGCCCAATACCCCGTGCCCGCAATGGGATCGACCAAGCCGCCGTGCGCGTGCTCGGCCACGAACGCGACGGTATCGGGGTCGGGAATGGTCCAGCAGTACTTCCGGACGAGCAGCTGCCGGTTCGGGAGCAGGGCCATGCTCTCGGCGACGGGCCGGTCCAGGCGGAACTCGCCGACCACCGGGTTGCCCCGGAAGCTATCGGCGGCAACGAAATCCTTGACGGCATCCCAGAAGGGGTTGTTGATCACTTTCATCGCTGAGGCACTCCCTCTCCCGAATCAATGTTGCGCCAAGTCGTGTCGGGGCGGGGTCGGGGACGTTAAATCCGGATCAGATCCGCTCGGCCATTGGCCTCGACCAGAAGCTTCGAGCAAGTGGTGCCATGCGCAAGAAGCTATGCGACGGCAAAGAGGCGCCACTCGCCGGGCACGCCCCTAAGCTCGTGCGCGCCGCGATCCTCGAATGCAAGTCCTGACCCGATCACGAGGTCGCGCAGCGTGCTGGACACCAGTACGTCGTTGGGCCCGGCCAGGGCACTCACCCGCGCCCCGATGTGCACACCGATCCCACCGATGTCATCGCCGCGGACCTCGCACTCGCCGGTGTGCAATCCGGCGCGCACCTGGATGCCTAACGCCAGCACCGCATCGCGGATCGCGATGGCGCAGCGGATCGCCCGTTGCGGGCCGTCGAACATCGCCAGGAAGCTGTCGCCCGACGTGTTCACCTCGCGACCGCGAAACCGTGCAAGCTGTGACCGTACGACGGCGTCGTGGGCATCAAGCAACGCACGCCAGTCACGGTCGCCGATCTCCGCCGCGCGGCGCGTCGAGTCAACGATATCGGTGAAGAGCACCGTGGCGAGCACCCGATCATCTGGCACGTCGGGCCGCTGGCCGGTGAGGAACTCGGCGACCTCGCGGAAGGACTGGTGCCACGGGTCGACGAACTGGAACGCGTTGCGTCCTGGTAGCTCAACGTACTTCGCGCCCGGTATGCGATCAGCGATGAACTTCCCGCCAGCGGTCGGGACCAACGCGTCGTCGGTGTGGTGCAGGATGAGGGTTGGCACGCGGATCGTCGGCAGGATCGCCCGCACATCCAATTCGGTTGCGAGACTCAGCACGAGAGATAGGGCCCCTGGGCTCGCCGCCAGGCGTTCGTGTCGCGCCCAGGCTGCCCGAATCTCTTCGTTCCACGGCATATCCGGATTGAGCGCATGTTGGAACTCTCCCGTCCCCCACGTGGCGGGCACGGCGGCCCGGACTTCCTTGGGCGCTAGTCGCTCTGTGCCCGAGTAGCCCTCGAGCACCACCAGCGCGGTTGTTCGAGACGGATGCGTCGCCGCGAACAGCGCGGCCGGCGCGGACCCGCCGTTGGGTGCCAAAAGAACCGCCTCGCGACTCCCGAGATCGTCCAACACAGCGGTGATGCTGTCGGCCCACTGCTCCAAGGTCGGCAGCGCGCCCGGCGCGACGGGATCCGATGCTCCCGTGCCAGGCTGATCGAAGAAGATCAGCCGACCAAGCGATGTCATCGCCTCGGCCCACCCTTGCAGCGACGGCAGCTCCGGAAAGACCTCACAGTTTGTGAACCAGTTTGGGACGAACACAATGTCGCGCTCGCGCTCAGCGGAGGCGCGATAAGCGACGCGCAAGTCCCCGTTCAGCGCATAGCGCGTCTCCGAGAACATTTACGGAAGTCTAAGCCGGGAACCGGGTCTGGTTTCGGTGCATTTTTATGTGCCTATTAATGCGTCCTTTGGCGAGTTGCTGCCTGCCGCTGTCCGTTGAAGGCGCTTTCAGTCGGTGGGTAGAAGTACTCCCGCCAGGCCGTGATCTTTTCGTCGCGCACCTCGTAGGCGCCCATCACGGGCCAACCTGTGTCTTTCCCGTCCAGGATCCAATGATCGCGGCGCTCCATCAGCACCACATTCCCGTCCACGGCTAGATGGCGGATTTCCAGCTCAACGCACGTTCCGCGCCCAAAAAATTGCTTCATGAGTTTGCCGATGGCGTCGCGGCCTGTGAGCTTCGGATAGGCCGGACCAATATCGAAACGCGCACCTTCGGCGAAGTGGCTCATGACCTCGTCGACGTCGTTTCTTCCCCATGCAGCCATCTCGGCCCGAACGATCTCCTCAGGCTTCATCGCGCCTCGCAGTGTGTTGTCGGGAGCTCCCAGGTGCGCTCGGAAGAGGTGCAAGCCATTAGATACCTCGTGTAGGGAAAGACGAATGGTGTGCCGCCAAATTCATCGCAGTTTCATACAGTTAGAAAGAGGTATCGGGCGGCTCCGTCGGAATCGACGGCTCTCGATGAAGTCGCAACATGGATAACCCCGAGCGGGCGTAGCCTGATCGTCGTGGATTACGCGGCCGCATTGCTCGAGGAGAACCGCGTCTTTGCGGATCTGATCCGCGACGCCGACCAATCCCTGCCGGTGCCCACCTGTCCGGGCTGGGACATCCAGAAGCTGTTGCGGCACGTGGGTCGGGGCGACCGCTGGGCGGCGCAGATCGTCAGCGAAAGGCGTGACGACTACCTCGATCCCCGCGAGGTCGAAGGCGGCAAGCCGCCGCCGGGTACCGACGACACCATCTCCTGGCTGCGCGGCGGCGCGCGACGGCTGATCGACGCGGTCGAGCTGTCCGGGGTCGAGGCCCCGGTCTGGACCTTCCTCGGCCCGCGCCCGGCGAACTGGTGGATCCGGCGACGACTGCACGAGGTGGCGGTGCACCGCGCCGACGTCGCCATCGCGATAGGCGCAGCCTTCACGCTGGAATCCCAGATCGCGGCCGACGGGATCACCGAGTGGCTGGAACGCGTCGCGATCCAGGCCGGAGGCAACGGCGCCCCGCTGCCGCTGGAGAACGGCGACACCCTGCATCTGCACGCCACCGACGAAGGCCTCGGTGAAGCCGGCGAATGGACCGTCGGCGTCAACGACGGCGGGATCAGCTGGGCACACGAACACGGCAAGGGCACCGTGGCGCTGCGCGGGGGCGCCACCGACCTGCTGCTGGCGATGCTGCGCCGAGTGCCGGTCGCCGACACCGCCATTGAGCTCTACGGCGACGCCGCCACCTGGCAACGATGGCTGGATCGCACACCCCTTTAAGTCTTTAAGCTTGCAGACCATGACCACATCGGAGATCGCCACCGTGCTGGCTTGGCACGACGCCCTCAACGCCGCGGACCTCGACACCCTGGTGGCCTTGTCCAGCGGCGACATCGACATCGGCGACGCGCATGGAGCCGCCCAGGGGCATGCGGCGCTACGCCGATGGGCGGAAGCGCAGCAGACGACGGGGGCGGAGCTGGGCCAGATGTACGTGCGCGACGGCATCGTCGTCGTCGAACTCGATGACGCTGCGCTGGCATTTCGTGTTGTTCGCGACCGCGTCACCTCGGTGTTCCGGCATGATGGCTTGGCGTCGGCGCTGGAAGCCACCGAGCTTTCCGAGGCCGACCTGGTGAGGTAGGGGCAAAAGGAGCTTTATATGCGCGGAATCATCTTGGCCGGGGGTTCGGGGACCCGCTTGCATCCGATCACCATGGGCATCAGCAAGCAGCTGCTGCCGGTGTACGACAAGCCGATGGTGTACTACCCGCTGTCGACGCTGATGATGGCCGGCATCCAGGACATCCTGGTGATCACGACTCCGCACGACGCGGCCGGGTTCCAGCGGCTGCTCGGCGACGGCTCGCAATTCGGCATCAACCTCACCTATGTCCAACAGCACCAACCCGACGGTCTGGCACAGGCTTTCGTCCTCGGCGCCGACCACATCGGCAACGATTCCGCGGCTTTGGTGTTGGGGGACAACATCTTCTACGGACCCCGAATGGGCACCAGCCTGAGCCGCTTCCAATCCATAAGCGGCGGAGCCATTTTCGCCTATTGGGTCGCCAATCCGTCGGCCTACGGTGTCGTCGAATTCAGCGCCGACGGCATCGCGCTGTCACTCGAGGAGAAACCCGAAACACCGAAGTCCAATTACGCCATCCCGGGTTTGTATTTCTACGACAACGACGTCATCGAGATCGCCAAGAGCCTGAAGAAATCGGCGCGCGGCGAATACGAGATCACCGACGTCAACCGGATCTATCTCAACCGCGGGCAGCTGGCGGTCGAGGAGATGGCCCGCGGCACGGCCTGGCTGGACACCGGCACGTTCGACTCGCTGCTGGACGCCAGCGACTTCGTCCGCACGCTGGAACGACGGCAGGGCCTCAAGGTCAGCGTTCCCGAGGAAATCGCCTGGCGGCACGGCTGGATCACCGACCAGGAACTGGCCGAGCGGGCGCGCACCGTGGTCAAGTCCGGCTATGGCCGCTACCTGCTGGAGCTGCTGGAACGTCCGCGGTAACGCCGCCCGGTTTGGCCAGCACCGCGGCGATTGCCGTCGTCAGCGGCACCGACAGCGCCAGGGCGATGCCGCCAACCGCCGAGCGGACCAGCTCGATGGCCACGCTCTCGCTGATCAGCACGTCACTCAGCGACCGGTTGGCGACACTGAACAGCAACAGCAGCGGCAGCGAACTGCCGGCGTAGGCCAGCACCAACGTGTACACCGTGCTGGCGATGTGGTCGCGGCCCACCCGGATCGCTCCGCCAAAGATCGCCCGGCGCGAGGTGTTCCCGCCGAGCCGGGCCAGCTCAAACACCGTCGACGACTGGGTGACGGTGACATCGTTCAGCACACCCAGCGACCCGATGATGAAGCCTGCCAGCAGCAGGCCGCTGATCGACACATTGCCCAGGTACACGGTGACCTGGGAGTTCTGTTCGTCCGACAAGCCGGTCAGATGAGCCAGGCCGATCGCCCCCCACGACAAGCCCGCCGCCAGCAGCAGCGCTGACAACGTGCCCAGCAGGGCCGCACTGGTCCGCAGGTTGACCCCGTGCGCGAGGTAGATCACCGCGTACAGGATCGCCGCCGACGCCACCAGCGCCACCGGGACCGCCGGCGCGCCGTCGCGCAGCGCCGGCAGCAGAAACAGCACCAGCACGGCGAAGGCGACCACGATGCCGGCGAGCGCCAGCAGCCCGCGCCAGCGGGCCACCGCGACGATCACTACCGCGAACGCCAGGCCAAGGACCACCAGCGGCCAGCCCCGCTCGAAGTCGTAGAACGCGTACGTCGTGGCGCCCTGCGCGTCGACGGTGCGGATCACCCGGATGTGATCACCCGCGCCGAGCCGCGGCTGTCCGGGACCGGGGGAGAACTCGAGCAACGTGCTGGTGCCGGCGTTCGGTCCGGAATCGATCGCGACTCGGGTGAGCGCGCATCGCCCGGCCCCCGGGATCGCCGGAAGCGGTGCCGTGGTCAGCACCTGACCGGCCGACGGGCTGCCGCAGTCGCCCATCCCGCTGGACAGGACGTGCCCGCTCACCGTGGTCACCGCGCCGCCCGAGGCGCTCTGGTAGGGCAGCGGAATGTCGACATGCTCGCGGCTGGGCCAGAGCCAGACCGCACCGGCGATCACCCCGATACCGATCGCGACCAGCAGCCCTACCACGATCTTGGCGGGCAGCGGATCCAGCGGTGACGGGCCCGACGAAAAGTTGTGCGAGTGGGTCACCCGATCCACGGTAGGGTTATTGATCACCAGGTTGGCCAATTCCGGGACTGGCCACCCGAACGGCGATACGATCTGGTCATTAGCATCGGAGGGACCGGTATGTCGTTTGTCGTCGCGGCAACCGAAGCGGTGGCAAGCGCCGCCCAAGATCTGTCGAACATAGGTTCGACGATCGATGCTGCGTCCGCGGTGGCGGGGGCCACGACCAGGGGCGAGCTCGCGGCGGCCGCCGACCAGGTGTCGGTGGCCATCGGGCAGATGTTCTCCGGGCACGCCGAGGCATTCCAGAGCGTCCGGGCTCAGATCGCGGACTTTCACCAGCAGTTTGTCCAGGCGGTAAGTGCCGCGGGCCAGGCGTATGCGACCGCCGAGGCGGACAACGCGCAAATTATGCAGATGGGTGTGCGCGACCTGCTCGGGTAATTCCCCTTAGCGCCGGTAGCTGGTCAGGAAGTTTCCCAGCCGCTCGATCGCGGCGGCGAGATCACGCGACCACGGCAGCGTGACGATCCGCAGGTGGTCCGGCGCCGGCCAGTTGAACCCGGTGCCCTGGGTGACCAGGATCTTTTCCTGCAGCAACAGGTCGAGGACCAGCTGCTCGTCGTCCTCGATGTCGTAGACCTCGGGATCCAGCCGCGGGAACGCGTACAGGGCGCCCTCGGGCTTGAGGCAGGACACCCCGGGGATCTCGTTGAGTTTGGTCCAGGCCACGTCGCGCTGCTCGAGCAGCCGGCCGCCGGGCAGCACCAGGTCTTCGATGCTCTGGTGGCCGCCGAGGGCGACCTGGATCGCGTGCTGCGCGGGAACGTTGGGGCATAGCCGCATGTTGGCCAGCAGGCTGATGCCCTCGATGAAGCTGCCGGCGTGGTCCTTGGGCCCGGTGATGGCCAGCCACCCGGCCCGATATCCGGCGACCCGATACGCCTTGGACAGGCCGTTGAACGTCAGGCACAGCAGGTCGGGCGCCAGGGTGGCCAGGCTGATGTGCTTGGCGTCGTCGTAGAGGATCTTGTCGTAGATTTCGTCGGCGAGCAGCAGCAGCTGGTGCTTGCGGGCCAGGTCGACGATCTGGGTGAGGATCTCGCGGCTATAGACGGCGCCGGTGGGGTTGTTCGGGTTGATCACCACCAGCGCCTTGGTGCGCTCGGTGATCTTGGCTTCCATGTCGGCGATGTCGGGCTGCCAGCCCTGGGTCTCGTCGCACAGGTAATGCACCGGTGTGCCGCCGGCCAGCGAGGTCGACGCCGTCCAGAGCGGGTAATCGGGCGCCGGGATCAGCACCTGGTCACCGTTGTCCAGCAGGGCCTGCAGCGTCATCGTGATCAGCTCGGAGACCCCGTTGCCCAGGTAGACGTCGTCGACGTCGAAGCGGGGGAAGCCGTCGACCAGCTCGTAGCGGGTGACCACCGCGCGGCGGGCCGGCAGGATGCCCTTCGAATCGGAGTAGCCCTGCGCGTACGGCAGCGCCTGGATCATGTCGCGCATGATCACGTCGGGGGCCTCGAACCCGAACGGCGCCGGGTTGCCGATGTTGAGCTTGAGGATGCGGTGGCCTTCGGCCTCCAACCGCGCCGCGTGCTGATGTATCGGGCCGCGGATCTCGTACAAGACGTCCTGAAGCTTGGACGACTGCGCGAACGACCGCGGCCGGTGATGACCGGGGGCGTGCACGGGCAGCTGGTGGGTGCTCACCTCACCATGGTGCCATTGCTGTCTACCGATATTTGCTGACTCTTACCGAACCGTGATCAGCGCTTACCCGGCGGACGGGCCCCCCGCGCGATGCCCAGGCCTTTCACCGGCGCCGTGGGCGGGGCCGGTTCCGCGGGTTCCTTGTCGGCCGTGGATTCCGGCTGGGTTTCCGGCTTTGCTTCGGGCTCGGCCTTCGCTGGGGCCGGTGTTGGGGCCGGCGCGGCTTTCTTGGCGCCCGGCTTCTTGGCGCCGGCCGCGATGCCCAGGCCCTTGACCGGTGCCGCGGGCGCCTTGGCCTCTTCGGCGGGCGCAGCCGGCTCGGCTGCCGGCTTTTCCGCGGCGGGGGCCTTCTTCGCGCCGGGGCGCTTGGCGCCGGCGGCCATGCCCAGGCCCTTGACCGGCGCGGCGGGTTCCGCGGTTTCGGCTTTGGCTTGCGGCGCCGCCTTCTTCGCGCCCGGCTTCTTGGCGCCGGCGGCCATCCCGAGCCCTTTGGCGGGCGCGGCCGGTGCCTCGGCCGTCTTCGCCTCCGCGGCGGGTGCGGCCTTCTTGGCGCCCGGCTTCTTCGCCCCGCCCGCGATGCCCAGGCCCTTGGCGGGGGCGGGCGCGGCCTTGGCTGCGGTGGGCTTGTCCGTCTCTGCGGGGGCTTCTTCCTCCGCGGGCGCCTCGGCCGGGGCGGCGGGCGCGGCAGCCTTGGGCGCCTTGGCGGCGCGTTCTTCGGCCGCTTCTGCTTCCCTGGCGGCCGTGCCCTTCTCCGGCAGCGTCGCCTTGTCGTACTCGAGCGACCCGAGCAGGATCTGGGCGACGTCGAGCACCTCGACGCCGCTGCGGCCGGCTTCCTCCTGCCGGTCGTTGACGCCGTCGGTGACCATCACCCGGCAGAACGGGCAGCCGGTGGCGACGGTCGCGGCGCCGGTGGCCAGCGCCTCGTCGACGCGTTCGTGGTTGATCCGCTTGCCGATGTGCTCTTCCATCCACATGCGGGCACCGCCCGCGCCGCAGCAGAAGCTACGGTCGGCGTGGCGCGGCATCTCGGTCAGGGTCGCTCCCGCGGCCCCGATCAGCTCGCGCGGCGCCTCGTACACCTTGTTGTGCCGGCCCAGGTAGCACGGGTCGTGGTAGGTGATGTCCTGGGAGACGGGACTGACCGGGACCAGCTTCTTGTCGCGCACCAGCCGGTTGAGCAGCTGGGTGTGGTGCAGCACGCTGTAGTTCGCGCCCAGCTGTCGGTACTCCTTGCCCAACGTGTTAAAGCAGTGCGGGCAGGTGACCACGATCTTGCGGTCGACGGTCTCCACGCCCTCGAACAGCCCGTCCAGCGTCTCGACGGCCTGCTGCGCCAGCTGCTGGAACAGGAACTCGTTGCCGGACCGGCGCGCCGAGTCGCCGTTGCAGGACTCCCCGGTGCCCAGCACCAGGTACTTGACCCCGGCGATGGCCAGCAGTTCGGCGACTGCCTTGGTGGTCTTTTTGGCCTTGTCGTCGTAGGCGCCGGCGCAGCCCACCCAAAACAGGTATTCGTAGCCGTCGAAGCTGTCGACGTCCTCGCCGTAGACCGGCACGTCGAAGTCGACCTCGGAGATCCAGTTGGTGCGGTCGGCGGCGTTCTGCCCCCAGGGATTGCCCTTGGTTTCCAGGTTCTTGAACAACGTGGACAGCTCGGCGGGAAACTCCGACTCCATCATCACCTGGTAGCGCCGCATGTCGACGATGTGATCGACGTGCTCGATGTCCACCGGACACTGTTCGACGCAGGCGCCGCAGGTCACACAGGACCACAGCACGTCGGGGTCGATGACGCCGCCTTGTTCGGCGGTGCCGACCAGCGGGCGGGTCGCCTGCTCGGGGCCGTGCCCGGGCACCCGGCCGAAGCCGGACTCGGGCACGTGGTGGCCCTCTTCCTTGACCGTCTCGAGGTCCAGACCCTCAAGCGGCTCGGCGGTCTGCTGGCCCAGCAGGTAGGGGGCCTTGGCCATCCAGTGGTCCCGCAGGTCCATGATGACCAGCTTGGGCGACAACGGCTTGCCGGTATTCCATGCCGGGCATTGCGACTGGCAGCGCCCGCACTCGGTGCACGTGGCGAAGTCGAGCATGCCCTTCCAGCTGAAGTCCTCGATCTTGCCGCGGCCGAATGAGGCGTCGTCCGGCGGGTTTTCGAAGTCGATCGGCTTACCGTCCGATTCGACCGGCAGCAGCGGCCCCAGCCCGTCGGGCAGCCGCTTGAAGGTGACGTTGATCGGCGCCAGAAAGATGTGCAAGTGCTTGGAGTGCAACACGATCAGCAGGAACGACAGCATCACGCCGATGTGCAGCATCAGCGCGACGGTCTCGATGATCTCGTTGGCGTTGTGTCCCAGCGGTGCCATCAAGTTGCCCATGAAGTGGGTGAAGAATGCGCCCTTGCCGTACGGGAACTCGTCGCCCAAGGCGTTCACCGACGCGCCGCGGAAGATGGCGTACGTCCAGATGACGTTGAAGATCATGAACAGAATCAGCCACGCCCCGCCGGTGTGCGAACCGTAGAACCGGGAGCTGCGACCGTATTCCTTGGGCTCGCTGCGCAGCCGGATGATCGCGAAGGTGATGATGCCGGTCGCCACGGCCAGCGCGAAGAAGTCCTGCAGGGCGCCCAGCGCGTCCCAGCGGCCGATGATCGGGATGTGGAAGTTGGGCTGGAACAGCACGCCGTAGGCCTCGATGTAGACCGTGAGCAGGATGAAGAAGCCCCACATGGTGAAGAAGTGCGCCAAGCCCGGCAGCGACCACTTCAGCAGCCGGCGCTGCCCGAACACCTCGGCGATCTGGGTCCACACCCGGGTGCCCAGCTCGTCGGTGCGCCCGCTCACCGGCTGACCGGACATGACCAGCTTGAACAGCCACAAGACGCGCCGCGCGGCGAACAAACCCACGACTGCCGTCATGCTGAGGCCCAGCACCAACCTGATGAGCGTCTGCGTGGTCACCGAAAGTCTCCCCAATACCTATTCATTTACGCGTGCAATCAGTTTGCCCATAGTGACATCTGCGCCGGTCACGACGCGAGAAAGGCTGCCCTAAGTAGCGGTGGTCACCGCCGCCAGGGCGGCTCGAAGCGCGGGAACGGCCTCTCCCGGGTGGGCGGCGCCTGGGTGGTCGTCACCGGTGGCTGGGTCGTCGTCACCGGCGGCTGGGTGGTCGTCACCGGCGGGGCCGTCGTGGTGGGCGGCGGGGTGTACGTGGTGGTGGGGGGCTCATAGGTGGTCGTCACCGGCGGCGGGTTGCTGGTCGTCGGCGGTGGCGGGGGCGGCATGATCACCGTGGTGGACGTGCTGCTGTCGGGCGCGGTGATCGTCACGGTCTGTGGTGTCGGTGGGGGCGCGCTCGGCGGGGTGGTGTTGACCGGGTTGTTCTGCGTGGTGCGGGTCATCAGCGCCAGCACCACCGCCACCAGCACGGCCAGCGCGGCGCCGACCACGGTGAGCACCAGCGCGGTGCGCTTGTACCAGGGCAGTGTTCCAGCCTCCGCCGCGTACCGGTTGTCCTCGGCGTCATCGAATTCCGCTGCCTCGCGGGCGTATTCGCCGCTGTGTTCGCCGCCGGTGTACGGGACGGGCTCGTCGGCCGCGTCGGCGTCTTCGGACCAGGCCAGCGGCGCCGGCGGCGCCGACGCGGTGGGCACCGCCTGGGTCGGGGGAGCGGCGGAGGGGGCCAACTGCGTCGGCTCAGGGACTTCCACGACCGCCGCCGCGGCCGTCGGCGCGCCCGCCGACGACCGCTGCTGGCCGAGCACCGCGGCGCCGACCGCGGCGCTGGCCACGGGTTGCGCGGTGTTGAGGATGGGTACCTGCAGGCGTTCGGACAGTCGGGCACCGAGCGCAGGAATGCTGGCGCCGCCCCCGACGGTGGCCACCGCCGCCAGGTTGCCGCGAATTCCGTTGCGCTGCAAGATATCTTCGACGGTGGACACAAAACGATCCAACGGACCGGCGATCAGTTGCTCAAATTCGTTGCGGGACAGCCGGATAGCTGACTCGCCCGTCGCGATGGTCGCCTCACCGGCACCCGACAGTGCTTCCTTGGCGCGCCGGCATTCGCCCAGCAGCCGGGTGTGCGATCCCATCCGCATGGTGGCGCCGGTGTCGGCGCCGGATCCGCTGTCCCGCAGGTGATTTACCAGCAGCTGGTCGATCTCGTCGCCGGCGAACCCGGGGTAGCGGACGGACGAGCCCACTTGCTGAAAGTTCGACCCGGCATCGCTCAGGGTGACGGTGGTCCCGCCGGCGCCGAAGTCGCACAGCGCGACGACGCCGTGCGTCGGGAACCCCGGGGTGGTGCGCAGCGCGGTCAGCGCGGCCGTGGCGTCCGAGAGCAGCAGCGGAGGCACACCGTCGGGCGCCAAGGCCGGCTGGGCGAAAAACTCGTCGCGCAGTGCCGCGGTCTGTCGCTCGGTCCAATACGCGGGGACCGCGATGGTGATCGGCGTGCCGTAGCCGACCGTTCGCGCCATCGCCTCGAGCGCTTCGACCATCAGCGCCTCGCCGAGGTACTTCGTCCCGTCGGCCGCCACCAACGGCGACCCGTCGCCGACCCGCTCGACGAATCCCCGCATCACCAGGCCGGGCTCGTTGAGGTTCGGGTTTTCCTCCGGCAGGCCGACCTCGCCGGCTCGGTGGTCGAAGATGGTCAACACCGATGTGCGGCGCACCGGGGCGCTGCCCGCCCGCGCGGCGACCAGATTGGCCGCCCCGATCGACAACCCCAGCGACTCGGTCATATCGCTTACCCCTGTGTTTGTCGGATCGCTGGCTGTCGGCTCGCCGTCCTCACCATAGCGGGATCACCGCGGCCCGGACGCTGGGCACGCGCGCCGCCGGAGATCAAAACGGCATCGAAATGGCAATCAAAATGGCACTCAAAATGGCAGGTGTATCCCCGGCGGCAGCTGAGGCAGGTGCGGGTGATGCCTCGTCGACGGCGGATTGGTCGGCTGGTAGGTCGGTTGCTGGTGCGTCGGCGGCGGCGGCGCTTCGCTGGTTGGGGGCGGCGTCGTTTCGGTGGTGGTGCTCGGCGGTGGTGGCGAGGTGGTGGTCGTCGGGGTCGTTTCGGTGGTGGACGTCGGCGCGGTCGTGCTGGTCGTCGTCGACGGCACCGGGGTGGTTCTTTCGTTGCCGCCGATCAACTCGCCGATCCCGTAGACGATCAGCGCGATCAGGATCAGGACCAGCAGCAGCCAGGCGATGAGCAGCGGGGGACTGCGATACCACGGCGACGGCTGGAACCCCTCGCGTTCGGGTTCGGCGGTCTCCTCCAGGCCGTAGGCGGCCTTCGTGGTCTGTTGATTGTTGAAGTCGTCGGATGGGCCGTTGCCTGCCACGGGAACGATGGTACTGATCCCAGCTGTCAGCGCTGCTCATCAGCCGTGCCGGGGGGCGACGCGGTGAAGGTCATCGCGACGCCGTTCATGCAGTAGCGCAGGCCGGTGGGCCGGGGTCCGTCGTTGAACACGTGGCCGAGGTGGCCGCCGCATCGGCTGCAGAGCACCTCGGTGCGCGTCATGCCCAGACTGGTGTCCGGGCGTTCGAGCACCGCATTCTCGAGCGCCTTCCAGAAGCTCGGCCACCCGGTGCCGCTGTCGAACTTGGTCTCCGAGGAAAACAGGTGCTGCGCACAGCCCGCGCAGCTGAAAAAACCCCGGCGGTGCTCGTCGTTGAGCGGGCTGCTGTACGGGGCCTCGGTGCCCGCCTTGCGCAGCACGTTGTATTGGGTCGGGGTCAGCAGGTTCTGCCACTCGGCGTCGGTGTGGGTCACCACGAACTGGCCGTCCGGTGACGCCCACGCGACGCCGTCGGCCCAGGCGGTCATCGCGACCGTCGACAGCGCGGCGATCAGAAACCGTCGTCGGGTCACGTCCATGGCTTGAGAATCCTGAGCTGAGAAGGGAATCCGGCGCCACCAACGTAACGCCGGCGCCTAGAACGTGTCGACCTTCTCGACGCTGACGAACATGCCGTGGTGGGTGTGGTTGTTGGTGAACCTGGTGCCGTCGGTGGTGGCGTCAATCGTCCAGCCCTGCGCGTCGTAGGTCCGGTAGTCGATGGTGACGGTCGGAATGGCGCCGAGGTTGCCCAGCACCCATTGGACGGAGCCGCCGGCGGTGATGCTGACGCCGTTGGTGTGTTCGCCGTCCTGCATGGGTGAGTTGGTGAAGGGTGCTTCGCAGCCGACGCTGTCCTTGTTGATCTGGCAGCGCGTCACGCCGGACTTGGTCTCGATGAACACGTAGCCGTTCTGGTCGGGCGGCAGGGGAATGGCGCCGGCCGGGGCGGTTGGGTTGGCCGGCCCGGCGGTGGGGCCTGGGCCCGCGGTGGGTGCCGGCGTCGGGATGCTCGGCTCGGGGCTCAGCCGCGCGGTGGGGAACGACGGTTCGGTTGGTCCCGTCCCCGGCAGCGCGACGGGCCTACCCTCGATGACCGTGCTGCAGCCAGCAACCAGCATGACGCCGGCCAGCAGGGCCCAGCGTGCCTGATGCAGTAACCGCACGCGCCAAGAGTACGCAAGACGTTACGCAAGTTACTGCAGTGACGCGCATTTGGAACGGCGCCGATGGCAAGCTGTTACCGCTGCGGCACCGACTCGGCGGCCCGATGGGCGGCGGCGACAATTCCCTGATAGCCGGTGCACCGGCAGAAGTTTCCGGACAGGCCCTCGCGGATCTCGGCGTCCGTCGGGTCGGGATTGTCGCGCAGCAGCGCGGTCAGCGACATGACGAAACCCGGAGTGCAGAAGCCGCATTGCAGCCCGTGGCATTCCCGCAGCGCGGCCTGCACCGGTGACAACGTGCCGTCCGGTGCGGCGACGCCTTCGACCGTGGTGACCTCCGCGCCGTCGGCCTGCACCGCGAACAGCAGGCACGACCGCACGGCGGCGCCGTCCACCAGCACGGTGCAGGCGCCGCACGCCCCGTGTTCGCAGCCGAGATGGGTGCCGGTGAGGCCGCATCGGTCCCGCAGGAAATCCGCCAGCGTCATGCGGGGTTCGACGGTGGCCGCGATCGGAGTCCCGTTGACCGACAAGTGGACCGGTTTGTCATGCATTGTTCGCCCCCGCCTCCTGGGTTGCTTCGGTCCAGGCGCGCGCCGTCATTGCGGCGCCGACCCTTCTTCGGTAGGACGCCGACCCCTGTAGGTCTTCCGGAATGTCGTCGAGTCCCGTCATCGCGAGCCGGCCGATCTCTTCGGGTGTCACCTCGCCGACCCGCTTGCCGACGACGGCCTGCTCGGCCGCGGTGGCACGCCGGGGCGTGCTGCCCAGTCCCAGCAGCCCGATCGCGCAGCGTGACACCCGGTCGTCCTGGTCCAACTGGACCGCGACCAGCGCGCCGGCGATCGCGTAATCGCCGTGACGACGCGCGAATTCGTGCACCGCGAAGCCAGACCTGTTGCCCCACACCGGGAATCGCACCGCGGTAAGCATCTCGTCGGGCTCCATCGCGGTCTCCCACACGCCGGTGAAGAAATCCGCGGCGGCGATCTCGCGCCGTCCGCGCGGCGAGGCCACCTCCATCACCGCGTCCAGGGTCAGGGCGACGGCGGGGTATTCGCCCGCCGCGTCCGCGTGCGCGATCGACCCGCCCAGGGTGCCGCGGTTGCGGATCTGGAAGTGCCCGACGTACGGGGTCGCCTTTGTCAGCAGCGGAACCGCTTGGCGTACTTGCGCATCCGCACCCACCGTGGCCTCGGTGGTGCCCGCGCCGATCCACAGTTCCTCACCGCGCCGCTCGATGCCCTGCAGCTCGCTCAGCCGGGAGATGTCGATGAGGTGGTCGAAGTAGGCCAGCCGCATCGACAGCATCGGCACCAGGCTCTGGCCGCCGGCGATAACCTTCGCGTCATCGCCCAGCTCGGCGAGCAGGCCCACCGCCTGCTCGACGGTGTCGGGGCGGTGATAGTCGAACGCGGCGGGCTTCATTCGCCGTCTCCCGTCAGCAAAGCCGCGATCGACGCGGGACTGGCCGGCAGCCGGGTGACCGTCACGCCCAGCGGCGCCAGGGCGTCGTTGATCGCGTTGATCACCGCCGGCACCGAGCCGATCGCGCCGCCCTCGCCGCAGCCCTTGTACCCGCCGGGCCCGGGCCCGGGGATCTCGACGTGGCCGAATTCGATTGGCGGGACCTCGGTGGCCGTCGGCAGCAGGTAGTCGACGAAGGTGGTGGCCAGCGGGTTGCCGTCGTCGTCGTAGACCAGGTCTTCCATCAGCGCGCCGCCGATGCCCTGGACCGTGCCGCCGGCGATCTGGCCCTCCACGACCGCGGGGTTGATCATCGGCCCGACGTCCTCGCTGACGATGTAGCGCAGCAGCGTGACCTTGCCGGTGGTCACGTCCACTTCGCAGGTGCAGGCGTGGGTGGCGTTGGCCCAGTGGATGGGGTTCGGCGAGGCGAAGCGGGCGGTCACCTCCAGGCACGAGACTCCCGGGGGCAGCTGCTGCGGCGAGTAGTAGGCCTGGTAGGCGAGCTCGCCGAAGGACACCGTCTTCGACGGATCGTCCCGAACGGTGGCCGTCGATTGTTCCAGCAGCACTTCGGATTCGGCGACCTTGAGGTGGTGTGCGGCCAGCGCCACCAGGCGCCCCCGCAGGATGGTCCCGGCCTCGTTGACGGCCCCGGCGGTCATTGGGCCGCTGCGGCTGCCCTGGGTGCCGGCCCCGTACGGGGTGACGGCGGTGTCGCCCTGGATGGTGGCCACGTCGTCGATGTGGGCGCCCAGCACGTCGGCGGTCAGCTGGACGACGGTGGTCTCGATGCTGTTCCCCGTCGATCCGCCGTTGACGTAGACGTTGATCTTGCCGGTCGGCTCCATCCGGATGGTGGCGCCTTCGGTGCCCAGGTGGCCGGTGGCGGCGCCGGTGGGCTCGATGTAGGCCGAGTAGCCGAGCCCGAGGTAGCGGCCCTGCGCCAGCGCCTCTTGCTGTTCCTTCCGAAAGCCTTCGTGGTCAAGGATTTTCACGGCCTGCTCCAGAGTCTCGATCGGAGCGACGTGATCGTACGGCATGCCGTTGGGATTGACGTAAGGCATCTCGTTGCCGTGCAACAGGTTTCGCCGACGCAACTCGAGGGGATCCATGTTCATCTTGCGCGCGGCGATGTCCAGCAGGATCTCGCGCGCCAGCGTTTCGTATTGCCAGGGACCGCGGTAGGCGGCCAGGCCGCTGGTGTTGGAGAACACCGTCTTGTAGTTGAAGCTGGACTTGGGCACGCGGTAGGGGCCGGGGAAGAACATGCCGATGGCGGCCGTCGTCAGCACCGGGTACGGGGTCGGATAGGCCCCGACGTCCTGCACGAAGTTGATGTCCGCCGCCAGGATGTTGCCGTCGTCGTCGAAGGCCATGCGGGCGGTGCCGTCGACGTGGCGGGCCTGCCCGGCCGACATCAGGTTCTCGCGCCGGTCCTCGATCCACTTCAGCGCCGCCGGGACCTTGCGCGCGGCCAGCATGATGCACATGTCTTCGCGCATCGGGACGACCTTCTGGCCGAAGCCGCCGCCGGTATCGCGCATGATGACCCGAACCCGTTGTGCCGCAATGCCCAACAGCCGCGCGCAGAACGCCCGCAACTCGTGCGGAGTCTGCGTGGACGCCCACAGCGTCAGCTCTCCGGTGGCCGCCGTCCACTCGACGACCAGGCCGCGGGTCTCGATCGGCACCGGCGCGTAAATCTGTTGGTACACAGTCTCTTCGACGGTGTAGGCCGCGTTGGCGAAGATCTCCTCGTCCGGCGGCGCTCCGGCCATGCCGCCCGCGACGTTGTCGGGGTAGGCGTCGTGCACCACCACCTCGGCGGTCTGCGCGCGGGTGAAGTCGCTGACCGCGGGCAGCGGTTCGTAGTCCACGTCGATCAGTTCGAGCGCGTCCTCGGCTAGGTAGCGGCTCTCGGCGACGACGAGCGCAACGGGGTCCCCGACGAACTTGGCCTCGCCCTCGGCCAGCGGCGGGCGCGGGGTGTCCGGGACGTCCTTGCCCGCGACGGCGTGCCACGCCTCCTTGACGTCCGGGTTGAGGTCGGCGGCGGTGAACACCGCGTGCACGCCGGGCAGGTCCAGCGCCGCCGAGGCGTCGATGCCGTTGATCCGGGCGCGGGCGAACGGCGAACGCACGAAGCAGGCGTGCAGCATTCCGGGCCGGGAGATGTCGTCGACGAAGCTGCCGTGACCGGTCAGCAGGCGGCCGTCTTCCACCCGCGGCACCCGGGTTCCGGCGTACCGGGGCTCAACGGGCACTCGCACGTCCTGAGTCATGGCGCTCCAGCGTTGTCACTTAGTGAGAAGGTGAATGTCATCATAGGAGAGTGCCGTTACCGCCGTCGGAGGAATCGTCGGCCCGCATCGTCGGGGTCTTGCTGGCCGCCGGCGCCGGCCGGCGCTACGGCAAGCCGAAGGTGCTGGTCGAGGGTTGGCTTGCGACCGCCCTTGGCGCGCTGTGCGACGGGGGCTGCACGGACGTGATCCTGGTTCTCGGCGCGGCTCAGGTGCCAGCCCCGCCGGGCGTGGCCGTGGTCGTCGCGTCGGACTGGGATGCTGGCCTGAGCGCCTCGGTTCGGGCGGGCCTGCTCGGCGCCGAGGGCATGGGCGCGGACTACGCCGTCCTGCACGTCGTCGACACCCCCGACGTGGGCGCCGCCGTGGTGCGCCGGGTGCTGCAGCGTGCGCTGTCGTCGCAAGCGGGGCTGGCACGCGCCTGGTTCGGTGCTCGTCCCGGCCATCCCGTCGTCATCGCGCGCCGGCACTGGCCGGCGGTGCTGGAGCAGCTATCCGGAGATCAGGGCGCGGGCGCATACCTGCGCGGACGGCCAGATGTGGAAAACGTCGACTGCGCCGACCTCGCCGGGGGTGAGGACGTCGACACCCCACGTTGACTCTGCGTTGGTGGCGGGCCCTACTCGCACTTTTGCGCCATACGCGCAGAGTCAACTCGCCCGTACGCGATCGCGGACCAGAAACCAGCCGCCGATCAGCGCGGGAATGCCGATCACCGCCGCGCCCAGCATCCACGGGCCTTGCACCTTGTCGAAGAACATCAGCACGATGACGCCGATCAGGAATGCCATTGTGGCCCAACCGCTGTAGGGCGCAAACGGCATCCGGAACTTGGGCCGCTCCAGCTCGCCCCTTTTCGCCAGCTGATGGAACTTCAGCTGGCACGCCACGATCGTGGCCCAGGCCACCACGACACCCACCGAGGCGATGTGCAGCACGATCTCGAAGGCCTGGTGCGGAACGAAAAAGTTGAGCCCGATGCCGAACAGGCCGATGCCGGCGGTCAGCAGGATGCCGCCGTAGGGCACGCCGTTGCGCGACATCGGCATGGTGAACTTCGGGCCGCTGCCGTTCATCGCCATCGACCGCAGGATACGGCCCGTCGAATACAGCCCGGCGTTTAGGCTGGACAGCGCGGCGGTGAGAACCACGAGGTTCATCAGGCTGCCCGCCCCCTGGAACCCCACCTTGGCGAAGAAGGTGACGAACGGGCTGACCCCGGCCTTGTAGGAGGTGTAGGGCAGCAGCAGGCCGAGCAGCACGGTCGACCCGATGTAGAACACCGCGATCCGGAACACCACCGAGTTGATCGCGCGCGGCATCACCTTCTCCGGGTTCTCGGTTTCCCCCGCCGCGATGCCCACCAATTCGATAGCGGCATAGGCGAATACGACGCCGGAGGTGACGAGCACCAGTGGCAGCAGCCCGGTCGGCATCAGCCCGCCGTGGCTGCTCCACAGCCCCGGGCCGGTGTCCTGACCGTCGACCTTGAAGCCGCCGGCCAGGAAGACCGTGCCAACCACCAGGAACGTCACCAGCGCCAGCACCTTGATCAAGGAGGCCCAGAACTCCAATTCGCCGAACAGCTTGACCGAGATCAGGTTCATCGACACCACCACGACCAACGCGATCAGCGCGAGGAGCCACTGCGGGACGATTTGGAACGCGTGCCAGTAGCGGCAGTACGTCGCGATCGCGGTGGTGTCCACGATGCCGGTCATCGCCCAGTTCAGGAAGTACATCCAGCCGGCGGCGAAAGCCACTCTCTCCCCGAAGAATTCGCGCGCGTAGGACACGAATGATCCCGACGACGGGCGGTGCAGCACCAGCTCGCCCAGCGCGCGCAGGATCAGAAAGACGAAGATGCCGCAGATGCCGAAGACGATGAACAGACCGGGTCCGGCCGACGCGAGCCGTCCTCCGGCGCCGAGAAAGAGACCCGTGCCGATCGCACCGCCGAGGGCGATCATCTGGATTTGGCGGTTCTTGAGGGACTTGTGATAGCCGGCGTCTTCACGGGTCAGCCGCTCGGCGGCGGCGTCGAGGGGTGGCGCCATTGCGGGAGCTCCTATCGCCGGACTGGCTGTCAGGCTAACCGACCCGCGCGTGCCTGGCTCGTCAACGGGGTGGCCGGCTACAAATTCAGGAGTCGTTCGGCGTTGCGATGGCTGATGCTCGCCCGGTCGTCGGTGCCGAGCGGCAGCCGGTTCAAAAACGCGCACGCATTTTTCATCGAGCCGAAGGGGTAGTCGGTCGAGAACGCCACCCGCGCGACGCCGACCTGCGCGACCAGGTTCGCGTAGGTCGCCTCGTCGTTGAAGTTGGCGAAGGTGTAGTGCAGGTTCTCCCGCAGGTAGGTGCTCACCGGGTGCCGCAGGCCGGTCAGTTCCGGGCGCAGCGTCGCGTCGAACCGGGGCAGCATGAACGACGTCGCCTCGCCCATGTGACCGATGATGATCTGCAACGTGGGGTGGCGGTCGAACACCCCGCCGAGGATGATGCGCAGCACGTGCGTGGCCGTGTTGATGTGCCAGCCCCAGCCCACCGTGGCGAGCGCGAAGGTGACCTGCTCGGAAAACCCGCCGTAGCAGGACTCGATCACGGCCGCCGGCGGGACGGTGGGGTGCAGGTAGATCGGGACGTCGAGGTCCACCGCGCGGGCCAGCACCGGTTCGAAGCACGGATCATCCAGGTACACGCCCTGGCAATGGCCGTTGACGACGGCGCCCACGAAGCCGAGTTTGTGCACCGCGCGCTGCAATTCGTCGGCCGCGGCGTCGGGTGCGCTGATCGGCAGGGCGGCGAAACCGGCCAGCCGGTCCGGGTACCGGCGCACCGCCGCGGCCAGCTCGTCGTTGCACGCGCGGGCCGTGCGCACGGCCGCCGGGGCGTCGAGTTGCTCCACCCCGGGCGCCACCAGGGACAGTACGGCCAGGTCGACGCCCGCCTCGTCCATTTCGGCGATGCGCCCGTCGCCGAGGTCGGTGAGTCGCTCGGCCAGGCCGGGACGGGACTTGTGCCAGCTGCCCGGACCGTTGAGGAATCCCGGTGTCGCGTAATGCTCTTCGAGGGCGATGGTTCTCGAGGTTCTGATGGTCGTCACTCCTCTAACACTATGGGTGCCAAGAGAACACGTTCACCGACGCGCATGGGTTCATCGCGGAAATGCCAAATATCGAAAACGCCTGCAAAATCGCGTTAGGCTCCCGGGGTCACGGTCACATCGCGCAATGGAGCCAACTATGACGTTCGACGCGACGGAAGTTGGGCAGCATGCCCGTCGGCTACGGGAGTTCACCGCGTTCGCCAACTTCTCGGATGCTGACCTAGAACGGCTGGTGCAATCCGCACATCACATTTCCCGGACCGTGCCATGGCCGCTGATTCGTGAACAGACCCCGTCGGACGCCTGCTACATCCTGCTCAGCGGAGAGGCGGGGGTGTACGTCGGCCAGGACCGCATCGCGGCGCTGGGTCCGGGCGAAGTGATCGGCGAATCCGCCCTGCGCCGTGGAAAATTGCGTTCGGCCACCGTGACGACGATGGGGCCGTCCGAGGTGCTGCGCATCGAGCGCGACGATCTGGACCGCCTGCTCGCCGAGATACCCGCACTGCGCGAAACCATGGAAGCGACCGTCGCGCGGCACCCACCGGTGGTCCGGCCACAGGATGCTCCGAAGCGGAAGGTAAATGCTTCCGTCCCAGCGGATTTGGTGGATCGGTTCGAACGGGCCGCCGACAGTGCCGGCGTGGGTGTCGCGGCCGCGCTGGAGGATGCGCTCACCCAGTGGATCGAACGGCAGGCACCAGGCGCAGGAAGCTGACCGGCTCCTCGAAGCCCTTGAGCGGAACCGTCTCCTGACGCTGCGGCACGGCGCCCAGTATCTCCTGCACTGCGGGGTCGGCGGCGACGGCGTGGGACAGCACGATGTCATCGCCGGCACTCTGGCCCTGCAGGCGCGCGGCCATGTTGACGGTCGAGCCGAAGTAGTCGAGCCGGCCGTTCAGGGTGACGACCACGCTGGGGCCGGCGTGGACGCCGACCTTCAGGACCAGGTCGCTGGTGTGCGGTGAGGAGGCGATCCCCGCCTGCATGGCGAGGGCGGCGCGCACCGCCTGCGCCGGGTCGGTGAACGAGGCCATCACCGCGTCGCCGATCGTCTTGACCACCGCTCCGTCGTGGTCGCGCACGATCGCCGCCAGCAGCATGAAGTGCGCGCGCACCAGGTTGTAGGCGGTGGCGTCGCCGACCCGTTCGTAGAGGGCGGTCGAGCCGCGCAGGTCGGTAAACAGCAGTGCGACCTGGCTGACGCCGGCGTCGTCGCCCGGTCGCAGCGTGGCCTCGGCGAACAGATCGCGAAAGGCCTGCAGCGAGATCACTTCTGGCGCCGTCAGCGCCGTGCGCGTCCAGGACCGGTCTTCGATCAGGGCGGCCAGCTCGAAGCCGGCATCGTTGACGAACGTCACGCTGTCGGGGTCGCCAACCGGGTCCAGCGTTTGCACCCCCGACGCCGTGATGCGCACGTCGGGAAACGGCCCGGACTCGTATTCGACGTCCACCGAAGCGCCGGGGTGAAGCGTGCGCACCCGGTAGGAGCCCGGCGGCAGGTCGACGCTGACGGCGCGTCGCTCCTCCGGGCTCAGCAGCACCTGGACCGCGACGTGTTGCGTCCCCATGGGCCCCGACAGGCAGTAATAGTTGTCGGGCAACGGCCGTATCGCCGGTGCCGCCTTGAACGTCAGCTCGACGTTGCGCTCGAAATCGCGGTCGTAGTCGATGTTGCACGTCGGGCAGTGCGCGCCGTGCGGCAAGTCGGACAGCGTGGCGACGCTGATCTTGGCTCCGCGGCAGTTGGGGCAGAGCAACCCCCACTTCATGTCGAGCAGCCCCGCCTTTACGCCGGCCAGACAGGCCTCGGTGGCTGCGCGCGGCGGCACACCGAGATCGGCGGCCAGCACCTTAGGCCGGATATCGGTCAGGTCGGCCGCCATGCCTTCCAGCACAAGCTCGCTCAGCCGTGCGCCGAGTCCGTTGCCGTAGGGGCTGCGGTCGATCTCGCGCGCCATCGCGGTGGCGCGCTCGCGCGCGCCCTGGGGCAGCACGGGCTGCGGCAACACAAAGGGCGTCAACCGCCGGGAGGAGGGGTCGCCGCGAGCGAGGTTCAAAAAGTCGATGGCCTCCAGGACGCGCTTGCTAACGTTCTCGCCCGCCCGGGCCGCGAGCCGTGCGCCGGACAGGCGGCCGACCACGCCCAGCGGCTCCCATTCGAGGGTGTAGCTGACGCGCGAGCCCCCTTTGCCGTCGGACTCGAGGTCGAACACCGGGCCGAAGCGGCGAAACGGGCCCTTGGTGAACACCCGCGTCTGACGGAAGTGCCGTCCCGCTATCCACTCGTACGGCTTCTCCTCCCATTCCAAGAGGAAACCCGCCGCCTTCTCGCGTCCGCGCCGGACCACCGTGCCGTTTGGTTGCGGCGTCTCCTCGAGCCGGTAGGGCGGCAGCCCCAGGGCCTCGTTGAAACGGTTGGTATCGGCCAGGATCGGCCAGATCTGGTCCGGTGGCAGATCGAATGTCCAAGTCCAGGTGCGGCGCATCGACGTTAGGTCTCGAATTCGAGGTGATGTCTGACTTCCTCGGCGATGGCTTCCAGGTTGCGCGCGACCAAACCGCGTCCGATCATCTCGCTGATCCAGGCGATCCCCAACCCGGTGACCGAAAACGTCAAAGACATGGTGAAGCGGGTGCCCTCACCGTCGGGCTCGACGAGAGCCTCGAACGATTGCCGCGTCCCCCGCACCGACCGCCATCGTAACCGGCGGCCGTCGGACGGACTGATAAGCACTCGACCGCCCAAATGCACTGTGCCGCTGTCTAAATAGATGTCCCAGAGTTCCCCGTCGTTGCAGGATTCGATGAACCGGCACCGGCTCAGTGTGGACACCGCGGAAAGCAGCTTGTGCGGGTCGGTGATGAACGCGCCGCTGTCCTCGACCGGGCGTCGGATGTGTCGGGAAACGCGTACCGTCTGAGTCACTTACCGCACCATCGGGAGCACGGTCCTGCTGGCCAGCTTTGACAGCCCGACCTGCATGACGCTGGTGACGTAGTCGGAGGCGTGATCCCAGTCCGGCTTGGCGCCGAAGCGGGCGCGCAGATCGATCGGCTCGAGCACCTGCATGCGGATCTTGGCCGGAAGCGGAAAATGCGGCAGCGGTAGCGGCGACAAACCCCACGGCAGGCTCAGCGTCATCGGCAGGCTCTTCACCCGAGCCAACTTGTCGAGCCGCAGCAACTCGGCGGTGCGACGGCCGTCGTTGAGGATGACCAAGGTGTCGTGACCGCCCGTGGCGACCACCGGGACGATCTTCACCTTGCACCGGTGCGCCAACTTCAAAAAGCCGGTGCGGCCGGAGAAGACGATCTTGTACCGGTCTCGCCACGGGCGCAGCGCCTCGACATCCCCGCCGGGGTAGACCAGCGCCGATCCACCGGTTTTGAAGATCTGCTCCGCGAACGAGTTGGCGGCCGGGACGACGCCGAGCTTGCGGGTCAAATTACCGAAACCTGGTGCGGCCGTGATGGTGTCGTGCGCCAGTGCATACAGTGGCCGGCCCTCGACGGTGAAAAACGTGTTGTACGCCAACAGGAACACGAATGTGTCCGGGGTGGAGCCACCGCCGCTGTGGTTGCCGACGAACAGCACGGGTTCATCGGGAAGGTTTTCAAAGCCGTGCACCTCGGCCCGAAACCACACCGTCGACGCCAACCACAGGGCGGGCAGCACGGCGCGGATGAATTCCGGATCGCGCTTGCGGAGTTCCTCGGGGATGGCGGCGTCGGTCATCTCGTCGAGACTAAACCGCTTTGGCTAACGCGCGTCGATAAAGTCTCGGAACTCCTTCGGCACCTCGGATTCTTCGACCCTGGTGAAGAAATCGGGCGACGTGACCGCGCTGTAGGTCTCCTCGCCTTTGATGAAGCCGTCGGCGTCGAATGGCCAGACGATCAGCATGCGCAGTGACAGCAGATAGCAGCCCTCCGGGTCGTCGACGGGAAAGCCTCGCTTCGCCGCGTCGGCGCCGTAGTACAGCGACCGGTAGTTGCCTTCGGTGACGATGGTGTCGTCGTCGACCACGATGCGGTCCATATCGAATTCGAGGTAGAACTGGCCGCCCTTGACGATGGTGTCCTCGTAGAAGGCGCGCACCGCTTGCCGTCCCACCGGGCTCATGTCCTCGGGGGCACCCCAGGCGACGTAGCGCGGGTCCGCCGTCAGGGTCGACATCACCAGGTCCAGATCCAGGGTGACCTCGCCGGTGGCGTGCTGCAGCAGCCTGTTGAGCATCAGCAGGTGGCGCGGGTTGGTGGTCTTCGCGATTCGCTGCTCGATGAGCGACGTTGTCTTGGAGCGATCAATGAGCTCGGTCACGTGCTCAGTTTGCTCCGTCCGGCTCTAGACGCCGGCCTTTTCCCCGCCCCGGGAACAACTTGGCGGTGCGCGCCGTTAGGATGATCAACAAGTTGAGCGGATCAGACTCAATCCTGAGTTGACAGGCTGGCGCCCCCACGGGCAGGCTTGAGCGGGGTTCACTCAGCAACGTGCAGATATATCAGCAGGACAAAAGCTCTACTATCAGGAGGAATCACCATGGCTCGTGCGGTCGGAATCGACCTCGGGACCACCAACTCCGTCGTCGCGGTTCTGGAGGGTGGCGACCCCGTCGTCGTCGCCAACTCCGAGGGCTCGCGGACGACGCCATCCGTCGTCGCGTTCGCCCGCAACGGCGAAGTGCTGGTCGGCCAGCCCGCCAAGAACCAGGCGGTGACCAACGTCGACCGCACCATTCGTTCGGTCAAGCGGCACATGGGCAGCGACTGGTCCGTGGAGATCGACGGCAAGAAGTACACCGCGCCGGAGATCAGCGCGCGGGTGCTGATGAAGCTGAAGCGCGACGCGGAGGCCTACCTCGGTGAGGACATCACCGACGCGGTCATCACGGTGCCCGCCTACTTCAACGACTCCCAGCGTCAGGCCACCAAGGACGCCGGCCAGATCGCCGGCCTCAACGTGCTGCGCATCGTCAACGAGCCGACCGCCGCGGCGCTGGCCTACGGGCTGGACAAGGGGGAGAAGGAGCAGACCATCCTGGTCTTCGACCTGGGCGGCGGCACCTTCGACGTCTCGCTGCTGGAAATCGGTGAGGGCGTGGTCGAGGTGCGTGCCACCTCCGGTGACAACCACCTCGGTGGCGACGACTGGGACGAGCGCGTGGTGCAGTGGCTCGTCGACAAGTTCAAGGGCACCAGCGGCATCGACCTGACCAAGGACAAGATGGCGATGCAGCGGCTGCGGGAAGCGGCCGAGAAGGCCAAGATCGAGCTGTCCTCGTCGGGCAGCACGTCGATCAATCTGCCGTACATCACCGTCGACGCGGACAAGAACCCGCTGTTCCTCGACGAGCAGCTGACGCGCGCCGAGTTCCAGAAGATCACGCAGGACCTGTTGGACCGCACCCGCAAGCCGTTCCAGTCGGTGATCGCCGACGCCGGCATCTCGGTGGCCGACATCGACCACGTCGTGCTGGTCGGCGGTTCGACCCGGATGCCCGCGGTGACCGATCTGGTCAAGGAGCTCACCGGCGGCAAGGAGCCCAACAAGGGCGTCAACCCCGACGAGGTGGTTGCCGTCGGCGCGGCTCTGCAGGCCGGCGTCCTCAAGGGTGAGGTGAAAGACGTTCTGCTGCTTGACGTTACGCCGCTGAGCCTGGGCATCGAGACCAAGGGCGGCGTGATGACCAAGCTGATCGAGCGCAACACCACGATCCCGACCAAGCGGTCGGAGACCTTCACCACCGCCGACGACAACCAGCCGTCGGTGCAGATCCAGGTCTATCAGGGTGAGCGCGAGATCGCCTCGCACAACAAGCTGCTCGGCTCCTTCGAGCTGACCGGCATCCCGCCGGCGCCGCGCGGTGTCCCGCAGATCGAGGTCACCTTCGACATCGACGCCAACGGCATCGTGCACGTCACGGCCAAGGACAAGGGCACCGGCAAGGAGAACACGATCAAAATCCAGGAGGGCTCGGGCCTGTCCAAGGAGGAGATCGACCGGATGATCAAGGACGCCGAGGCGCACGCCGAGGAGGACCGTCAGCGCCGCGAGGAGGCCGACGTTCGCAACCAGGCCGAGTCGCTGGTCTACCAGACGGAGAAGTTCGTCAAGGAGCAGCGCGAGGCCGAGGGTGGGTCGAAGGTCCCCGAGGACACCCTGTCCAAGGTGGATGCCGCTGTGGCAGAAGCCAAGACGGCGCTGGAGGGCACCGACATCGGCGCGATCAAGGCGGCGATGGAGAAGCTCGGCCAGGAGTCCCAAGCGCTCGGACAGGCCATCTACGAGGCCACCCAGGCCGAGGCCGCCGCGGCGGGAGCTCCGGGCGGCGACGCCGGCGGCTCGCAGGCGGGCTCCGCTGACGACGTCGTGGACGCGGAGGTGGTCGACGACGACCGGGAGGCCAAGTGACCGAACGGAATCCGGAACAGGTAACGGTCACCGACAAGCGGCGCATCGATCCCGAGACCGGCGAAGTCCGGCATGCCCCTCCCAGTGAACCGGGAGGGGCAGCGGGAGGGGCGGAGCCGGCCGCCGCACCGGAGGGCGCAGCCGCGGGCGACAAAGTCGCCGAGCTGACCGCCGATCTGCAGCGGGTGCAAGCCGATTTCGCCAACTACCGCAAGCGGGCGCTGCGCGACCAGCAGGCGGCGGCGGACCGAGCCAAGGCCGCCGTCGTCAGCCAATTACTGGGCGTGCTCGACGATCTCGATCGGGCCCGCAAGCACGGCGATTTGGAATCGGGTCCGCTGAAGTCGGTCGCCGACAAGCTCGACGGCGCGCTGTCCGGGCTCGGCCTGACGGCGTTCGGGGCCGAGGGCGAGGACTTCGATCCCGTGCTGCACGAAGCCGTGCAGCACGAGGGCGACGGCGGCGAGGGCTCGAGGCCGGTGATCGGCACGGTCATGCGCCACGGATACAAGCTCGGTGACAACGTGCTGCGGCACGCGCTGGTCGGGGTCGTCGACACGGTCGACACGGTCGGCGAGGTCGTCGAGCAGGCGGAGCAGTCCGACACGGCCGATAACGACGACACCACAGCCGAATAGGGCTCAGAATCGACAAGAAGGGGTAAGGAGGTGACGCGGCATGGCCCAGCGTGAATGGGTCGAAAAAGACTTCTATAAGGAGCTGGGCGTCTCCTCTGACGCCAGCCAGAAAGACATCAAGACGGCCTACCGCAAGTTGGCCTCGGATCTGCATCCGGACAAGAACCCGAGTGGAGCCGAACGGTTCAAGGCGGTGTCCGAGGCCTACAGCGTGTTGTCCGACGAGGCTAAGCGCAAGGAGTACGACGAAACCCGTCGGCTGTTCGCCGGCGGGGGCTTTGGCGGCCGCAGATTTGACGGCGGCGGCTTCGGTGGATTCAACGTGGGCGGTGACGGCGCCGAGTTCAACCTCAACGATTTGTTCGACGCCGCCGGGCGGACCGGCGGCGCCAACATCGGCGACCTGTTCGGTGGGCTGTTCGGAGGCGGCGCCAGGACGCGTCCGAGCCGGCCTCGTCGCGGCAACGATTTGGAGACCGAGACCGAACTTAACTTCATCGAGGCCGCCAAGGGCGTCGCGATGCCGCTGCGGCTGACCAGTCCGGCGCCGTGCACCAACTGCCATGGCAGCGGCGCCCGGCCGGGCACCAGCCCGAAAGTGTGTCCCACCTGTAATGGCGCGGGTGTGATCAACCGCAACCAGGGTGCGTTCGGCTTCTCCGAACCCTGCGCCGACTGCCGGGGCAGCGGCTCGATCATCGAGCACCCCTGCGACGAGTGCAAGGGCACCGGTGTCACCACCCGCACGCGCACCATCAACGTGCGGATACCGCCGGGAGTCGAAGACGGACAACGCATCCGGCTCGCCGGGCAGGGCGAGGCCGGGCTGCGTGGGGCCCCGTCGGGTGACCTGTACGTCACCGTGCATGTGCGGCCGGACAAGGTGTTCGGGCGCGACGGCGACGACCTCACCGTGACCGTTCCGGTCAGCTTCACCGAATTGGCTTTGGGCTCAACGCTTTCGGTGCCGACGTTAGATGGCACGGTCGGTGTGCGGGTGCCGAAGGGCACGGCCGACGGCCGCATCCTGCGGGTGCGTGGACGCGGCGTGCCCAAGCGCAGCGGTGGCAGCGGGGACTTGTTGGTCACCGTAAAGGTGGCCGTCCCGCCGAATGTCCAGGGCTCCGCCGAGGAGGCGTTGCAGGCCTACGCGGCGGCCGAACGGGCGAGCGGCTTCGATCCCCGCGCGGGATGGGCAGGTAATCGCTGATGGCGAAGAATCCCAAGCATTCTGAGGCGCGGACGTTTCTGATCTCGGTGGCCGCCGAGTTGGCCGGCATGCATGCGCAGACGCTGCGGACCTACGATCGGCTCGGGCTGGTCAGCCCGAGCCGGACATCCGGTGGGGGACGGCGCTACTCGCAGAATGACGTCGACTTGCTCCGCGAGGTGCAACGGCTCTCGCAGGACGAGGGCGTCAACCTGGCCGGCATCAAGCGCATCATCGAGCTGACCAACCAGGTCGAGGCGTTGCAGGCGAAGGTGCGCGAGTTGGCCGAAGAGGTTACGGCCTTGCGCGCCAACCAGCGTCGCGAGGTCGCGGTGGTGCCCAAGAGCACCGCGCTGGTGGTCTGGCAACCCCGCAAGTCTCGCTGATTTGCGCGCGGCCGGTTGGGCAGCCCTCGTCCGCTGATGCTTCACGGTCAGCTCGACGACGCACTTGGCTCCGGATTCCGTGCCGGGTAATTGCCGTCGTTGCTCGCGCGAACCTCCCTGCTTACCAGGACTAGTTCGAGCCGCCTAGGGCGCCCGCGTTGCCCGCGGCGCCACCTCCGCCGCCACCGTCACCACCGGTGCCCAGGCCGTGGGTGCCTTGGTGGGCGGGGCCAGCGGAGCCGCCGCCGCTCCCACCGGGGCCGGCGTTCCCGCCACCGCCGCCGCCTCCACCACCACCAGCACCCACACCGGCACCCGGATTACCACCGGCGGCACCGCCGTCGGAGCCAGTGGCGCCAGCGGTGGCCGGGCCTCCAGCGCCATCACCGTTACCACCGATCCCGCCAGTGTTTGTGGAAGAGAGATCGCCGCCGGCACCGCCGCCACCACCGCCGCCACCGCCGGCGCCACCGGAAGCTCCGGTGGCGGCGAAGCCGACGCCCCCGTTCCCTCCGACGCCGCCGGTTGCAGTCGTCGTGCCACCCTGGCCGCCGGCGCCCCCGTTGCCGCCGCCGCCACCGATTCCGGCGGCGCCGCCCGCAGCCGCAGCGCCGCCTTGGCCGCCGTTGCCGCCGCCGCCACCGCCGCCGCCGGCGCCGAAGTGGTTGCCTTGCCCGCCTTGACCGCCAGCGCCGCCGGTTCCACCATTGCCTGCGGTGCCGCCCGCGGCTGCGGCGCCGCCGTTGCCGCCGTTACCGCCAGCGCCGCCGCCGCCACCACCGTGGCCATTGCCCACGGCGCCGCCGTTGCCGCCGTTGCCGCCGTTGCCGGCGTTGCCGCCGGCGGAGGCGGCCCCGGCGGTCGCGCCGGTCCCGCCGGCGGTCCCGCCGGTGGCGCCGTTGCCGCCGTTGCCGCCGTTGCCGCCGTTGTTGTCGGTCGTGCCGGTGGTGCCGCTGCCGCCGGCACCGGCGGTGCCGGCGTCACCGCCGTCGCCGTTGGTGCCGCTGCCCGCTTGTCCTCCGCTGCCCGCGGCTCCGCCGTTGCCGCCGGCGCCGGCGTCACCGCCGTTACCACCGGCCGCGCCGGCGGCGCCCTGTGTCGGCGGGTGGTAGCCGTCGCCGCCGTTACCGCCGCGGCCTCCGGTACCACCTGATCCGTTGGCGACGGTGGCGTCGCCGGCGTTGCCGCCGTGACCGCCGTTGCCGCCCTGGCCGCCGGCGGTGCCGTTGATGTCTCCGCTGGTGCCGGTCGTGCCGTCGCCGCCGTCGCCGCCTCCGCCGGCGTTGCCGCCGGCGGAGGCGGCCCCCGCGCTCGCGCCCGCACCACCGGATGCGCCGCCGGTGGCGCCGTTGCCGCCGTTGCCGCCGTTGCCGCCGTTGCCGCCGTTGGCGCCGGGCGCGCCGGTGGTTCCGCTGCCGCCGGCGCCGGCGGTGCCGGCGTCGCCGCCGTCGCCGTTGGTGCCGCTGCCCGCTTGTCCTCCGGTGCCTGCGGCTCCGCCGTTGCCGCCGGCGCCGGCGTCGCCGCCGTTGCCGCCATTGGCGCCATTGGCGCCGGCGGCGCCGCCCTGTGTCGATGGGTCGTAGCCGTCGCCGCCGTTACCGCCGCGGCCCCCCGACCCACCGTCGCCGTTGGCGACGGTGGCGTCGCCGGCGTTGCCGCCGTGTCCGCCGTTACCGCCCTGCCCGCCGGCGGTGCCGTTGATGTCTCCGCTGGTGCCGGTCGTGCCGTCGCCGCCGTCGCCGCCGTCACCGGCGTTGCCGCCGGCGGAGGCGGCCCCGGCGCTCGCGCCCGCACCACCGGATGCCCCACCGGCGGCGCCGTTGCCACCATTGCCGCCATTCCCGCCGTTGGCGCCGGCCGCGCCGGTGGCTCCGCTTCCGCCGGCACCGGCGGTGCCGGCGTCACCGCCGTCGCCGGCCGTGCCGACCCCGGTGCCTCCGGTGCCCGCGGCCCCGCCGTTGCCACCCGCACCGGCGTCACCGCCGTTACCACCGGAGGCGCCGGCGGCGCCGCCCTGTGTTGACGGGTCGTAGCCGTCGCCGCCGTTACCGCCGCGGCCCCCCGACCCACCGTCGCCGTTGGCGACGGTGGTGTCGCCGGCGTTGCCGCCGTGACCGCCGTTACCGCCCTGCCCGCCGGCGGTGCCGTTGATGTCACCGCTGGTACCGGCCGTGCCGTCGCCGCCGTCACCGCCGTCACCGGCGTTGCCGCCCGCGGAGGCGGCCCCCGCGCTCGCGCCCGCACCACCGGATGCCCCACCCGCGGCGCCGTTGCCGCCGTTGCCGCCGTTGCCGCCGTTGGCGCCGGGCGCGCCGGTGGTTCCGCTGCCGCCGGCGCCGGCGGTGCCGGCGTCGCCGCCGTCGCCGTTGGTGCCCGCTTGTCCTCCGCTGCCGGCGGCTCCGCCGTTGCCACCGGCACCGGCGTCACCGCCGTTGCCGCCCGAGGCGCCGGCGGCGCCCTGTGTCGGCGGTTCGTAGCCGTCGCCGCCGTTACCGCCGCGGCCCCCCGACCCACCGTCGCCGTTGGCGACGGTGGCATCGCCAGCGTTGCCGCCGTGACCGCCGTTACCGCCCTGCCCGCCGGCGGTGCCGTTGATGTCACCGCTGGTGCCGGTCGCCCCGTCGCCGCCGTTTCCGCCGTCGCCGGCGTTGCCGCCGGCGGAGGCGGCCCCCGCGGTCGCGCCCGCACCACCGGATGCCCCACCGGCGGCGCCGTTGCCACCATTGCCGCCATTCCCGCCGTTGGCGCCGGCCGCGCCGGTGGCTCCGCTGCCGCCGGCACCGGCGGTGCCGGCGTCACCGCCGTCGCCGGCCGTGCCGACCCCGGTGCCTCCGGTGCCCGCGGCCCCGCCGTTGCCACCCGCACCGGCGTCACCGCCGTTACCACCGGAGGCGCCGGCGGCGCCGCCCTGTGTTGACGGGTCGTAGCCGTCGCCGCCGTCCCCGCCGCGGCCCCCCGACCCGCCGGACGCCGCCGCCACCGTTCCACCCCACCGCCCGTCCACTGCCGCCCCACTGCCGTCCCGTCCCGCCATAACCCCCGTTACCACCGGCCGCGCTTGTACCCGGCCGGACCCACCCGCCGCCCCGCCGTTGCCGCCACCCGCCCTCCACCCGCCGGATCCACCATTCCGGCCGCCCGCTGTGCCTTGCCGCCATTGCCGCCGTCCGCCGGAACCGCCGGCTGCCGCCTGCCGTTGACCGCCTTACTCCGGCCCACTGGGCTCCGCCGACCCCCGCCACTGCCGTCCACCGCCGTTACCGCCGTCCTCGCCCCGGCCGCGTCCCTATCCCGGCTCCGCCGTTACCGCCGGCACCGCCGTTGCCGCCGTTACCCGCATGACCCGCCGTCCCGCCGGTGCCTCCGCTGCCGACGGCTCCGCCGGCGCCGGCTGCTCCGCCGTCGCCGCCTGCGCCACCGGCCTGACCGTCGGTGCCCAGCCCGGCGCTCCCGTCGGCACCGGCCCCGCCGGCACCGCCGTTGCCGCCCAGCCCGCCGTCGCCGTTGATGCCTCCAGCACCCGAGGTGCCCCCCTGACCGCCCTCGCCTCCGGCGCCGCCGTTAAACCCGGCGGCCCCGCTGACCGTCGCGTTGTCCCCGGCTCCGCCGTTACCGCCGGCACCGCCGGTACCGCCGTTGCCCGCGTGACCGGCGGTCCCGCCGGTGCCTCCGCTGCCGACAGCCCCGCCAAGGCCGCCGTTGCCGCCGGCCCCGCCGGCACCACCGGCACCACCGTCGGTGGTCAATCCGACACCGCTGCTGCCTGCACCGCCCGCACCCCCGGCCCCGCCGTTGCCGCCGGCACCGCCGGCGCCGTTGGTGCCGCCATTGCCGGCTCCGCCCTGGCCGCCCTGACCGCCGGCCCCGCCGGCAAAGCCGGCCGCGCCTTTGCCGCCCGTCACGCCCGCGACGCCGGCAGCGCCGTTGTCACCGGCCCCGCCGTTACCGCCGGCCCCCCCGGCGCCGGCGACGCCGATGGCGCCCCTGACACCATCAGCGCCGAGCCATCCCCCCGAACCTCCAACCCCTGCGGCCCCCGCGGCCCCGCCGGCACCCCCATTGCCGCCATCGCCGCCTACCGAGCCGACCTGCCGATCAGCGCCCATACCCGCCGCCGCCGCCCCTCCATCCGCGCCCCCACCCCCGGCGCCCCCGGCCGAACCCGCCCCGCCGGCCAGCCCCGGCCCGGTCGCCGCGGCTCCGACCGCCCCGTTACCACCAGCCCCGCCGGCGCCACCACTGCCCGCCGCCCATCCCAGCAGCGCCCGATCCGCGCCCCCCACCCCACCGGTGCCGCCCGCGCCTGCGGCAACACCGGCCGCACCGGCAGCGCCCAGTCCGCCCGCTCCGCCAGCCCCACCGAACCACCCAAGATGCCACCGGCGCCACCATGACCGCCGGTACCGCCGGTGGCACCGCTCCCGCCGAACGCCGCCCCACCAGCGCCGCCGGTCCCGCCCGTGCCGAACAGGCCCGCATGCCCACCGGCCCCGCCAGCCCCGCCGGCGGGATGGGCGGCGGTGCCGGGCACTCCCGACCCTCCATTGCCGCCGTTACCGATCAAAATCCCGCCGTCTCCACCCGCCTGTCCCGTGCCCGGCGCGCCGTCGGCACCGTTACCGATCAACGGACGCCCCAGCAGCGCCTCGGTCGGCGCGTTGACCACGCCCAGAAGGTCGCGGACCACCGTTTGCAACGGCGATGCGTTGGCGCCCTCAGCGCCGGCATACGCGCCCGCACCCGCGGCCAACGTCTGCACGAACTGCCCGTGAAACGCCGCTGCCTGGGCGCTCAGCCCCGCATATTGCTGCCCATAGGTCCCGAACAACGCTGCAATCGCGGCCGACACCTCATCGTCGGCCGCAGTCACCAGCTGCGTAATGGGCCCCACCGCCGCCCCATGCGCACTGCGAATCGCCGACTCGATAGCGGCCAACCGCTGCGCGGCTGACTCGAGTTCTCCTGCTCTGACGATCAGCAACGATGACAACTCAAACTCCCGTCACCTCGGCAACATGCGCTGGGCATGACGCAACTCCGTTGACCTGAACCGACCGCACAACGATGGGCGACTCTTGGGCGCGAGTAAAATATAAAAGCCCATCGGAAACTTGCAAATGGAGAATCGCGAAGTTGGGCAATGCACCAACGGCGAGTTAACGACAGTCGATTAATCACGAACCGTTGCCACAATTACCCTGCGACGCCCTCGACCCGGGCGCACCGCGCAATCTTCCCGTGCCGGCCAGCTGCCCGTTGCGTCTGACTTGACCGAGGTACGCCGCCCGGGGTGCCCGCGGGGGAGCGCGCTCACCGGGACTCTGTGGTCGAAGTGCACCTTCATGTGGCGCTCAACACCGGACACTGTCGTCAAAAGACTTGTCGCTCACGGTTCTGAGGCAGCAGACTGGAGCGCATCATCGGGCTGGACAACCATGTCGAGGCGTTCAGGCGAAGGTGCGCGAATTGGCCGAGGTGGTTGCGGACTTGCGCGCCAACCAGCGTGCTCGCAAAGCCGCGCTGAGGAATCTGCCGGCTTCTATGAGTTTCATCAGTATCGACCGCGAATTTTGTTCGAATTGTTTAGACCGGAATACACTCTTTGCCCGCGAGATATCGTTTCCGAGACTAACTTGTCATTGCGGTTGGAATTCTTCACAGCGGCGGCCACAGATTTACCGAATATCGGGTCGACGATCGGCGAGGCGAATGCCGCGACCGTCGCGCAGCTGATCGGCAACGGCGGCGTGCTCGGCAAGGACGGCCCGTCCGGCCAGTTACACGCGAATCGAAAACTGCGCTTCCGCCGGCTCGCCCGGGCGCGCGACGCGGTACCCGCCGCGACGCAACGCGTCGGTTGGCGCGGCCATCGGCTCGAAGCACACCAGGTCCTCCGCCGGGGGAGCGAAGATCTGCGCCGCCGGGAAGCCGTAGTCGAAGCGCACCTCGATGCGGCGGCCGCCGCCGGAGACCGCGAAGACCGCGCCGTCGGCCAGCTGGTCGTAGCCGTCGTCAAAAGCCTTGTCGCCCAATACTTCCAAGCCGCCATCTTGAGCAGAGCTCTCGCCGGTCGGCAGCCCGCGGTCATCGACCGCCAGGTGCCGCATCGCAGGTGTTTCGATGGTCCACTGCGCGCGCGGCACCTCGGGCACCTGAAGGTACGGATGAAAACCGAAGCACAGCGGCACGGCCTTGTCGGCCGTGGCCGCGACGGTGGTGTGCACAGTCAGTGTCCGGTCGGCCAGCGCCACCCGGACCACCAGTAGGTGCGGGAACGGAAAGCTGGCCAGCAGCGCCGGGTCGGCGCCGAAGTCCAATTCGGCGACCAGCTCGTGGGCCGATTCGGTCATCACCCGCCAACCGTCGTAGGCCGCGAGCACCCCGTGGATCGGCAACCCGTTGGGGTCGGCGCGCACGCCGTGCTCGCCCGGGGTCAGCGTCACGGTCGCGTCCTCGGCCGCATAGCTGTTGGCGCCCAACCGATTTGCCCACGGATACAGAATCGGGATGCCCATCGTCTTGCCGGCGCTGATGTAGGCGTCCAGGCCGCGCCGCTGGCCGAGCAGTTCCACGCCTTCGTCGGTCAGCGAGATGCCGATCATCCCGGCTTCGGGCACGAACTGAGCGGCGACCGACGACGACGGGTCGGTCAGTGTGACTGTGTGCATGGCCTACCTCGATAGTGGGTCGTGCTGAATGCGTTCCGGCGGTGCGCCTTTGGCGATCAGCGCGGCCTCCGTCGCGCGCACCATGGCCGGGCCGCCGCAGATCAGGATCTGCCGGTCGCCCCAGCCACCATATTTGGTGACCACCTCGGGCAGCTGGCCGGTTTGGGTGACGTGCAGGCCACGCGGTGGTGAAACGTCGGGGTAGTCGGCCGCCCAGGAGGGATCTTGGCTGTACTCGGCGACCGGCGACACCGACAGCCACGGATTGTGCGCCGCGATCTCCCACAGCGTGCGCAGGTCGTAGAGCTCGCAGCGATACCGCGCACCGAAGAACAGGTGCACCCTGGGGTTCACCCCGTAGCGGCTGAGGTCCATGATCAGCGCCCGCAGCGGCGCCAGGCCGGTGCTGCCCGCCACCATCAGCACGTCGCCGCCGTCGCGGTCGACCCGCATGCCACCGTGCGGACTCGATAACCGCCACCGGTCACCGGGCCGGGTCTCGTTGACGACAGCGGTGCTGACCAGGCCGCCGGGAACAAGGCGAACGTGGAACTCGATCCCGCCGTCCGGGTCCGCTGGAATGGCCGGGCTGAGGTAGCGCCACCGGCGCGGGCATTGCGGCACATGGACATTGACGTACTGGCCCGGGTGATAGTGCATCGGGCGGTCCAGCCGCAGCCGAACCACCGCGAGATCGCGCGACACCCGGATGTGCTCGACGACGGTGCCGTCCCACCAGGCGGGTCCGGGCTCGGCGTCGGCGGCGCCACTCATCACGCCGGTGATCAGGTTCAGCGACTGATCGGCCGCGGCGTCGATCGCGGCGGTCCAGGCCTCGCCGACGTGGCTGCGCAGCGTCGCATACAGGGCGCGCCGCAACGTGTCGTAATGCCTTGGCAACACACCGAATTTGCGGTGATCGCGGCCAAGCTGGGCGAGGAACGCGACCGGTTCCTCGGCGCGCTGCGCTACCAGTTCGCCGTACACCCACGCCATCGCGTGGACGAAAGCCGCGCGCTGGCCATCCATTTCGGGGGGAAATAGGTCGCGCACCGAGACGTCGAGAGCAAACCAGTGGGTGTAGAAGCGGTGGACCAGTTCGACGTCGAAGGCGTCGCGCAACACCCGCAACGCATCCTGGTCCTCTAGGCCCACGAAGCCCGATTCTAGGCTCGCGACGCTGCGGCCCCGTTCCCCCGGCGGACGGCAGCCACGGCGGGCGGAGGGGCTGAGACGTGCCATGCCTGACGACCATTTCAAACGTTAGCTAGCACCGGATGCGGGTTCGCGCGCACGGCACTATCTGACTCGTGCGTAAAAAAGGTCTGTTACTGGGCGGTAAGAAGGGTTTATGATCCCGCCTAGCGACTATCGAGCGACGACTCGGCCGGGTGGCCGAGCCGCCATTTGTGTGCCAATGGAGGTGCGACATGTCGTTTTTGATCGCGGCGCCGGAATTCCTCGCAGCGGCGGCTTCAGATCTAGCTAACCTTGGATCGACCCTGCGCGAGGCCAGCAACGCGGCGGCTTTACCCACGTCTGCGCTGCTCCCGGCGGGCGCCGACGAGGTGTCCGCGCGCATCGCCACATTGTTTGCTGAGCACGGGCGGGCCTACCAGGCGCTCAGCGCCCAGGCCGCCGCGTTCCACGGCCAGTTCGTGCAGCTGATGAATGGCGGCGCGGCCGCGTATGTCCACGCCGAGGCCGCCAACGCCGAACTGGCCATGCTGAACGCGGTGAACAAGCCCACCGAGGCGCTCGTGGGCCGGCCGCTGATCGGCAATGGCGCCAATGGTGGGCCTGGCGAGAACGGCGGCGACGGCGGCATTTTGATCGGCAACGGCGGCAACGGCGGTGCCGGCACCTCGACCCAGGCGGGCGGCGACGGCGGCGATGCCGGGTTGTTCGGAAGGGGCGGAAACGGCGGGGCCGGCTTCAGCGGCGCGACACCCACCAACGGTGGCAGCGGCGGGCACGGAGGATTCCTGTTCGGTAGGGGCGGCGACGGCGGGGCCGGCGGCAGCGCGACCTCCGGAACCGGCGCCTTCGGCGGCGCCGGCGGCGCCGGCGGTCTGTATGGCGGCGGTGGCGGCAACGGCGGCATGGGCGGCAACTCGGCCGACGGTTCAGGCGGTGGCGGCGGCTCGGGCGGCGACGCCGGAACGTTGATCGGACGCGGCGGTCACGGCGGCGACGGCGGCACCGCCGCCGGCGCGGCCGGCACCGGAGGCGACGGAGGTTGGGGCGGAAACGCCGGGCTGATCGGCAGCGGCGGCAACGGCGGCGACGCCCAGGCCGGCAGCGGCAGCGGCCTGAACGGCGTCGCCGGCAACGGCGGCTACGCCCGCTTGGTCGGCAACGGCGGCAACGGTGGCCTCAACGGCAGCTCCGGCGGACTCGCCGGGCACGCCGGGGCGTTCGTCGGTAACGGCGGCAACGGCGGATCCGGCCAGCGCGGGGCCGATGCCGGGATCTTCTTCGGCAACGGTGGTGACGGCGGGCCCGGCACCGCGACTGAGTCGGGCGGCAACGGCGGCGACGCCGGATTCTGGGGCAATGGCGGTAACGGCGGGCTCGGCTTCAGCGGCGCCACGCCCACGGCGGGCGGCAGCGGCGGGTCCGGCGGGTTCATCGGGAACGGCGGCAACGGCGCGGCCGGCGGCAGCACCCCGTCCGGCCTGGCCGCCAGCGGCGGTGCAGGCGGCTCCGCCGGCGTGTTCGGCGACGGCGGCGACGGCGGCGACGGCGGCACCTCAGCCAACGGCTCCGGCGGCGACGGCGGGTCCGCCGGCGACGCGGGCACGCTGGTCGGCCACGGCGGCCGAGGCGGCGACGGCGGCCTCGCCTTCGGTGACGGCAGCGTCGGCGGCAGCGGTGGCTGGGGCGGCAACGCGGGCCTGATCGGCAGCGGCGGTGACGGCGGCGACGCCCAGGTGGGCGGCCCCAACGGCCAGAACGGCGTCGCGGGCAACGGCGGCTACGCCTACTTCTTCGGCAACGGCGGCGACGGCGGTGCCAACGGCCTGACCGGCGGCATGGCGGGAGCGGCTGGTGCGTTGATCGGCAATGGCGGTGACGGCGGATCCGGGCAGCCCGGCGCCGACGGCGGAATCCTGTTCGGCAACGGCGGTCGCGGCGGCGACGCCGTCGATGTGGGCACGGGCGCCGCGAACGGCGGCGACGGCGGCAACGCCATCGGGCTGATCGGCAACGGCGGCGACGGCGGACACGCCGTCAACGGCGGCACCCCCGGTACGGGCGGTCACCGCGGGCTCTTGTTCGGCCAAGACGGCCAAGAGGGGTAGGTCGCCCCAGCCTGCCCCCCACGGATGGGAAAAATTCATTAGAGTTGAGCGGAACAGACTCAACCTTGACGGCGTTGAACAACGCGACAAGCATTTTCCCTACACACTCCGAACGGAGGTTCCGTGGACTCTTTCAACCCGACGACCAAGACGCAGGCGGCCCTGACGTCGGCGCTGCAGGCGGCCTCATCCGCCGGCAATCCCGAGATCAGGCCCGCTCATCTGCTGTTGGCGCTGCTGACGCAGAACGACGGCATCGCCGCGCCGCTGCTGGAGGCTGTCGGCGTGGAGCCCGCGACCATTCGCGCCGAAGCGCAGCGCCTGCTGGACCGGCTGCCGCAGACCAGCGGCGCCAGCTCGCAGCCGCAGCTGTCGCGCGAATCGCTGGCCGCCATCACCACCGCCCAGCAGCTGGCCACCGAGATGGACGACGAATACGTCTCCACCGAGCACCTGATGGTGGGCCTGGCCACCGGCGACTCCGACGTCGCCAAGCTGCTGACCGGGCACGGCGCCTCCCCGCAGGCCCTGCGGGAGGCGTTCGAGAAGGTCCGCGGCAGCGCCCGGGTCACCAGTCCTGACCCCGAGGCCACCTACCAGGCGCTGGAGAAGTACTCCACCGACCTGACCGCGCGCGCCAAGGAGGGCAAGCTCGACCCGGTCATCGGGCGCGACAACGAGATCCGCCGCGTCGTGCAGGTATTGAGCCGGCGCACCAAGAACAACCCGGTGCTCATCGGCGAGCCCGGCGTCGGCAAGACCGCGATTGTCGAGGGCCTGGCCCAGCGCATCGTCGCCGGCGACGTCCCGGAGAGCCTGCGCGACAAGACCGTCATCTCCCTGGACCTGGGCTCGATGGTGGCCGGCGCCAAGTACCGTGGCGAGTTCGAGGAACGCCTCAAGGCCGTCCTCGACGACATCAAGAACTCGGCGGGCCAGATCATCACGTTCATCGACGAGTTGCACACCATCGTCGGCGCCGGTGCGACCGGCGAGGGCGCGATGGACGCCGGCAACATGATCAAGCCGATGCTGGCGCGCGGCGAGCTGCGCCTGGTCGGCGCCACCACGCTCGACGAGTACCGCAAATACATCGAGAAGGACGCCGCGCTGGAGCGCCGCTTCCAGCAGGTGTTCGTCGGCGAGCCGTCGGTGGAGGACACCGTCGGCATCCTGCGCGGGCTGAAGGACCGCTACGAGGTGCACCACGGCGTGCGCATCACCGACTCCGCGCTGGTTGCCGCGGCGACGCTCTCCGACCGCTACATCACCGCCCGCTTCCTGCCGGACAAGGCCATCGACCTGGTCGACGAGGCCGCCAGCCGGCTGAAGATGGAGATCGACTCCCGCCCCGTCGAGATCGACGAGGTGGAGCGGCTGGTGCGCCGGCTGGAGATCGAAGAGATGGCGCTGGCCAAGGAGGAGGACGACGCGTCCAAGGAGCGGCTGGAAAAGCTGCGCTCCGAGCTGGCCGACCAGAAGGAGAAGCTGGCCGAGCTGACCACCCGCTGGCAGAACGAGAAGAACGCCATCGACACCGTTCGCGAGTTCAAGGAGCAGCTGGAGATTCTGCGCGGGGAGTCCGAGCGGGCCGAGCGCGACGGCGACCTGGCCAAGGCCGCCGAGCTGCGCTACGGCCGCATCCCCGAGGTGGAAAAGAAGCTCGAGGCCGCGCTGCCCCAGGCCGAGGCCCGCGAGAACGTCATGCTCAAAGAAGAGGTCGGACCCGACGACATCGCCGACGTGGTGTCGGCATGGACCGGTATCCCGGCCGGCCGGCTGCTGGAGGGCGAGACCGCCAAGCTGCTGCGCATGGAAGACGAGCTCGGTAGGCGCGTCGTCGGGCAGAAGAAGGCGGTGCAGGCCGTCTCCGACGCGGTGCGCCGCAGCCGGGCCGGGGTCGCCGACCCCAACCGGCCCACCGGATCGTTCATGTTCCTGGGCCCCACCGGCGTCGGCAAGACCGAGCTGGCCAAGGCGCTGGCCGACTTCCTGTTCGACGACGACCGGGCGATGGTCCGCATCGACATGAGCGAGTACGGCGAGAAGCACTCGGTGGCCCGCCTGGTGGGCGCGCCCCCCGGCTACATCGGCTACGACCAGGGCGGCCAGCTGACCGAGGCGGTGCGCCGGCGGCCCTACACGGTGGTGCTGTTCGACGAGATCGAAAAGGCCCACCCGGACGTCTTCGACGTGCTGCTGCAGGTCCTCGACGAGGGCCGGCTCACCGACGGGCAGGGCCGCACGGTCGACTTCCGCAACACCATCCTGATCCTGACGTCCAACCTCGGGTCGGGCGGCAACGAGGAGCATGTGATGGCGGCGGTGCGCTCGGCGTTCAAGCCGGAGTTCATCAACCGCCTCGACGACGTGCTGATCTTCGACGGGCTCAACCCCGAGGAGTTGGTGCAGATCGTCGACATCCAGCTGCAGCAGCTGGCCAAGCGGCTCGCCCAACGGCGGCTGCAGCTCGAGGTGTCGCTGCCGGCCAAGAAGTGGCTGGCGCAGCGCGGGTTCGACCCCGTGTACGGCGCGCGGCCGTTGCGCAGGTTGGTGCAGCAGGCGATCGGCGACCAGTTGGCGAAGTTGCTGCTGGCCGGCGAGGTGCACGACGGCGACGTCGTTCCCGTCAACGTGAGCCCCGACGGGGACTCGCTGGTGTTGGGCTAGTCCGGCCGCCGGGCGGCCGCGGCGAGGCGCGGCCGGACGGTGCCAGGCTGTAACTCGGTTGTGACCCGGTCGCGTTGTCGGTTCCGGCGGAACAGCAGATACCCTGTTTGGGATGGTCCCCCTCTGGTTCACGCTGTCCGCGCTGTGCTTCGTCGGTGCGGTGGTGTTGCTGTACGTCGATATCGATCGACGCCGGGGTCGCAGCAGGCGGCGCAAATCGTGGGCGCGGTCGCACGGATTCGACTACGAGCGCGAGTCCACCGACATCCTCAAGCGTTGGAAGCGCGGCGTGATGTCGACGGTGGGTGACGTACCCGCCCACAACGTCGTGCTCGGGCAGATCCGCGGCGAGGCGGTCTACATCTTCGACCTCGAGGAAGTCGCCACGGTGATCGCCCTGCACCGCAAGGTGGGCACCAACGTCGTCGTCGACCTACGCCTCAAGGGGCTGAAAGAGCCACGGGAGAACGACATTTGGCTGCTGGGCGCGATCGGGCCGCGGATGGTGTACTCCACCAATCTGGACGCCGCCCGCCGGGCCTGCGACCGGCGCATGGTCACCTTCGCGCACACCGCGCCGGATTGCGCCGAGATCATGTGGAACGAGCAGAACTGGACGCTGGTCGCCATGCCGATCTCCAGCACCCGCACCCAGTGGGACGACGGCCTGCGCACCGTGCGCCAGTTCAACGACCTGCTGCGGGTGCTGCCGCCGCTGCCGCCGGAAAGCGCGGAGGAGACGGGGGCACCGCTGGCGTTGCGCAATGCGGCGCCCAGCCGTCCGCTGGCCCCGGCCGGGCGGGCCGAGTTGCCGCAGCGCCGTCCCGAGCATGATGTTGCCGGGTTCCTCGGTGACGCGGCCCGGCGCGCCCCGGAGCCGCTGCGCCGCGAGGAGGGTCGCCCCGAGGGCGTGCGCCGCCCGCCGCCGGTGGGGCGCAACGGCAACCAAGCCGGCCACTACCCGCACTGACAGCGTGCCGCGTCCGATCGCCCTGATCACCGGGCCCACCTCGGGTATCGGCGGCGGCTATGCCCGGCGCTATGCGCGCGACGGCTACGACCTGGTGCTGGTCGCCCGCGACGTCGACCGCCTGCAGAAACTGGCCGACGAGTTGCGCGGCGACGGGGGCCAGATCGAGGTTCTGCCCGCGGATTTGGCCGACGCCGCCGGTCGTGACAAGGTCGCCGACCGGCTCGCCGCGGGGGTGCAGGTGCTGGTCAACAACGCCGGTTTCGGGACGTCCGGCGAATTCTGGACGACGGATCCCGCGCGGCTGCAGGCGCAGCTCGACGTCAACGTGACCGCGGTGCTGCGCTTGACGCACGCCGCGCTGCCGGCGATGCTCGGCGCCGGCGCCGGCACCGTCATCAACATCGCCAGCGTCGCCGGGCTGGTGCCGGGACGCGCGGCGACGTATTCGGCGTCGAAGGCTTGGGTGATCTCGTTCACTGAGGGCTTGTCCACCGAGCTGCACGGCACCGGCGTCGGCGTACACGCGGTGTGCCCGGGGTTCGTGCGCACCGAATTTCACGTCCGGGCCGGGATCGACATGGCCAAGACGCCGTCGTTTTTGTGGCTCAACGTCGACGACGTGGTCAGCGCCAGCCTGGCCGACATCGCCGCCGGCAAGCTGATCAGCATCCCGGGCGTCCAGTACAAGGCGATTGTCGGCGCGGGGCGACTGGTTCCGCGCGGTCTGCTGCGGGCCGCGGTCAAACTAGCCGGGGGCGCCAATGGCCGAACCTGAGCTTTTGCGCCGCGAGCTCGCCGAACTGGTGCGCACCCTGGCGGTGGTGCACGGCCGGGTCACGCTGTCGTCGGGCAAGGAGGCGGACTACTACGTCGACTTGCGCCGCGCCACCTTGCACCATCGGGCCTCCGCGCTGATCGGCACGCTGATGCGCGAACTCACCGAGGACTGGGACTACGCGGTGGTGGGCGGACTGACGCTGGGGGCGGACCCGGTCGCGACCGCCATCATGCACGCGCCGGGCCGTCCCATCGACGCGTTCGTGGTGCGGAAGTCGACGAAAACCCATGGCCTGCAACGCCTTATCGAAGGCTCGGACGTTTCCGGCCAGCGCGTGCTCGTGGTCGAGGACACCAGCACAACGGGCAACTCGGCGCTGACGGCCGTGCACGCGGTGCAAGACGCGGGGGGCTCGGTGATCGGCGTGGCCACCGTGGTGGACCGCGCCACCGGCGCCGCCGAGGCGATCGAAGCCGAGGGATTGCCGTACCGCAGCGTGCTGGGCCTGACCGATCTGGGGCTGGGTTAGGGCGCGCGCCGTGACCCGTCCGCCTTCGAGCGACAATTCGAGTCGTTGTCCTGAGTGAGCGCAAGGTTTTCAGTGTGAACCCACGGCGGCCAAAACGGGCAAAACTTCGCCCTCAGTACACACCGAAAGCCATGGCTTCACACTCAACTGCTCGGCCGGATGCGACCGCGCTGGCGCGGCTCCTGTGCCTTTTCCTCGCCCTGGTCTGCCTGGCCGGCTGTTCGACCGCCAACCATCCCGTTCGGCCCTACGGCGCTCAGGGCGCACGGCTGGGGGAGGCGCTGGGGCTGTTGGGGTGGAACATGTCGGTGTCGAACCTGCGCTGGGACGACGACTACGTGCTGATCGACATCGACGCCGCGGCAACGGATCCCAAGGCTTCGCACGCCAAACCCGAGGACCTGCGCTTCGGTCTTTACGGTGCGCTGTCGCATCCGATGGAGGCGGGCGGGCTCGGCAGCTGCGACGAGGCGATGGCTGCCGCCGGTCCCAAGGTGCACGACATCAGCGCACCGCTGTCGGCGCCACCCGACCGGCTCACCGGCACGGTGTGTCTGGGCCCGCTCAAAGACCGCAGTGCCGTCCGCGGGGTGTACGCCTACTCGCCGCACGACCGGATACCGAAGACCACCGCCGCATACGGCGCGGCGTTTCCGGTCGGACTGCCGCCGATCAACGGCAACGACACCGGCGTGGCGATCAAGACCACCAGCCTGTCGGCCTGGCGCGCCGACGGCGCCCCGGTGACCAAGGCGCAGCTCGGCGACCCGGCGGCGTTCACCGGTAACGGCTACATGCTGTTGGGGCTCGAGGCCAGCGCCATCGCGGCCCGATACCGTGACGAGTCCGCGGCTCGCGGCGGCCCGATGATGCTGCTGGCCTCGCCGACCCTGCCCGGCAAGGGACTGAATCCGGCCTGCGCGGCGTACGGATCCTCGGTGCTGATCCTGCCCGACGCCTCGCTGGACGCGGTGCGCGTCAACGCGTCACTGTGCACTCAGGGGGAGATCAACGAGGCGCTGTTGTACGCGACGGTGGCGATCGCCGGCACCCACGCCGGTGTCTGGACCGTCAAGTGAGCGAGCCCGGACCCACCGAATGGGGCGCGCCGGCCACCGGCGTCGGCCCCTGGGAGGGGGAGCTGCCCGACGATCCGCGGTATGACCCAGTTCTGTTGCGCGACGGTGACACTCGCAATGTCGTCGACGCCTACCGGTACTGGACGCGCGACGCGATCATCGCCGACATCGACACGCGTCGTCACCCGCTGCACATCGCGATCGAGAACTTCGGTCACGACGCCAACATCGGCTCGGTGGTGCGGACGGCCAACGCGTTCGCCGTCGACACCGTGCACATCGTCGGGCGCCGGCGCTGGAATCGCCGCGGCGCCATGGTGACTGACCGCTATCAACGGTTGTGTCACCACGACAGCACGGCCGAGCTGATGGACTTCGCGGCCGACGCCGGCTTGACCGTGGTGGCCGTCGACAACGTTCCCGGGGCCGCGCGCCTGGAGCAGACCTCGCTGCCGCGGGAATGCCTGCTAGTGTTCGGTCAGGAAGGCCCCGGCATCACCGACGACACCAGGACGAGCGCGGCAATCACCGTGTCGATAGCGCAATTCGGCTCCACCCGCAGCATCAACGCCGGCGTGGCGGCGGGCATCGCGATGCACGCCTGGATCCGCCAGCATGGTGACCTTGGGCGCGCCTGGTGAACGGTGAATCTCTGCTCGATACCGGGCCGGGCCGCTTGTTCGTCAAGCAGCTTCGGTGGGGGTATCGCGCCAGTGGAGTAACGCCCACCGCGTTCGTCGGTGCCCTGGACGCCAAAGCGCTTATCCGGGACGCTACTTGGGCGGTCGGCCGCCACCTCTATTCCGACGATCGACTGGAGGTATCGCGGCGCAGTCCGGACTACACAGAACTTCAGCAGTTCGCCACCGCCGCGCTGGAAGCACTGTCGAAGCTGTCGACGCTCGACTCGCCGCAGATTCATCAGGGAACGATCAGCAGCCTGGCGGCGCCGGTCGTCTGCAATGACCCATGGCATGGCTTGCCCATTGGCTCGTTCTGGACCTCGACTCCGCTTAACGACGAGGATTCTTGGCTGCTGTGCGGAGAGAACCTGCGCCGCAACGACCCGCGATGGGAAGTCCATTTCGACATCACCCGGGTTCGCCTCGCGCGCATCGATTCGGCCCGCGATTGGATCGACCTGATCGACTCGAATCCGCTTGTGGTTGAGGGTGATAAGTACCCGGACTGGCCCGCGATCGCCGAATCCTGGGATGCGGTGCATTTGTCGCCGACGGGGTTGCTGCTCGCTCACCCGCCGCGGTACGCCACCGTTGCGCACTGGTCCGCCGTCGCCACCGCATGGCTAAACAGACCGCCGGATATGGAGCTACGGGCAGTGCGCTGACTGCGCCGAATGTGAACTGGCGGCGTGGATTTGGCGATTTTTCCGCCCTGAGTTCACGCTCGGTGGCGCCATGTCCGCGGGACCACTAACTCCACAGCGTGACATGCACCTTGGGCCGAAACCTGGTCACCCCCACGCCGGTTCCGCGGATCATCGCCTGAATGCATCGCGGGGTGGTGATGAAGCGCACCAATTCGGACACCGCGGGCTGGCGCGCCGACGGCGGCAGCGTCGCCGCGCACCATTCGCCCGAGCGGTCCAGCCCGGGGCCGGTCACGTGCGTCAGCCGCCCGGCGGCCAAGTCCTTGGCGACGGCGAAACCGATCGTCAGGTTGACCCCGCCGACCCGCTGGACCTCCTCGAGCGCGGCGGCGTCGCTTTGGAAGATCCGCTGCTGCGACTCCGGAATTGCCAAGTCCCGCAATATGGTTGCGATCTCACCGTCCACACTGCCCGCCGAGGGGCCCAGCATCCATTGCTGCTGACGCAGCAGCGCAGGAGTCGGAACACCCACGGCCAGTGGGCTATTCGGCGCCACCACGGTGATGATCTGATACTTCAGAAAGGGCCGGACGAAGATCGAGGGGTCGGAACCGAGCGCACTCTCAGAAGCCGGCCCGATCGCAATGTCAACTGCGCGTGAGCAGATCAGGTCACGGAATTGCCGCGTCGGGTGCACGCTCAGCTCGACGGACAAGTCGTCGGCGCGCGACGAGAACAGCTCGATCAACCCCGGCGCGGCGTGTTCGGCGAACGCGGTCGACGCCGCGATGCGCAGCAACCGGCGGCCGTGCGCGGCCTCGTTGACCTCGATGGCGGTCTGCTCTTGCAGGCCGAGGATCTCGACGGCCCGGCTGGCCAACCGCAGCCCGCCGGGCGTGAACGCCAGTCCCGCACCCGTCCTGGTGAACAGCGGGTCGTCGAGCTCCTTGCGCAGCGCCGCCACGTGCATCGAGACCCCGGCGTCGGAAAGGCCCAGTTCCGTGGCGGCCGCGCGCACCGAACCCAGGCGCACCACCGCCGAATAGGCCCGAAGTTGCGCCGGAGTCATTCAATGAGCCTACGTTGAAAGGCGTGCGGGACGTGCTTGCTGAGCTGATGCCGATCTGGCGTGCCGGTGAGACCGCGGGACTGGGCACCGTGGTGCGAACTTTGCGGTCGGCGCCGCGGCCGCCGGGCGCCTCGATGCTGGTGGCCCCCGACGGCTCGGTGACTGGGTCGGTGTCGGGCGGCTGCGTGGAAGGCGCCGTGTACGACCTCGCCACCGAGGTCGCCCGGACCGGGATACCGCGGCTGGAACGCTACGGGGTCAGCGACGACGACGCCTTCGCGGTCGGCCTGACCTGTGGCGGCATCATCGACGTCTTTGTCGAATCCGTTTCGCGGGCGACGTTTCCCGAGCTCGACGCGATCGCCGACGACGTCGGCGCGCACCGCCCGGTGGCGGTCGCCACCGTCATCGCGCACCCCGATCCGCACTGGGTCGGCCGCAGGCTGATCGTGCGGCCGGACTCGGCTAGCCCGGTCGGGGGGTCGCTGGGTTCGCCGCGCGCCGACACCGCGGTCACCGACGACGCGCGTGGCCTGCTCGCGGTGGGCCGCAGTGACATCCTCGAATACGGACCCGACGGACAGCGCCGCGGCGAGGGCATGGAGGTCTTCGTGTCGAGCTACGCCCCGCGCCCGCGGATGCTGGTGTTCGGCGCGATCGACTTCGCCGCGGCCCTGGCGCAGCAGGGTTCGTTCCTCGGCTACCGGGTCACGGTGTGCGATGCCCGCCCGGTGTTCGCTACCCGGACACGCTTCCCGACGGCCGACGAGGTGGTCGTCGACTGGCCCCACCGGTATCTCGCCGCGCAGGCGGCGGCGGGCGCCGTCGACCAGAGCACGGTGATCTGCGTGCTCACCCACGACCCCAAGTTCGACGTCCCCGTGCTCGAGGTGGCGCTGCGCCTGCCCAACGTGGGATATGTCGGCGCGATGGGATCGCGCCGGACCCACGACGACCGCACCGAGCGCCTGCGGGCGGCCGGGCTGACCGACGCCGAGCTGAGCCGGTTGTCCAGCCCCATCGGGCTGGACCTGGGCGGCCGGACGCCGGAGGAGACCGCGGTCTCGATCGCCGCCGACATCATCGCCCGGCGGTGGGGCGGTGGCGGCCGCCCGCTGGCCGAAATCGTGGGCCGAATCCACCATGACGCGCAGGTAGAGAGCAAGTACAGGGCTAGTTCAACGATTACTTAACTCGCCATTGACGCCGACTGTGACGCGGCCCACACTGCAGCAATGCAAGTACCTGGCCCCTTCGAGTACGAACGCGCGACGAGCGTCGACCACGCCATCGGACTGCTGGATCGGTTGGGCGATACGGCGCGGGTCGTCGCCGGCGGGCACAGCCTGCTGCCGATGATGAAGCTGCGCATCGCCAACCCCGAATACCTGGTCGACATCAACGACCTGGCGCTCGAGCTGGGATACGTGATCACTGATCCGACGCTGGTGCGCATCGGCGCCATGACCCGGCACCGCGAGCTGCTGGAGTCCGACAGCCTGGCCGCGGTGTGCCCGATCTTCCGCGACGCCGAACGGGTAATCGCCGACCCGGTGGTGCGCAACCGCGGCACGCTGGGTGGTTCGCTGTGCCAGGCGGATCCGGCCGAGGACCTGACGACGGTCTGCGAGGTGCTCGACGCGGTGTGCCTGGTGCGCGGACCGTCCGGCGAACGCGAGATCGGCATCGACGATTTTCACCTCGGCCCGTACGAGACGGCCGTGGCGCCCAACGAGATGCTGATCGAGGTCCGAGTCCCGGTGCGGCACAACACGTCCAGCGCGTACGCGAAAGTCGAACGGCGCGTTGGCGATTGGGCCGTCACTGCGGCCGGCGCGGCCGTCACGCTCGATGGTGATGCGATCGCCGCCGCCCGCATCGGCCTGACCGCGGTCATCCCCGACCGGGCGGCGCTGCGTGAGCTCTCGGCTTCGTTGGTCGGAAAGCCGGCCAGCGAAGAGACTTTCGCCGAGGCGGGCCGACGCGCCGCCGAAGCCTGCGATCCGGTGACCGACATCCGCGGCACGGCGGAGTACAAGCGGCACCTCGCGTCCGAACTGACCATCCGCACGCTGCGCACCGCGGCCGAACGAGTACGTGCAGGAGGAAACTAGCCATGCAGGTGAACATGACCGTCAACGGTGAGCAGGTCACCGCCGACGTCGAACCCCGGATGCTGCTGGTGCATTTCCTGCGGGATCAGCTGCGGCTCACCGGAACCCACTGGGGCTGCGACACCAGCAACTGCGGAACGTGCGTGGTCGACGTCGACGGCGTACCGGTGAAGTCCTGCACGATGCTGGCGGTGATGGCCTCGGGCCACAGCGTCCGCACGGTCGAAGGCCTCGCCGCTAACGGCCAACTCGACCCGGTGCAGGAAGGATTCATGCGCTGCCACGGGCTGCAATGCGGCTTCTGCACACCGGGAATGATGATCACCGCCCGCGCCCTGCTGGACCGCGACCCGGACCCCGACGAGGAAACCATCCGGGAAGCGATTTCCGGGCAGATCTGCCGCTGCACCGGATACACCACGATCGTGCGCTCCATTCAGTGGGCCGCGCAGCACCCAACCGTGGAGGCGCAAGCATGACGACCATCGAGTCCCGCCCACCGTCACCGGAAGACACCGCGGATAACGACCAAAAGCCGTGCGGCTACGGGCGAATGCTGCGCAAGGAGGACCCCCGATTCATCCGGGGCCGCGGCAACTACGTCGACGACGTCACGCTGCCGGGCATGCTGCACCTGGCCATCCTGCGCTCGCCGTACGCGCACGCCCGCATCGCGGGCGTCGATGTGACTGCCGCACAGGCACATCCGAAGGTCAAGGCGGTGGTGACCGGCGCCGACCTGGCCGACAAGGGCCTGGCGTGGATGCCGACGCTGTCCAACGACGTGCAGGCCGTGCTGGCCACCGACAAGGTGCGCTTCCAGGGCCAGGAGGTGGCGTTCGTCGTCGCCGAGGACCGGTACTCGGCCCGCGACGCCCTGGAACTCATCGACGTCGACTACGAGCCGCTGGAACCCGTCGTCGACGTGCGCACGGCACTCGCCCCGTCGGCGCCGGTGATCCGCACCGACCTGGAGGGCAAGACCGACAACCACTGCTTCGACTGGGAGACGGGTGACGCCGCCGCCACCGACGCGGTGTTCGCGCACGCCGACGTCGTCGTCAAGCAGGAGATCGTCTACCCCCGGGTGCACCCGGCGCCGATGGAAACCTGCGGTGCGGTAGCCGATTTGGATCCGGTCACCGGCAAGCTGACGCTGTGGTCAACCAGCCAGGCGCCGCACGCGCACCGCACCCTTTACGCGTTGGTCGCCGGGCTGCCCGAGCACAAGATCCAGGTCATCTCGCCCGACATCGGCGGCGGATTCGGCAACAAGGTGCCGATCTATCCCGGCTACGTGTGCGCGATCGTCGGGTCGCTGCTGCTGGGCAAGCCGGTCAAATGGATGGAGGACCGCAGCGAGAACCTCACCTCGACGGGCTTCGCGCGCGACTACATCATGGTCGGCGAGATCGCCGCCACCAAGGAGGGCAAGATCCTGGCGATCCGGTCCAACGTGCTGGCCGACCACGGCGCGTTCAACGGCACCGCGGCGCCGGTGAAATACCCGGCCGGCTTCTTCGGGGTGTTCACCGGCAGCTACGACATCGAGGCCGCCTACTGCCACATGACCGCGGTGTACACCAACAAGGCGCCCGGCGGGGTGGCCTACGCCTGCTCGTTCCGGATCACCGAGGCGGTCTACTTCGTCGAGCGGCTGGTGGACTGCCTGGCCTTCGACCTGAAGATGGACCCGGCCGAGCTGCGCCTGAAAAACCTGCTGCGGCCCGAGCAATTCCCCTACAAGAGCAAGACCGGCTGGGTGTACGACTCGGGTGACTACGAGGCCACCATGCGCAAGGCGATGGACATGATCGGCTACGACGCGCTGCGCGCCGAGCAGAAGGAGCGCCGTGCGCGCGGTGAACTGATGGGCATTGGGATGTCGTTCTTCACCGAGGCGGTCGGCGCCGGCCCGCGCAAGGACATGGACATCCTCGGCCTGGGCATGGCCGACGGCTGCGAGCTGCGGGTACACCCCACGGGCAAAGCCGTTGTGCGGCTGTCGGTTCAGACCCAAGGCCAGGGGCACGAGACGACGTTCGCGCAGATCGTCGCCGAGGAGTTAGGCATCCCGCCCGACGACATCGAGGTTGTGCACGGCGACACCGACCAGACACCGTTCGGGTTGGGCACCTACGGCAGCCGGTCCACGCCGGTTTCCGGTGCGGCCGCGGCGCTGGTCGCGCGCAAGGTGCGCGACAAGGCCAAGATCATCGCCTCGGGCATGCTGGAGGTTTCGGTCGCCGACTTGGATTGGGAGAAGGGCAAATTCCACGTCAAGGGTGACCCGTCGGCGGCGGTGACGATCCAGGACATCGCGATGCGCGCGCACGGCGCGGGCGACTTGCCCGAGGGCATCGAGGGTGGCCTGGATGCCCAGATCTGCTACAACCCGGAGAATCTCACCTATCCGTACGGCGCGTACTTCTGTGTGGTGGACGTCGATCCGGGCACCGCGGTGGTCAAGGTGCGCCGTTTCCTGGCCGTGGACGACTGCGGCACCCGCATCAATCCGATGATCATCGAGGGCCAGGTGCACGGCGGCATCGTCGACGGCATCGGGATGGCGTTGATGGAGATGATCGCCTTCGACGACGAAGGCAACTGCCTGGGCGGGTCGTTGATGGACTACCTCATCCCGACCGCGCTGGAGGTGCCGCATCTCGAGACCGGGTTCACCGTCACGCCGTCGCCGCACCACCCGATCGGCGCGAAGGGCATCGGCGAATCGGCCACCGTCGGGTCGCCACCCGCGGTGGTCAACGCCGTGGTGGATGCGTTGGCGCCGTTCGGGGTTCGCCACGCCGACATGCCGTTGACGCCGTCGCGGGTGTGGGAGGCCATGCAGGGCCGCGCGAGGCCACCGATCTAGCGAGCCACATGACCATCAGTGAACGAGCCCAGCAGCTGTTGGCGGCACGAACACCGTTCGTGCACGCCAAGGTGGTGCGTGCCCAGCCGCCCACCTCCGCGCACGCCGGCGATGAGGCAATCCTGTTGGCGGACGGCACAATCGAGGGGTTCGTCGGCGGGCAGTGCGCGCAGAACTCGGTGCGCAAGGCGGCGCTGGGTGTGCTGCAGGCGGGCGAAAGCGTGCTGCTGCGCGTGCTTCCCGACGGCGACGTGCACTTCCCCGAGGCCCCCGGCGCCTGCGTGGTGGTCAACCCGTGCCTGTCCGGGGGCTCGCTGGAGATCTTTTTGACGCCGCAGCTGCCGGCGCCGCTGATCCGGGTGTACGGGGCCACCCCGATCGCCGACGCGCTGGTCGATCTGTGCGGCGTGCTGGGCTACGAAGCCCGACGAGACGCACAGCGCGACACCGATCTGGCCGACGCCGACGCGGTGGTGATCGCCAGCCACGGCGGCCCGGAGGCCGAGATCATCCGCGCCGCACTGGATAACGGCGTCGGGTATATCGGCCTGGTGGCCAGCAAGGTGCGCGGCGCGTCGATCCTCAACGAACTCGAACTGTCCGACGCCGAGCGGACCCGCATCCACACGCCGGTCGGGTTGCGCATCGGCGCCAAGACCCCGGCGGAGATAGCGGTGTCCATCGCGGCCGAAATCATTGCCGCCGTGCGTGACGGCAGCCTGGCCCGGCACGGCGCGCCGGCCGAGGGCGGGCCGGCCGAGGCCGTCGACCCGGTGTGCGGCATGACGGTGCCGATCGGACCCGCCACCGAGCATTTGCAACTGGCAGGCGCCGACTACTGGTTCTGCGGCCCGGGATGTCGGGCGGCGTTCGCTGCGGGGAAAGCGGGCGCATGACCCTCACGGGCCCCGACGACGTGATCCGCCAGTTCGACGCGCAGGACTATTTGCTGGACACCGGAACCGCGTCGGCGATCTACCTTGCGGTCACGCTCGGCCGGCCGCTGCTGCTGGAGGGCGAGCCCGGCGTCGGCAAGACCACCGCGGCGAAAGCCCTTGCGGCGGTGCTGAACACCACGTTGATTCGGCTGCAGTGCTACGAGGGTCTGACGGCCAGCGAGGCGCTCTACGACTGGAACTATCAGCGCCAGCTGCTGTCCATCCGGCTGGCGGAGGCGAAAGGCGGCGCGATCGAAGAGGCGGACCTGTACAGCGAGACCTATCTGGTGGATCGGCCCATCCTACGCTGTGTGCGGCATCGCGGACCGATCCCGCCGGTGTTGCTGATCGACGAAATCGACAGGGCCGACGATGAATTCGAGGCGCTGCTGCTGGAGTTCCTCGGCGAGGCCACGGTCACCGTGCCCGAGCTGGGCACCTTTACGGCGGAGCGCCTGCCGATCGCGGTGCTGACCTCCAACCGCAGCCGCGACCTGCACGACGCGCTGCGCCGGCGGTGCCTGTATCACTGGATCGACTACCCCGAGCCGGCCCGGGCGGCCGCGATCATCCGCCGGACGGTGCCGGGGGCGAGTGCGCCGTTGATCGAGCATGCCACCCAATTCGTGGGGCGCGCACGCGATCTCGACCTGGACAAGCCGCCCGGAGTAGCCGAGACCATCGACTGGGTGGCGGCGCTGGTGTCGCTGGGGGCGGCCGATCTGGCGGACGATTCGGCTCTGACCAGCCTGGGGGCGCTGGCCAAGACGCCGGACGACCGTACCCTGATTCGCGACGCGTTTATCGAATACAGCCGCACCTGAGAGGACCGCACCTATGAAGATCGCCAACCAGTTCACCGTCAGCGCGCCGATCGAGCAGGCCTGGGACGTGCTGTGCGACCTGGAGCAGGTGATCCCGCTGATGCCGGGCGCGCAGCTGATCGGCCACGAGGGCGAGGACTACCTGGGCAAGGTCAAGGTCAAGGTCGGGCCGGTGACCAGCGAATTCAGCGGCAAGGTGCGGTTCGTCGAACAGGACCGTGCCCAGCACCGCGCCGTCATCGACGGCAAGGGCAAGGAGGCGCGGGGCACCGGCAACGCGGCCGCCACCGTCACCGCCCAGCTGCACGAGGACGGTCAAAAGACCCGTGTCACCGTCGACACCGATCTGAAGATCGTCGGCAAGCTGGCCCAGTTCGGCAGCGGAATGCTGCAGCAGGTGTCGGAGAAGCTGCTGGGCCAGTTCGTGGAGTCGCTGGAAGCCAAGCTGGCCTCAGAAGGCTCAGAAGGCTCGGCAAGCCCGGCGGGCCCAGAAACGCCAGCCACGGCCAGCGCGCCGGGTACCCCGAACGGCCAAGTCGCCGGGCCCCGCCACGCCGCGCCCGCCGCCGAGCCCGCCCCCATCGACCTGCTGGAGCTCACCGGCGCCGGCCAGCTGCAGAAGTACGCTCCCGTCGCGGCGGCGGTGCTGGCCGTGCTGGTCTTGATCTGGTGGCTGGGGCGGCGCTAACTGGTCATGAACACCCCGCTGCTGTTTCGCGGCGTCGACCTGGCGGCGTTCGCGGCGGCACTGGTGGCGCGCCTGCGCAGCGGCGGGGTCGCGGTATCAGCCAGCGGCCAAGCAACATTCGTGCAGGCGCTGCAACATCTGGTCCCGCACACCACAGCGGAGCTGTACTGGGCGGCCAGGCTGAGCCTGGTCAACCGCAGCGAAGACCTGCCCGCCTTCGACGCGGTGTTGCGCGAGGTGTTCGGCAGCATCCAGTCCGGTGACACCCGAAGGCCCGAGTCGCTGCTGCCGATTCCGGGACCCAAGACGCCCGCGGCCGGCATCGTGCAACCCGCGAGTAGCCCGGCCCAGCCGGGCTCGGACAGCGGGGCACGGCTGCCCTGGGTCACCCGCCGGGCGGCCGATCAGGACGCGGCGGCCGCCGGCGTCGTCCTGCCCGATGTGCTACCCAGCCGCATCGCCGCGCTCGCCGACGAGCCGTTCGACCAATTCGATGCCGACGACCTGCGGCTGCTGGGTTCGTGGTTGGAGGGCGCGGTGCCGCGCTGGCCTCGGCGCCGCAGCCTGCGGTCGGAGCCCAGCCCGCACGGCAAGCGGATCGACCTGCGGGCCACGATCAACGCGTCGCGGCGGACCGGGTGGGAGCAGGTGCTGCTGGCGCGCACGCGCCCCCGCCGGCGTCCCCGCCGGGTCGTGCTGGTCTGCGACGTGAGCCGCTCGATGCAGCCCTACGCGGCGATCTATCTGCATCTGATGCGCGCGGCGGTGCTACATCAAGCGCGGATGCGCCCGGAGGTGTTCGCGTTCTCGACATCGCTGACCCGGCTCACCGCGGTGCTGTCGCACCGTTCCGCCGAGGTGGCGCTGGAACGCGCCAACGCGCAGGTGACCGACCGCTACGGCGGCACGTTCATCGGCCGCAGTCTCGCCGCCCTGCTGGCGCCGCCCGACGGTAACCTGCTGCGCGGCGCGGTGGTGATCATCGCGTCCGACGGCTGGGACAGCGACCCGCCCGATGTCCTCGGGCACGCGATGGCCAGGCTGCGCCGCCGCGCGGAAGTCCTGGTCTGGCTCAATCCGCGTGCGGCACAGCGCGAATTTCAGCCGCTGGCCGGTTCGATGGCGGCGGCGCTGCCGTTTTGCGATCTGTTCCTGCCGGCGCATTCGCTGACCGGCCTGCGCGAATTTCTGCTGGCGCTGACTCCCGTTCGATAGGCTTCCGCCGTGCCCGGCGTGGAAGGCGTGAAAGGCGCGAACGGCGAGGTGGTAGCGGCACCCGCGCACCTCAGGGGCCCGCTGCTGCACCTCAAGTCGGCGAACGTGGAGCGCGATCGGCACTACGCCGACAGGGTGACGCGCCGGCGGCAAGTCCTCAACATCACCACCGGGATGGCCGCCGCGGTCTGCGCCAGCTTCGCGGCGATCGAATTGATGACGACGCGACTGTGGCCGGTCGCGGGGATCAACGCGGCGACGGCCCTGATCTTCGCCCTGGTTCCCCTGCTGCACCGGTTCGGTGATTTGGTGGCCCCGCTGACCCTGGTTGCCACCGCGGACACGTTCATGATCGTGGTCGGCTGGAAGATGGGCACGCACACCGGAATCGCCTTCTTCTTCGTGATGTCCGGGTTGGTGGCCGTGATGGTGCTGGGCTCCGAGCACATCGCGGTGGCCTCGTTCGTGGTGACCACCAGCGCCGCCCTCATCATCACGATCAACTACGTCCGGCCCGTACGCACCAAGGCACAGCCGGTCTGGGCGATGGACCTTGGCTTCGCGATCTCGGCGGTCGCCGCGTGCGGGATGATCATCGCGACGGTGTGGTACACGCAGCGCGAGATGGAGGGGGCCCAGCGAGCGATCGAGCTGGAGCATGCACGCTCCGAGGCGTTGCTCACCAACATCTTGCCGACCAGCATCGCGGCCCGGCTCAAGAACCCGCATACCACGATCGTCGCCGACAAGTATGACGACGCCTCGGTGCTGTTCGCCGACATCGCCGGCTTCACCGAACGCGCCGCCCACACCACGCCGAACCAACTGGTGGCTCTGCTCAACCACGTCAACACGGCCTTCGACCAGCTCGTCGAGCGGCACGGCCTGGAAAAGATCAAAACCACCGGCGACTGCTACATGGCGGTCAGCGGCGTGCCCCAGCCGCGGCCCGATCACCTGGAGGCGCTGGCGTGCCTTGCGCTCGACCTGGCCGACGTGTCGAACCGGCTGACCGATCACACCGGCGAGCACGTGCCGATCCGCATCGGGCTCAGCGCCGGCCCCGTGGTGGCCGGCGTCGTCGGCACCGCCCGCTTCTTTTACGACGTGTGGGGCGACGCCGTCAACGTCGCCTCCCGGATGGAGTCGACCGGCGTCGAGGGGCGAATCCAGGTCCCGCAGGACGTGTACGAAAAGCTCAAGGGGGACTTCGTATTTGAGGAACGCGGCGAGATTGCGGTGAAGGGCAAGGGCCTGCTGCGCACCTGGTTTTTGGTCGGCCGACGCACGGCCAAAGAAACTAGTGAGTCAGCGGAATATCCTCTGCCGCAACGGATTTGATGACGGGCTAACGCCGTTCGAACACCCACACCGAGCTGTCGCCGCGGTTGGCGACATAGACGCTGTGGCTGGCCGGATCGACCGCCACCCCCGAGGGGGCCATGCCGCCGAACTCGACGTGGCGGATATCCCTGATTTTCTCGGCCATCGTGCCGGTGACGACCCGCTTCGGACCGTCGATCACCGACACCGTCCACCCGCGGCTGTCGGTCACGTAGACGGTGTGGGTAGTCGGGTCCACCGCGACCCCCTTGGGTGCGCCTCCGACGCGCACGGTGGCGATCATGGTGCGCGCCGAGCCGTCGATCACCGACACCGTGGCGCCGTCTCGGTCGGCGACGTACACGGTGTGGGTGCCCTGGTCCACCGCCACCCCGTCCGGATAGCCGCCGGCCCACGCGGTGGCGGTGAGGGTGTGCTTCGAGCCGTCGATCACCGACACCGTGTTGTCGCCGCCGTTGGCGGCATAGACCGTGTGGGTGCCCGGGTCGACGGCCACCGCCTGCGGGTTCCTGCCGACGAACACGGTGGCGGTGACGGTGCGGGTCGAGCCGTCGATCACCGACACGGTGTTGTCGTCGCTGTTGGCGACGTAGGCGGTGTGGGTGCCCGGGTCGACCGCCACCGCGGCCGGCTTCCTGCCGACGGGCACGGCGGCGGTGACGGTGCGTTTGGAGCCGTCGATCACCGACACGGTGTTGTCGTCGCGGTTGGTGACGTAGGCGGTGTGGCTGCCCGGGTCCACCGCCACCCCCTCGGGCTTTTTGCCGACGGGCACGGTGGCGGCGACGGTGTGTTTCGAGCCGTCGATCACCGACACCGTGTTGTCGCCGCTGTTGGTGACGTACACCGTGCGGGTTCCCGGGTCCAACGCCACCCCGACCGGGTTCTTGCCGACGGGCACGGTGACGGAAGCATATGTTGCGCCTCCGCACCTACCGAGGACCACGGCCAGCGCGGCGACACCCACGACGGCGAGCACGCCCGTCACCACCAGCCGCTGGCGCTTCCGACCCAGGCCCAGCCAGCGCTGGTCCTCTGCTGCCTCACGCTTTAAAAGCATTTCCCCTATACACCGGCATCCCTGGCATTACCGCACCTCCGCTAGCGATTCTGCCTCTTTACGGCGGCTACATCCACCAGGCACGCTGGACCACTAGTCGGGCATCGCCGCGACGAGCTGGTCGGCGGTCAGCGGCAACGAGCGCACCCGGATGCCCAGCGCGTCGTAGACGGCGTTGCCGATGGCCGCGGCCGTCGGGCCCTGCGCGCACTCACCCACGCCGAGCGCCGGATTGCCTTCGGCGGCAACAATTTCCACGTCGACGGCGGGAACCTCGGAGAACCGCAATATCGGGTAGGTCTCCCAGGTGTCGCTGGTGACGTTCAGCCGGTCGAAGCGCACCCGCTCCTTGAGCGTCCAGCTGGTGGCCTGGATGGCGCCGCCCTCGATCTGGTTGACCACCCCGTCGGGGTTGATGACCAGCCCGGCATCGACGGCGATCACCAGCCGGCGCACCCTGACCTCGGTGATCGCCTCCACCTCGGCGACCACCGCGCAATACGCCGACGAGTTCTTGTACCGCGCATAGCCGATCCCGTGCCCGATCGACCCCGGCGGGGACCGGTGCGCCCACCCGGCCCGTGACGCCGCGGCGTGCAGCACCGCGCGTCCGCGCGGATCCGACAAGTGCGCCAGCCGGAACTCCAGCGGATCGCGACCCGCCGAGGCGGCGAGCTCGTCCATAAACGATTCCGCGGCAAAGACATTGAGATGAGCGCCCAGCGAGCGCAGCGCCGACGTGCGCAGCGGCATGTCGGTCAGTAGGTGGTTGGTCACCCGATGGGCCGGAAAATCGTAGCCGGGCACCGCGTTTCGTCCGGCACCGCCGCCGTGCTCCAGCGGCGGCTCCCCGCCGGCGCGGATCGGTTCACCGCCGGCGCGGTGACTGGCCGCCAGCAGCGCGTTGGTCGCCGTCGTTCCGGAACGGCCCATATAGCTGCCGCTGAAGATCTCGTGGCGCCAGGACACCACGCTGCCGTCGTCGGCGCAATCGGCGGCGACCTCGACCACGGCCGCGGGACCAAAAGGCGCCCAAGCCAATTCATCGGAGCGCGACCAGACCACGTGCACGGGTCGGCCGGGCACGGCCCGCGCCAGCAGCGCGGCATCCATCGCCGCGTCGTCGGCGCCGTTGTGCCCGTAGCAGCCCGCTCCCTCGACGTGGCGCACCACCACCGCATCGACCGGCAGGTCAAGTGCCGCAGCCAATTCGCGTCGCAGCACGTGGACCCCCTGACTGTGTGACCACACCTCGAGACGGCCGCCGGGATGCGCGAGCGCCGCCGCGGCCGACGGAGCGATCGAGGCGTGCGCCAGGTACGGCCGGTGATAGCGCGCCGAGTGCGACCTGGTCGGCGCGCGGTTGCCCGAGGCCTCTTTGAGCGCGAGCACCGACGTCTCGGCGTGCGCCGAAACCAGATACCCGGGCAGGTCGTCCTCGTCCGGCAGGGTCGGCCGCTCGTCCCAGCTGGCGGCGCGGCGCAGCCGCTCGGCGGCGCGCACCGCGACTTCTTCGCGCTCGGCCACCACCGCGAGGAATTCACCGTCCCGCACGACGGCGACCACGTCCGGCAGCGCGTCCACGGGCGCGGTGTCGACGTGGCGCAGCGTCGCGCCGCGCGACGGAGGGCGAACGACCCGTCCGTACAGCTGACCGTCGAGGCTCAGGTCGTGCAGGTAGCTCGGTCGCCCGGTCAGCTTGTCGGGGAGATCCAGCCGGGCCACGGCGGTGCCGACCAACCGATAGCCCGACTCCGGCTTCGGCGCCGCCGCGCCGGTGGCTTCGCGATCCAGCAGCATGTCGTCGGCGAGCTCCCAATAGCTGGTGCTCTGCTGGTGCGGACCGGTGATCTCACCGTCATCGACGTCCAGCTCGTCGGGCGCCACGGCCAACTTGGCCGCCGCGACCTCGAGGTAGATGGCCCGCGCCTCGGCGCACGCCTGGCGCAGCGCCGCCCCGGACAGCTGGATCGACAAACTTCCGGCGGTAAAGCCCTCGTCGGGACTGAAATCGGTCGCCGCGGCGATCATCCGCACGCGCGTGACGTCCACGTCGAGCTCCTCGGCGGCGATCTGGGCCAATGCCGTCAACACGCCCTGACCCAGCTCCACCTTGCCGGAGCGCACTTCCACGACGCCGTCCGACCTGATCCGAATCCAGTTCGCCAGAACCGGATTGGCGGCCAGTGACAGCGGCAGGTCAGCAACGGTCACCGGCGTGCCTCATCTCCGCCGCCGCATCCAGCACCGCTGCAACGACCCGGTTATGCGAGCCGCACCGACAAAGGTTGGCGTCCAACGCCGTTCGCACCTGCGCCTCCGTCGGGTCGGGGTTTTCCGCCAACAGCGCCGCGGCGGCCACCACAATCCCCGACATGCAATACCCGCACTGCGCAGCCTGCCCGGCGATCAGAGCGCGGGCGACCGGATGCGGCGCGCCGTCGGCGCCCAGGCCCTCGACGGTGCGAATCGATTGGTCCGCCACCGACGACGCCGGCGTCTCGCAGGAGTAGATGGGCCGCCCGTCGGCCAGCACGAAGCACGCGCCGCACAAGCTGAGGCCGCAGCCAAACCGCGTCCCCTTCAGGCCCAGGTGGTTGCGCAACACATACAGCAGCGGCGTGTCGTCTTCGGCGCTAACCTCGCAGCGCCGCCCGTTCACGGTCAGTTCCATCACTCCAGCATCCACGGATTAGGGCAGGATCGACTCATGGATCAGGTATGGGCGAACCGGGCGGCCACCGCCGAAACCGCGGTGACGCGGCGGCACCTGAAACATCTCTGGGCACTGCCGGGAACGCAGTTGGGCGTGGTGTCCTGGCCGTCGGACCGCTCAGACCGGCTGTTCGCCACCTGGCACTACTGGTGGCAGGCGCACTTGCTGGACTGCCTGATCGACGCGCAGCTGCGCGACCCGCAGCCGCAACGGCGCACCAGGATCGACCGGCAGATCCGCGCGCATCGGCTGCGCAACAACTTCCGCTGGACCAACAACTACTACGACGACATGGCGTGGCTGGCGCTGGCGCTGGAACGCGCCGAGCGGTTGGTCGGTGTGCGGCGCCGCCGCGCGCTGCCCAAGCTCGCCGACCAGCTCGTCAAGGCCTGGGTGCCCGAGGACGGCGGCGGGATCCCGTGGCGCAAGCAAGACCAATTCTTCAACGCCCCGGCCAACGGGCCGGCGGGGATTTTCCTGGCCCGCTACGGCGACCGGCTGAAAAGGGCCGAGCAGATGGGGGACTGGATCGACCAGACGTTGATCGACCCGGAGACCCACCTGGTGTTCGACGGCATCAAGGGCGGTTCGCTGGTGCGCCTGCAGTACACCTACTGCCAGGGTGTGGTGCTCGGGCTGGAAACCGAGTTGGCGGCCCGTACCGGAGCGGAGGCCCGGCAGCGGCACGCGGCGCGGGTGCAGCGGCTGGTCGCCGCCGTCAACGAGCACATGGCGCCGTCGGGTGTCCTGCAGGGCGCCGGCGGCGGCGACGGCGGCCTGTTCGCGGGTGTCACCGCGCGTTATCTCGCGCTGGTCGCCACCACGCTGCCGGGGGAGTCGGCCGACGACGCCGTGGCCCGCGACACCGCCCGCAAGATCGTGTTGTCCAGCGCGAAATCGGCGTGGGATTACCGGCAGACCGTCGACGGCCTGCCGATGTTCGGGTCCTTCTGGGACCGTGACGCGCAGCTGCCGACAGTGGGCGGCGACCAGGGCCAATTTGTAGCGGGCGCGGTGACCAGTTCGCAGATTCCCGAACGGGACCTGTCGGTGCAGTTGTCGGGCTGGATGCTGATGGAGGCGGCCTACAGCGTCACCGCTGAGTCGTCCGACTCATCGGTCGCCTGAGCGGGCTTGCGCCGCCCGCGGTACCCGCGCCAGGCCGCGATGAACGCGGGAATCATCGACACGAACAAAATGGCCAGGATGATCTTTTCCAGGTTCTGGTGTACGAACGGCACGTTGCCCAGGAAGTAGCCGGCCACCGTGACTCCGCCACCCCACAGGACCCCGCCGACGATGTCGAAGCCCAGATACACCGGATACCGCATGTACGACACCCCGGCGACCACCGGGGTGAACGTCCGCACGAACGGCATGAACCGCGCCAGGATGATCGCCCACGGCCCGTACTTCTCGAAGAACGCGTGCGACTCCGTCACATAGTGCTGCTTGAAGAAGCGCGAGTCTTCCTTTTTGAACAGCGCGGGACCGATCCGGCGGCCGATGAAGTACCCGGTCTGGTCACCAAGCACGGCGACGACGGCGACCGCCGGGGCCAGCACCCAGATGTCCAGCGTGCCGTGGGCGGCCAGCAACCCGCCGGTGAACAGCAGTGACTCACCCGGCAGCAGCGGGAACAGCAGCCCGGTCTCCACGAAGACGATGACGAGGATCGTCGGCAATACCGCCGAGGCGAACAGACCCTGGGGTCCGATCCAAAACATCGGGTCGAGGATGCTCCCCGAGGCCAGCACGGTGGTGCTCATGATGCTTCAACATACCGGCGTTGCCATACTGGGCAGCGCCACCATCGGGGCCCAGTCGTCAGGAAGGAAGTCCCTCATGCCCATCGCCACGCCCGAGATCTACGCGGAGATGTTGGGACGCGCCAAGGAAAACTCGTACGCCTTCCCGGCCATCAACTGCACGTCCTCGGAGACCGTCAACGCCGCCATCAAGGGCTTCGCCGACGCCGGCAGCGACGGCATCATCCAATTCTCCACCGGCGGCGCCGAATTCGCGTCCGGCCTGGGGGTCAAGGACATGGTGACCGGCGCGGTCGCGCTGGCCAAGTTCACCCGCACGATCGCGGCCAAGTACCCGATCAACGTCGCACTGCACACCGACCACTGCCCCAAGGACAAGCTGGACACCTATGTGCGCCCGCTGCTGGCCATCTCGGCCGAGCGGGTCGCCGCCGGCAAGAATCCGCTGTTCCAGTCGCACATGTGGGACGGCTCCGCGGTGCCGATCGACGAGAACCTCGCCATCGCCAAGGAGCTGCTCAAGGAGGCCGCGGCGGCCAAGATCATCCTCGAGGTCGAGATCGGCGTCGTGGGCGGCGAGGAGGACGGCGTCGAGGGCGCGATGGACGACAAGCTGTACACCACCCCGGAGGACTTCGAGAAGACCATCGACGCGCTGGGCCACGGTGAGCACGGCAAGTACCTGCTGGCCGCCACGTTCGGCAACGTGCACGGCGTCTACAAGCCCGGCAACGTCAAGCTGCGCCCCGACATCCTGGATCAGGGCCAGAAGGTCGCGGTCGCCAAGCTCGGCCTGCCCGACGGCGCCAAGCCCTTCGACTTCGTGTTCCACGGCGGCTCGGGATCGCTGAAGTCGGAGATCGAGGAGGCGCTGCGGTACGGCGTGGTGAAGATGAACGTCGACACCGACACGCAGTACGCGTTCACCCGGCCGCTGGCCGGTCACATGTTCGCCAACTACGACGGCGTGCTCAAGGTCGACGGCGAGGTGGGCAACAAGAAGGTCTACGACCCGCGCAGCTACCTCAAGAAGGCCGAGGCTTCCATGACCGAGCGGGTCATCGAGGCGTGCAACGACCTGCACTGCGCCGGAAAGTCAGTAAGCGCATAACTACCCGCTGGGGGACTGGCAGATCTTCCACTGATCGTCGCGAAACTGTAGGTCCAGGCTGCGTGTCGACCGCAGCGCCGGGTCGTAGGCCATGAACGTGGTGACGTTCGCCTCGGCGTGCTGGCCGTTGACCACGACCTGGTCGATGCTGGCGATCACCGGGAACTGCTTGGCGGCCGACACCCGCCGGTAGGTCTCGTCCCAGGCGTGCTCGTCGTAATCCACGTAGCCGTCGCGGGTGGTGCCACATGTGATGCTGCGCAACGTTTTCAGGTCGCCTCGTTGCACCGCGACGTCGAAGCTCTGGATGGTCTGGCGCACCTGGTCTTCCGGCGAGGTCGACACGGATTTGTGCTTGGTCAGCAATACCGTGCCCAGGATCGCGATCGCCGCCACCGCCAGGACGATCACGACGATCGCGAGCACCCAGCCCCAGTTGTATTGCCGCGAGGTCGCCAGCTTCATGCCCCGCCGAGGCGGAATCGATTGTGGCGTAGCGGTTTTCGGTGAACTCTGAGCATGCGGGGGTGGTGCGGCCTGCGGCGCCGGGCCCGGCTTACCCGGTGGGGTGGCGAAGACTTCCGTCGCCGGCTCGGCGGGGGTGGCGATGATCGCGGTCTCCTTGGCGTCGAAGCCGGGTGCCGTGAACCGCCGCTCGCGGGGTTGTCCCTCGGTCTGCTCCTCCGGTTCACCCTCGGGATCGGAATGGATCACCACCGTCTCGGTCTCCGAGTCGTTCGGCACCAACGGCTGGGCCTCGGTGAGCTCTTCGTCGCGGTCAGGCTCGGGTGGATTGGGCATCAGTGCGGCTTCCTCCCGCTGTCGAGTCGATAGTTGGAGCTTAGCGACCGTAGGTAACACGGCAGAATGGCAACCATGACGCCGATGGGTGACCTTCTGGGACCTGATCCGATCCTGCTGCCCGGTGACATTGACGCCGAGGCCGAACTGTTGGCCGGCGAGAGCCCGGCCGTCGTCGCCGCCGCGCATCCGTCGGCGTCGGTGGCCTGGGCGGCGCTGGCCGAGGAGGCGTGGGCTTCCGGCGCGGGCGACAAGGCCGTCACGGCCTACGCCTACGCGCGCACCGGCTATCACCGGGGCCTGGACCAGCTGCGCCGCAACGGCTGGAAGGGCTTCGGTCCGGTGCCGTATGCGCACGAACCCAACCGGGGCTTTCTGCGCTGTGTGGCGGCGCTGGCGCGCGCCGCGGACACCATCGGCGAGACCGACGAATTCCAGCGCTGCCTGGACCTGCTCGACGATTGCGATCCCGAAGCTCGCAAGCAGCTGGGTCTTTAGAACGTCTGCTCGCAGTGCCCGGTGCCGTCCGGGCACTCGACCTGGACGGTGGCGTGGTCCAGTCCGCGCGCCTGCAGCACCGCGCGCGCGTCGCTGAGGACGCGGGCGGAATCGGCGGCGCTGCGCAGATGCGCGGTGCACATGTCCTTGCCGGGCGACAGGGTCCACACGTGCAGGTCGTGCACGTCGGTCACGCCGTCGACGGCGCTCAGCGCCGACCGCAGCTCCTCGACGTCGATGTGGGCCGGTGACGACTCGGAGAGGATCCGCAACGCCGCCCGGGCCAGCGAGATCGCCCGCGGCAGCACCCACAGCGCCACCAGCACCGCGACCACCACGTCGGCGTAGGGCCAGCGCGTGGTGATGGTGACGACGCCGGCGATCAGCACACCGATGCTGCCGACGGTGTCGGCGACGACCTCCATGTACGCGCCCTTGACCGCCAGGCTGGCCTCCGAGTGCGAACGCAGCAGCAGCGCCACCGCGAAGTTGGCGGCCACGCCGGCCAATGCCACCACCACCATCGGCACGCCCGGGATGGTCACGGGTTCCTTGAGGCGTTCGATCGCCTCGTAGAGGATGAACACCGCGACGCCGATCAGCAGCGCGGCGTTGGCGACCGCGGTGAACACCTCGGCGCGGTGCCACCCATAGGTGCGCGACGGCGACGAGCTGCCGCGCCTGGCCAGCGTCACCGCCGCCAGCCCCATGAACACGGCGACCACGTCGGTGAGCATGTGCCCGGCATCGGCCAGTAGGGCCATCGAGTTGATCACCAGCGAGGTGGTGAGTTCGACGACGAAGAACGTCGCCAGGATCCCCGCGGCGACGATCATCCGGGGAATCATCCGAGACGCTGAGGCCGGGTCCGAGGCCTCCGCGGGATTGTGACTGTGACCGGCGCCCATGGCCAGTAATATATGCGCGCACACGCATATATCGCAACCGCTAGATCCAGCGGCTCCAGAACCGGGTCAACGAGTTGCCCCAGCCCACCAGCGCGTGCGGCACCCCGGAGAAATCGAAGAACCACAGCACCACGGTGAAGAGCCACGGGCTGGCCGCCAGCAGCACGACCAGCAGGATGAAAAAGCCGTATTGCTTGGCCGGTGCCAGCGCGCGCTGCGTCTCGGCACTCAAATGCGGTTCCAGGGCGTCGTATCCGTCCAGGCCGGGGACGGGCAGCAGGTTCAGCAGCACCGCGGTGAGTTCGAGGAATCCCAGGAACGCCATCCCGGACCACAGCACCAGGTGGTCGGGGTCGTAGAGCACCCGGGTCAGCGCCAGCAGCAGCACCGCCAACACCAGGTTGGCCGCCGGCCCCGCCAGGCTGACCAGGGTGCGCCGCCGCGGAGTCATGAACCACGTGCGCAGGTACACCGCGGCGCCGGGCAGGCCGATGCCGCCCAGCGCGATCACGATCATCGGCACCAGCAGCGACAGCGCGGGATGGCTGTAGCGCCGCGGATCCAGGGTCAGGTAGCCACGCACCTCGGCGTCGTGATCACCGAATCGCCACGCGGTCAGCGCGTGCCCGAATTCGTGCAGGCACAGCGACACCAGCCAGCCGGCGACCACGAAGGTGAACACGCCGGCGTAAGCCATCGGCCGCACGCTGTCTCCGGCCAGCCAGGCCAGTGCGCCCCCGACCACCGTCAACGCGACCAAGCCGAGAAACAGCGGGCTGGGCCGCACCGATTCGCGCACGCATCGAAGCTACCCGACGCCGGCCGACCCGCAGCCGCGCAACTCCGCAGGCTTCGTCGGTTCGCCCTCCGCGGCCCGGGTTCGCGGTCAATTTCCGTGTCGCAGAAGACAATTGGGCCGGGTCGCTGGGGTATGACTACGAAGTGGGAGGACAGGGAGCCATGGCGCGGGCGAATTATCTCGGTGAATTCGGGTGGGAGTCGATTATCTTTCAGTTGCGCGAAAAGGGAATGAAGTATCGATAGTTGCCATGCTCAAAGGACTTAAAACGCCTTCAGTAGCTCCGTTTTCTCCGGTTCATGCTCTGGCGGATTGGGATGCACAGGCAGGACATACCGAAGAGATGCTCTCAGCCGCTAAAATCGCCGCGGGACGTACCTGAAGTAATGGCGGCAAAGGAAATCCGATTCAAATAGCCGTCACCGGGAATATTTGACGCCCAAATTTTCGCGTTTATGTCGCCGATTTGCGACCTCCTGCGGATAGTCTTGTGTTATTCGCCAGCGCGCCTTAACCCGCATCCGGGTTTTGGGGCGGGATTGTTTAATCGAGGTGAAGTATGACCAGCCCGACTCGTCTTGAGGCTTCGCCTGATACTGCGACTTCTGCTCCACAGCGCGCGAAGCAATTGTCACCGCGTATAGCGCCTTGCAATTCGCCGGCTCGCCAACCGATCAGCACACCACTCGATTGCAGTTCCCACATTTTCTACTGCGCGGTGTGCTTCGAAATCGGCTGCGCACGCGAAGCCACCCACCAAACGAGGGACGGCCTGTGCGGCTGCGTTGAACACATCGACGAGCTCGCACGGGACGGCCGCGCCGCCATCCGCCGGCGGCGAATCGGCTACCGCACCACCAGCCAGCCTTCGACGTTGCGATAGAACGTCGAACGCCGCGCAGTGCGTGGGGCCGCGACACCGTCGCGCACCACCGCGACACCGGTGCTGCCCAGCTGGGCCGCGCGGCCGGTGATCCACCGGCGCTTGCCTAGCACCCGGGCCCGCAGGCCGGGCAGTGACAGCGTCGGCTCAATACGCACGCCCGACACGTCGCCGTCGAATAGGACGCTGTCGTCGACGACCGCCTCCCCGCGCAGCAACCCCGCATCGGCGGGCAGCCAACACGCCTGCCCGACGATCACCGACCCGGTTTCATCGCGAATCAGCGGCACCCGCCGGGCCGAGCCGCGCAGCGCGCGTCGGGCCGCCGTTCTGCCCGCCGGTAGCCCATAGATTCGGGTCGCCGCGGTGCGCCGACGCGGGACGTACGCCACCTCGATGTCGAGTCGCTCGGCGCGCAGCAGCCGAGTGAGCACGGCGGCCAGGTCGGCGTCCGCACCCACCACGACCAGCCGCCGGTAGGGGCCGATGGCCGCCGGATCGTCGGGACGATGCGTCCGCAGGCCGGCCAGGCTTCGCGGCTGGCGATCGCCGGACGGCAACACCGCCACATCGAAAATCACGACACTCCTCGCAACCTGCTGGGATAGGGTGGGTCACCGGCTCGGCCAACCAATGACGAACAATTATTGTGGTGACCCGCTGCGCCCGGACCCTGACCTGACGGCCGCGCCCGCGATCACCACAACTAAGCAGGGAGCATGTCATGCCGGCAATCGTCCTCATCGGCGCCCAATGGGGCGACGAGGGCAAGGGTAAGGCCACTGACCTGCTCGGTGGGCGCGTGCAATGGGTGGTCCGCTACCAGGGCGGCAACAACGCCGGGCACACCGTCGTCCTGCCCACCGGCGAGAACTTCGCGCTGCACCTGATTCCGTCCGGGGTCCTCACGCCCGGCGTCACCAACGTCATCGGCAACGGCGTGGTGGTCGACCCGGCGGTGCTGCTCGACGAGCTGAAGAGTCTTGAGGAGCGCGGCGTCGACACGTCCAAGCTGCTGATCTCCGCCGACGCGCACCTGCTGCTGCCCTACCACGTCGCCATCGACAAGGTCACCGAGCGCTATATGGGCAACAAGAAGATCGGCACCACCGGCCGCGGGATCGGTCCGTGCTACCAGGACAAGATCGCCCGCCAGGGCATCCGGGTCGCCGACGTGCTCGATCCCGAGGTGCTCAGCCACAAGATCGAGGGCGCGCTGGAACTGAAGAACCAGATCCTGGTCAAGATCTACAACCGCAAGGCGCTGGACCCCGAGCACGTGGTCGAGGCGCTGCTCGAACAGGCCGAAGGCTTCCGGCATCGCATCGCCGACACGCGGCTGCTGCTCAACAACGCGCTGGAGGCCGGCGAGACGGTGTTACTGGAAGGCTCGCAGGGCACCCTGCTCGACGTCGACCACGGCACCTACCCCTACGTCACGTCGTCGAACCCGACGGCCGGCGGTGCGGCGGTCGGCTCCGGCATCGGGCCCACCCGGATCACCGCCGTGCTGGGAATCCTCAAGGCCTACACCACCCGGGTGGGCTCGGGCCCGTTTCCCACCGAACTGTTCGACGAGAACGGCGAATACCTGTCCAAGACCGGCGGCGAATTCGGCGTCACCACCGGACGTCGCCGCCGCTGTGGCTGGTTTGACGCCGTCATCGCCCGCTACGCCACCCGGGTCAACGGCATCACCGACTTCTTCCTCACCAAACTCGACGTGCTCTCCAGCCTGGAAACGGTGCCGATCTGCGTCGGCTATGAAATCGACGGGAAGCGCACCCGCGAAATGCCGATGACGCAAAGCGAACTGCACCGCGCCACTCCGGTCTATGAAGAGCTGCCCGGCTGGTGGGAGGACATCTCGGACGCGCGGCAGTTCGACGATCTGCCCGCCAAGGCGCGTGACTACGTGTTGCGGCTGGAAGAGCTTGCCGGAGCACATATTTCGTGCATCGGCGTCGGCCCGGGGCGGGATCAGACCATCGTGCGCCGCGACGTGCTGGCGGCCCGCGCGTGACGGACACCAGGCAGCATTCCGAGCAGGATCCCGAAGAACTCGATCCCGAATACCACCACCACGGCGGCTTTCCGGAGTACGGGCCGGCCAACCCCGGCCCGGGTTTCGGACGTTTCGTCGCGGCGATGCGTCGTTTGCAGGATCTGGCCGTGTCCGCCAACCCCGATGACGCGGTGTGGGACGACGCGGCCGATCGCGCTGAGGCCCTCGTCGCGCTGATGGACCCGTTCCGGGCCGCCGAGGGCACGGCACCAGCCGGCCGGACTCCCGGTCTGCCCGGCATGGGCAGCCTGCTGCTGCCGCCGTGGATCCTGACCAAATACGGTCCCGACGGCTGCGAAATGACCGGACATTTCACCCGGTTTCACGTCGGCGGCAACATGGCCGTGCACGGCGGTGTGCTGCCGCTGCTGTTTGACCACATGTTCGGCATGGTTTCGCACGCGTCCGGCAGGCCGATCAGCCGCACGGCCTTCCTGCACGTCGACTACCGCAAGATCACCCCGATCGAGGCGCCGCTGCTGCTGCGCGGTCGGGTTACCAAGACCGAGGGCCGCAAGGCGTTCGTGTCGGCGGAATTGCTTGATGCCGAAGAGACCGTGTTGGCCGAGGGCAACGGCCTGATGGTGCGATTGCTGCCTGGCCAGCCTTGAGCGAGCCCACCGGTCCCCGGGTGCTGCTGCTGGGTTCGGGTGAGCCCGGCCGGGAGCTGACGGTCGCCCTGCGGCGCCTCGGCGCGGAGGTGATCGCCGTCGATGAGGACGCCGTGCCGGCCGAATTGGCAAGGCTGGAGCCCGATTTCGTGACGGTCACCGATCTTGTCTCGGATGACGTCATGCAGGTCCTCGAGACGGGCACCGCCGAACTGGTGCCCAGTGCCCGCAGCGTGCGGCTCACCGCCGACCGGGAAGCGTTGCGCCGGTTGGCCGCCGAGGAGCTGGGGCTGCCCACCGCCCCGTTTTGGTTCGTCGGCTCGGTGGGCGAGCTCACAGACGTCGCCGGCCAGGCCGGGTTCCCGTTGTTGCTCAAACCGACGGCGGGGGCGGCGCAGCGTGTTGCGGGTCCTGACGATATCGAGCCGGCCTGGCGCCGTGCGGTGGGCACCGCGCCGCGGCGGATCCTGGTCGAGACGCAAGTCGACATCGAAGTCGAGGTCAGCCTGCTCGCCGTGCGCACCGATGGGCCCACGGTCGAGTTCTGCACGCCGATCGGTCACGACGGGGCCGAGTCCTGGCAGCCGCAGCGGCTCAGCCCGGCCGCGACCGACGCCGCCAAGTCGGTCGCCGCGCGCATCGTCAAGGCGCTCGGCGGCCGCGGCGTGTTCAGCGTCGAGTTGATGGTCAACGGCGACGAGGTGTACTTCGCCGACGTCGCCGCGGGCCCGTGCCCCAGCGCCTGGGTGACGTTACGCAGCCAGCGGCTCTCGGTGTACGAACTGCAGGCCCGCGCGGTGCTGGGCCTTCCGGTGGACACGCTGATGGTGTCGCCGGGGGCCGCCCGGGTTTTGGGTCCCGATACCGGCGCGGCGGGCGCCGACGCGTTGGCCGCCGCGCTGGCCGTGCCGGAAAGCGATGTCCTGGGGTCCGTCGCAGTGGCGACCGCGCCGGACGTCGCGACCGCGCGCGACCGTGCCCGACAAGTCGCGAGCCGACTGAAGACCGTGCGTTAAGGCAGCGCCCCGGCCCACGCGATATGCCCTTCGAAGCCAAGCGATTTCGCCGCGTCGCGGTATAGATCCCGAAAGTTCGTGTAAGCCGCGTCGTCGCCGCGAGCCCGCGCTAACAGTGCGCGCAGCCGCAGCAGCCAGATATCTGGCATCGCCCGGCCATCTGCCGCCGACGCGACCGCCAATCGTTCAATCACCGCTTCGGCTTCGGTCAGGTCACCGTCGGCCCCACGATCCAGCAGGGTCTGCAGAAGAATGCCGGTGCCCCAGACGCCCCACCCGAGCCGTCCATCCTCGTACATCCCGTCCACGGCTTGGCGCATCACCGCAATGGCAGCATCGCGGTCGCCCGCGGCACCTTCCCGCGCCGCCCACAAATCGGTAACCGGAAGCATCTGCAGTGCAATCTGCTTGTGCACCCAGATAGCGCGGGCCTGCATCATCAGCTCCATGCCGCGGTGGCGCTCGGCCGCGGTGTCCCGACTCAGCAGCGCTACACCCAGCGTGTACTTCGCCATGCTCACAGCGAGGTCGTTGCCGGTTCTCTCGGCGGTCTGCAACGCCGCCTCGCTCGCGCGCACCGCGGAGTCGTCGGCCCGAACCGCCCCGAAGTGAATCGCGTAGCCGTAGCTCCAGATGAGGACGCCGCCGAACGTGGTCGCGTGATTGCTGCGTCTGCCCATCGCGACGGCGTCGTGGAGGTCTTGGCGCCACCCGGGACGGCCCAGCCACCACCGGGCGGTGCTGCGCCACGCCAACGCGACAGCCAGGGGTGATCCGAATCCGAAGCCGGCGCCCTTGGCGGCGTCACCGGCGGCCAAGTCGATGACGGTCTGCGACCACTGCAGGATCTCGTCGAAGTCGCCGGCGTCCGCCCAGGTGGCGAACGCAGCGTGCGCCGACCCGATGGTCAACGTGGGATCGCCGATCGACTCGAGCAGCGCCATTTGTTCGGATGCCAGCCGCGAGGCCTCACGCGCACGCTCCGCGTAGAGGAGTTCGGCTAGCGGTCCGGTCATGCCGATCGCCAGCGAGACCTTGTCCCCCGCCGCGCTGCACAATTCGCGCAGCTCGGCGAAGCGGCTCCGGCTTTCCCCGACTCCCTCTTGGGAGTCGGTGGCGCACAGCATGGTTCGGGGGGCGATGCGCATCGGCAAGCGGTGCGGATCGTCGGGGGGTAGTGCGTCGGCGATGCGCCGGGCCCGCTCCCAGCTGCCACGGGCCGCCTCAAGATCGCGGTTGGTCGACCAGGCGCCGGCGCGCATATGCCACTCATACGCGGCGTGCACCTCGTCGGCGGCCTGCAAATGATCGGCGATCAACGCCGCGTTCTCCTCCACCGAGCCCGGCTCGCGCTCCTGGATGGCCGCGGCCAGGCGTCGGTGCCACTGCGCCCGATCCGATTTGAGCTGCGACTCGTAGGCCACGGCGCGGATCAGCGGATGCCGGAAGGCGTACTCGGCGCTCGGAGTGAACCGGACCTGGTCAACTAGCTCCGCGCCCAGCAGCTCATCGAGCACCGCATCGATGCCCAGCGCGGCCAGCAGGTCCGCCTCGAACCGAACCCCTATCACCGCGGCGGCGTGCAGGGTCCTTTTGGCCGGGGTGTTCAGGCGGTCGATGCGCGCCTCGATGGTTGCCTGCACGGTCGGCGGCACGGTGACTTCGGCGGTATTCGCCGCACGGACGTAGTTGCCGTGCTCGCCGGCCAGCACCCCGCGCTGGGCCAGCTCGCGCACCATCTCCTCGGCAAAGAAAGGGTTCCCGGCGGCCCGCTCGGCGAGGGTCGCCGCCAGCTCGGTGACTGACCGATCCGGCCCCAGCAGCTCACCGATCAGTGCCTCGGTGTCCGAATCGCCCAGTGGCGCAAGCGAAATCGTCTGTGCGCCGGGCACCCGCGTCAATACGCCCGCATACTCGGGACGTGCGGTGATCAGCACCATCGACCGGGTTTGCGGGATGACTGAGAGAAAGTCGGCCAGCATCGATTCGCTGACCGCATCGATCCACTGGGCGTCTTCGACGATGAACAGCGACGGTTCGGCTGTCGCCAGGGCTGCGGTGTTGATCAGCGCGATCAGCCGGCGCCGCCGCGCATCCGGCTCGATCTGGGGCGGAGGCACGTCGGGGTCGGCAATGCCGACTAGATCGTCGAGCAACAGCAAATCCTGAGGATCGGCATCCGGGAATTGTTTCCGCACCCGGGCACGGGCGGCTTCACCGTCGAGGTCGGCTATGCCGGTCCGCACGCGCAGGAGGTGGGCCACCACGCGGAAGGGAATGTCACTGGCGTGCGCTTCGCAGAACGTCCAAAACACTTCGACGTTGCGACCCGCCGCGCAGCCCGCCGTCTCGCGAGCCGTCCGACTCTTGCCGATGCCCGGCGGTCCGACCACAGTCACCACACCGCCGTGGCTACCGATCGCGCGGTCCACCATGGCGTCGAGAACGGCCATCTCCCACCGCCGGCCGACTAGGCTCGCCTCGGAGCGCGCGGCCAGCGCATCCCGCGGGGCGATCGCCAACAGTCGGTGTGCGCGCACCGGTTTGTCGGCGCCCTTGATGTGCACCCACTCCGGCGCGTCCAGCAGCACGGTGTGCTCAACCAGTCGCGCGGTCGACTCCGACAGCATCACCCCGCCCGGCGGGGCCGCCGATTCGATTCGCTGCGCAAAACCGACCGGTTCCCCGGTCGCCGTGTACCCCCGCGTCGTCGAACCGGCAATCACCCGACCCGAATTCAGGCCCACCCGCAACCGCACAGTCACGCCGTCGCGGCGCTGCACCTCGGTCGCCAGCCGGCGGGCCTCCTCCTGGATGGCCAGGGCGGCAAGGCATCCCCGAAAAGCGTGATCTTCCAACGCAACCGGGGCGCCGAAGATCGCCATCACGCCGTCGCCGGTGTACTCCACGGTCCCGCCACCATAGCGGCGCACCACCGCCGCCGACCGTTCCACCACCGCGGTCATGATTTCGCGCAATCGCTCGATGTCCACGGCGCCCGCGATGTCCATCGAGCGGACGATATCGGCGAACAGCACCGTCACCTGTTTGTACTCGGCCGGCTTCGCGGCCGGCATCAGTGCGGCACCACACTCGTTGCAGAACTTCGAGTTCGGCGGCAGCTCAGCGCCGCACGACCCGCAGACCAGGGCTGCCGCCGTCATCGAACGCGGCCAGCCCACTGTCGCTCCACGGCATTATGTTGTCACCGCTGGTGGGAAGACGCAGGTGATATCGCCCAGACCGGCTAGGCAGTGAACTATGCCGGCGCTCAGGCCGCCCCAATTTTCAGTAGGCGGCTACTGCAGACCGCCACATCGATTCACGTGACGCTGAATTGTGCACGTCGGCCTGGCGAGTTAGTGGGTGAAAGACATGTCCTATGTGATCACGGCACCGCAGATGCTGGCGTCGGCGGCGACGGATCTGGCGGGCATCGGCTCGTCGCTCGGCGAGGCAAACGCGGCCGCCGCCGCCTCGACCACCAAGGTGCTGAGCGCCGCAGCCGACGAGGTATCGGCGGCCATTGCGCGGCTGTTTTCCGAACACGCCCAGGGCTTTCAGGCCGTCAGCGCTCGTGCGTCGGCGTTTCACGACCAGTTGGTGCGGTCATTGCACGCGAGTGCGCAGGCATATGCCGGCGCCGAGGCCCAGGCGATAGACACGCTCAAGACCGCAATCTTCGGGTCAGCAGCCATTTCACCGGTTCCCGCCACGCAGCATCCGACATTCAGCGGCAAACCGTCGCTGACCCTCAGAATCGAAACCGGTGCGATGCGCCAGGTTAGGAATGTCCTGACCCTATCCGGAATCTACGACCAGATGGGGAACCCGAATTCGCTCGCCGACCGGCTGTTTGCCGGCAACGCCCTGAGGCCGCTCTTCAGCACCTCCCCGCCGAAGCTATTGACGGCGCTGCTGGGGGAGACGGTCCAGTACACCACCTATGACGGGATGAGCGTGGTGCAGATCACCCCGGCCCATCCCGACGGCAACTACGTGGTCGCCCTGCACGGTGGCGCGTTCGTCTGGCAGCCCGCGATCTTCAGCTGGCTCGACTACTCGGTGATGGCCTACCAAACCGGCGCGACCTTCGAAGTGCCGATCTACCCATTGCTACAGCAAGGAGGCACCGCCGGCGCTGTGGTACCCCAGATCGCCGGCTTCCTTTCCGCAGAGATCGCTGCGCACGGTGCCCCCCACGTCAGCGTGCTCGGTGACTCGGCGGGCGCCAACATCGGCTTGGCGGCCGTCGAATACCTGGTGGCACACAACGAAACCGTACCGGCGGCACTGGTTCTGCTGTCTCCAGCGGTGGACCTGACACTCACCAATCCCAGCCTCGGGCTGGTGCACGATCCTTTCCTGCCGGCTCCTGGGACCAGCAAGTATTTCGACATCTTCCCCCGCTGGGCCGGCAACCTTGCCCTCAACGACCCGCTGGTAAGTCCGTTGTACGGCTCGCTGGACGGGATCCCGCCGACGTATGTCTACGCGGGCTCCATCGATCCGGCCGCACCCGACGCGCTTGCACTCGCGGAAAAAGCCGTGACCGAATCGGCACCGATGAGCTTCGTGCTGGCCAACGGGGGATTCCATGACTGGATCCTGCTCAGCCCCGGCGGTGTGCGCTATTGGGCCCAGATCGAACATGAACTCGGCGCCTAAAGCCGGGTGCTCGTCAGAAAGCTGACCACCCGGAACGGCCATCGCAGTCCGGCCTCCCAGCGCGTCACCGGATTCGTGGTGTGGTTTGGGCAGAGATATTGTGGCTCACAATGCTGACGAAGGACGAGGTCGAACGCGGATGAGCTACGCAGGAGATATCACGCCGCTCGAGGCATGGAAGCTGCTCAGTGATAACCCGGACGCGGTCCTGGTGGACGTGCGCACCGACGCCGAATGGCGGTTCGTGGGCGTGCCGGATCTGTCTAGCCTGGGCCGTGAGGTGGTCTTCATCGAGTGGAATTCGTCTGACGGCAGGCGCAACGAGAACTTTCTGACCGAGCTGCAGGACCAGGTCCCGACGGCCCAGGGGGAGCGGCCGGTGGTGTTCCTGTGTCGCTCGGGCAACCGGTCCATCGGCGCCGCCGAGGTGGCGACCGAGGCGGGCATCACCCCGTCGTACAACGTGCTGGACGGTTTCGAAGGCCAGCTCGATGCCCACGGCCACCGCGGTGACAGCGGTTGGCGGGCGGTCGGGCTTCCTTGGAAACAGGGGTAGCAGCAGGGATGACCGAGTCGGTTCGCACGCCCAAGGCCCTGCCCGACGGCGTCAGCCAGGCCACCATCGGCGTGCGCGGTGGATTGTTGCGATCCGGGTTCGACGAGACCGCCGAGGCGATGTTCCTGACGTCCGGCTACGTGTACCCGTCGGCGGAAGTCGCGGAGCAGTCGTTCACCGGCGAGCTGGACCACTTCGTCTACTCGCGCTACGGCAACCCCACCGTGACGATGTTCGAGGAGCGGCTGCGGCTGATCGAGGGGGCGCCCGCGGCCTTCGCCACCGCCAGCGGCATGGCCGCGGTGTTCACCTCGCTGGGCGCGTTGCTGGGCGCCGGTGACCGGTTGGTCGCTGCGCGCAGCCTGTTCGGGTCGTGTTTCGTGGTGTGCAACGAGATCCTGCCGCGGTGGGGCGTGGAGACCGTCTTCGTCGACGGCGACGATCTCGCGCAGTGGGAGCAGGCATTGTCGAAGCCGACGCAGGCGGTGTTCTTCGAGACGCCGTCGAACCCGATGCAGTCGCTGGTGGACATCGCCGCCGTCACCGAGCTGTCCCATGCCGCGGGCGCAAAGGTGGTGCTGGACAACGTGTTTGCCACACCGCTGCTGCAGCAGGGCTTTCCGCTCGGGGTCGACGTGGTGGTGTATTCGGGCACCAAACACATCGACGGCCAGGGCCGGGTCCTCGGCGGTGCCATCCTCGGCGACAAGGAGTACATCGACGGTCCGGTGCAAAAGCTGATGCGCCACACCGGCCCGGCGATGAGCGCGTTCAACGCCTGGGTGCTACTGAAAGGCCTTGAGACGCTTGCGGTTCGGGTCGAGCACTGCAATTCCTCGGCGCACCGGATCGCGGAGTTCCTCGAAACCCATCCGGCGGTGCGTTGGGTGCGCTACCCGTTCCTGCCGTCGCACCCGCAGTTCGACCTGGCCAAGCGTCAAATGTCGGGCGGCGGGACGGTGATCACCTTCGAACTCGATACGGCGGAAGGCGCCGCCAAGGAACGAGCCTTCGAGGTTCTGAACAAGCTGCGGCTGATCGACATCTCCAACAACCTCGGCGACGCCAAATCGCTAATCACCCACCCGGCCACCACAACTCACCGCGCGATGGGCCCGGAGGGTCGGGCAGCGATCGGCCTCGGCGACGGCCTGGTGCGCATCTCGGTCGGGCTGGAGGGCACCGACGACCTGATCGCCGACATCGACCAGGCCCTGAGCTGACTCTGCGCTAACCCGCCGCCTTCTCGGCCGCTTCGATGCGTTCGGCCGCCGCCAGCGTTCCCTCCTGCGCCTGCTTCTCCACCCAATCCACCACCGGGCGGGCGTACATCATCTGGCTGGTGATGGCCATCTGGCCGCGTGTGCGGCCCAAAAACGAGATGCCCCAAGAGAACATGGCGGCGACGCGGTTGCGGAAGCCGACCAGGTAGTACAGGTGCAGGAGCAGCCACGCCAACCAGGCGAAGAAGCCGCCGAACTCGAGCTTGCCGACCTGCGCGACGGCGCTGTACCGCGAGATGGTCGCCATGCTGCCCTTGTCGAGGTACTTGAACGGCTTGCGGGTGGCCGGGTCGTCGTGCCCCTTGATCGCGTGCTTGATCTGGGTGGTGGCGTAGTGCGCGCCCTGGATTGCGCCCTGCGCCATGCCGGGCACGCCCGGCACGGACATCAGATCGCCGATGACGAAGACGTGCGGGTGTCCCTTCACCGTGAGGTCGGGCTCCACGATTACCCTTCCGGCGCGGTCGGTTTCGGTTCCGTCGGACTGCTCGGCGATCATCTTGCCCAGCGGGCTGGCCGCCACGCCGGCCGCCCACACCTTGCACGCGCAACCGATCCTGCGCTCGCCACCGTCCTTTTCCTTGATCGTGATGCCCTCGTAGTCGACCGCGGACACCATGGCGTTGAGTTGGACCTCCACATCCAGCTTCTCCAGCCGACGCTGCGCAATGAGGCCGAGCTTCTCGCCCATCGGGGGCAACACCGCGGGCGCCGCGTCGAGCAGGATCACCCGGCAGTCGCTGGGTTTGATGGTCCGAAACGCGCCCGCCAGCGTGCGTTCGGCGAGTTCCACGATCTGCCCGGCCACTTCGACGCCCGTCGGCCCGGCGCCGACGACCACGAACGTCAGGCGACGTTGCCGCTCGGCCGGGTCGGTGGCCACCTCGGCCGCCTCGAACGCGCCGAGGATTCGGGCCCGCAGTTCCAGGGCGTCGTCGATGCTCTTCATGCCGGGTGCGAAGGCGGCGTAGTCGTCGTTGCCGAAGTAGGACTGCTGGGCGCCGGCGGCCACGATCAGGCTGTCGTAGGGTGTCACCGTTTCCATGCCCATCAGGTGCGATGTGACCGTCCGCGCCTGCAGGTCGATCGCTTCGACCTCGCCCCACAACACCCGGACGTTCTTCTGCTTGCGCAGGATCAGCCGGGTGGTCGGGGCGATGTCGCCCTCGGACAGGATTCCCGTCGCGACCTGATAGAGCAGCGGCTGAAACAGATGCGTGGTCGTCTTGGAGATCAGGGTGACGTCCACATCGGCGCGTTTGAGCGCCCTGGCGGCGTTCAGGCCGCCGAACCCGCTTCCGATGATGACGACGCGATGTCGGGACATGCCACTCCCCTTTTTCATCCGTTTGTCAATGGATCTGGTTGCTGAGTTTATTGACCAGCGCGGTGTTGAGGTAGGTGGTGGCCGCCGGGCCGCCGGTGTCGAGCGCGGCGATGGTGGCCGGATCATCGACGATGACCAGGATTCCGCCGTACCCGCTGTACTTGGCGGGCAGGCCGGCGTATCCGCCGCCGCCGGCGGCCGGGTCGGTGCGCAGCAGCAGCAGCACGTCGGTGCCTTGGCCGGCGACCTCGAACTTGTCGATGTCGAACGGGGCGTCGGGCGGATCGGCGGGGCCCCGTTTGTAATGCGCGCTGTAGGCGAAGCCGATGCCGTCGAGATAGTCGGTGGGTGGGGATTCGTGTGCGGCCGCGGTGGTCGAGGTGCCCGTGTAGTTGACGGCGACGATGGACTTGCCGGAAAACGCCGGGTGCTCGGATCGGATCTTGTTCTGTTGCGACGTCGCATCGTTCAGCAGTGATTTGGCGGTGTCGGCGCGGCCGAGCGCGTTGGCGATCCAGCTCAGCTGCGTCTGCCAGGTCCAGACCTGGGAGCTGTCGGCGGATTGGGTGAGGGTGGGGGCGATGCCGCTGAGCTGGTTGTAGGTGGGTTGGTCGATGTCGCCGGTGTCGATGATGAGGTCGGGTTTGGCGGCCGCGACCGCGGTGGGGTCGACGTCGGCCAGGACGGGGCTCGAGGAATGCACCAGCGGCGCAAGCCAACTCGGCACTTTGGCGTGCGCCTGGGTCATGATGACGGGCTGCACGCCCAGCGACAGCACCGCATCGGCATCGCCCGGTCCGAGTGCGGCGATGGCCAGCGGCCGGTGCTGCAGATTGACCGCGCCGAACTTGCCGTTCAGCGTTTGTGGATGATACGGCGCCAGACCGCCGCCGGGGTGACTGATCAGCCGGACGGCCACGACCGCCGCCACCGCCAGCGCGACCAAAACACATGCCGCGCCGAGGATCAGCCGACCGCGGGCACGCCGCCGCCGCGGGGGCGCGGGCGGCGCTGGCTGAGCTTGCCACGGTGGAGCGGCGACGGGCGGCGGGGGCGGCGTGGGCGGGTAGGACAGCGTCGGATTGGTGCGCGATCTGGGGTCCGGGCCCACAGCGCTTGTGGCCGTGTGGTTTTGGGGCTGGCCGGAGAAGGCGGCGGCGGTGGCGGCGGCCAGCGCGCCGGCGGTGGGGAAGCGGTGGTCGGGGTTTTTGGCCAGCGCTTGAGCGATGACTCCGTCGATGGCGGGCGGTACGCCGGGGGCGACTTCGGTCGCGCGTGGGATGGGACCGATCAGATGCCCCATCAACATTGCCGGCAATTCCTGGTTTTCGCCGTAGGGGGTGCGTCCGGTCAGAAGCCGAAACAGCGCGCAGCCCAAGGCGTAGATGTCGGTTCGGTGGTCGACCGTGGCACCCTCGATCGCCTCGGGCGCGGCATAGGCGGCGGTGCCGACCAGCGTTCCCGTCGCTGTCAGTGCGGAGGCATCATCGAGCGCACGCGCAATGCCGAAGTCGGCCAACAACACTCGTTCGTGTTCGGTGCCCGGCGCGGACAACAGGAAGTTGCCCGGTTTGATGTCTCGATGCAGGATGCGCCGGGAGTGGGCGTAGTCGAGTGCTTTGGCGACGTCGGTGATGATGCGCACGATGCGGCCCGGCGTGAGGTTGGCGCGGGCGATGTCGTTGGCGGCGGTGCCCTCGACATATTCCATCGCGATCCACAGGTGGCCGCCTTCGGTTTCGCCGCGGTTGAACACGGTGACGATGTTGGGATGGTTGAGCGTGGCCGCCAAGTCCGCCTCCCGGGTGAACCGGGCGCGGAACTGCTGGTCGAGCGATAGCTCGGCGGACAGGATTTTCAGCGCGTCGTTACGCGGCAGGGTGGGGTGGCGGGCCAGGTAGACGGTGCCCATCCCGCCGGAGCCGAGCACGCCTTCGATGCGGTAGCCGGCCACGATGGTTCCGACAGCTAGTGGCATTGGCGGTTCATTTCCCGGTGAGCATGCGGTATTGGGCGGCCATCATTTGGTGCAGGGCCGCTTCTTGTTCATTCTGAATGAAGTACGCATAGCGATCCGCGGCGGCCACACACCAGAAGGCCAGGGTTTCGGTGAAACACTTCGCCTTGGGCATCCCGGTGACGCCGGCCACGCGGTGCGGGTCGGTCATGTCCGCCACGATGCGCGCGGCCGATCCGGGATCGGGGGTTTGATAGACGCGAAGTTCGACGAAGTCGGCGACTTGTTGAACGCCAGCGGATTTGAACAGCGCCTGCCGGTGCAAGGGGTTGTCGGTTTCCAAGTGCAGCGCTCCGTGCTGGTCGTAGATGCCGTCGTTGATCGTCTCGTTCTCGGACCGTGGCGGCAGGGTACGGGCCAACAACCCATCGGGGTCGAGGGGCAGCTGAGCCAACTTGTCGAACGGCGTGGGTTTGAAGCTGTCCACCAGCGGCTGCTGCAGATCCAGCGCGGTGGCAATCAATTTGGCTGCGCTGTCGGGGTTTTCGGCCGAGGTGGCCGTCTGGGCCAGGATGTATTGACCATGCGCGGTCAGGGCGGTCACCGAGTACCGGTCGCCTACGGTCGGGTAGTGCGAGGTCCACCGGTAGGTGACCGCGGCTGTGCCCGGGTAGCGGGGGATCGTGAAATGTTGGGTGGGGATCGGGTTTTCGGCGTATGGCATCGTCAGGACCGCGGCTTTGGCCGCCATGTCCGCGACGGCGGCGGTGGCGTCGGCGGGGGTGTCGGTCTCCAACACGACGTTGAGCAGATCCTTGTAGCTGCCCGTGTCGGTGGAGCGAGAACTGGAGAACCCGGCGACGAACTTGTGACCGGCCAGGCCGTCACCCATCGGGGCCCCGAGCAGCGCGTTGACCCCGTCGGAGTCTTTCACCACGCCGGTGGCGTTCTGCGCAAAGTGGGTCAGCGCGGGATCGACTTCCCACGGGCCTACGACGTTGGTGGCCAGCCGGCGCGCCTCGGCCCAGCCGCCCTGCACGGGGTCACCGGCCACCCCCAGGGCCGGGCGTGGCGTGGTGGGGTAGTTGCCGACGTCGAGCGCGGCCGGATCGACGCCGTCCCAGGTGCCGCCCCCGGGTGCCTTGACGGCGGTTCCCTCGATCCCGGAGCTGCATCCCACGGTCAGCGCCGCGACCGTCGCCACGGCCGCTGCGATTCGCACGATCATGAGGTGGTCAGCATGAGGTATTGGGCGGCGATGACTTGGTGCACGTCGAGTTCCTGGCTGGCGGTGGCTTTGAACGCGTAGCGGTCGGCGGTGGCGACACACATGTAGCGCACCTGAGCCAAATCGGAGGCGCTATCGGGCTTGCCGGGTCCGCGGTCAAAGCAGCGCGCGGAGGGCAGTCCGCTGATGCCGGGCGCTGTTTGGTAGCCCAAGTAGGGCACGTCCATGCGGACCAGTCCGTCGACGGCGCGCAACGCGCCGGTCGGATCCACCGCCTCGTACACGGTGGTGCGATCGGCGGCGACATGTTGGATGCCGGCATCGGTGTACATGGTTTGGCTGGCCAGCGGGTCGGGACGAAAATTCAGTGCGCCGCGCGGCTCGTAGACGGCATCCTGGTTGACGCCCGGGTTGGTGGTGGGCACGGTACGCGCGAGCAACCCGGTGGGGTCTGCGGGCAGCGCGGCCAACCGCTCGACCGGCGTCGGCTGGAAGTGGTCCGCCGAGGGGCCTTGCAGGTCAAGGGTTTTGGCGATCAGGTCGGCGACGACGGCCGCGCTGTCCTTGGAGCCCGCGTATTGATAGAGCACGTAGGGTCCGTGCGCGGTGAACGCCTCGGCCTCAAATCCCCCGGACACTGCGGCGACGTTGGCCAAAGTCGTTGGGTAGCGCGGGATTCCGAGTCGGGTGGCCGCGACATTACCCTGGCGGGGGATGGTCAAATTGGCCGCGGCCATCGCCGGGGCGGCCGCCGCGGCGTCTTGGTTGCTGGGGAACCGTAACACCGCGTTGGCAAGGACCATGGGTTTCTCGCCGCCGACCGTGCCGCGTCCGCTGACGAACCCGGTCACGTAGTGGTGGGCACTCGCAGCATCGGACAGGGACGTGCCGAAGACCAGCACGGAAAGCGATCCGATGTCGGGCAGCGCGGTGGTGGGGGCGACGTCCGATTGCGCGGAGACCAGCGTGTGGTCGACTTCCCAGGGTCCGGTCACCATGCCGGCCATTCGCTGCGCTTCCACGCGCCGCCCCGCGGCCTCGTTGGGCACGTTGCCCAGCGCGGCGCGGGGCCGGCGCGGATAGTTCCCGGGGTCCAGCAGCGCCACGTTGGCCGTCGGGGCGGCAGGGGCGCCGGACTTCACCGCGCTGCCGGTCACCACCGAACTGCATCCGGCAAGCGCCGCAATCACAGCGGTCACCGCGATCACTGCCGCCGGCGCCGACACCCGGAGGGCTGCGCTGCGATGGGCCACGGCACGTCCTCTTTCCGCCCCCCTGGGCATGTCGAGACTGGTAGCTGATGCTACCCGGCCGTTAATGGGCCGAAACGCGGTCGGCAATCCGCGCGGCCTCGGTGGTGGCCTGATCGGTGCGCGCCAAGCCGCAGCTGCGCGTGTCGATGACGACATTGTTGCGAGTGGTGAGGGCCCGCTGGCAGCCCCACCCGTCGCCGCCTTCCTGGGTGAACAGCACGGTGAGCATGCCGTCGTGGTTGGCGACGGTGCCGACCATGAAGGTGCTCGACCCGTCGGCGGGCGTGGTGAGTGTGATCATTTTGCCGTTGCATTTAGTCCAGTTCTCGGCCTGGGTGGCCGCGAAGGCGCCGGCCGCCGCAGCGCTGGGGTAGTTGATGACCCCCTGGGCGACGATGTGGTGATCATCGCGCAGGGACTGGGTCTGCACACCGACATAACCGGTCCCGCGCAGCGCGTCGAGCAACGCGGGATGCGCGATGCCTACGCATTCGGTTCTGTCGGTGGACAATTCGCCCCACGGTGAGCCGGGCCGAAGATCGGGCACAAGCCGAATGTCGGTCGCGCCTTCGATGTCGTTGACCGTGCCCGCGTCCAGCAGCAGCCCGGGCAGGTCACTCAACGGCACGGTCGGCGCCGGTGCTGTTTGAGCGGGCCGGACCGGCGTCGCGGACGAGCGCGCCGGTGTGGCGTCCGGTCGGCTCGCGCCGGTAAGGCTCACGCCGATCCCGACGCACACGATGATCGCCGCGATCACAGCGGCGGTGCCGATCAGCGCCCAGGTGCGCGCACCGCCGCCGCGCGATTGCGGCCGAAGCGGCGGATATACCGGCCCCGGCCAACCCGGCATCGCCGGCGGTGGCGGCATGGGTGGCCGCATCGCCGGGGCAGCGGCTCGCCGCGGCAGCACCTGGGTCGTCTCGTCGGCGTTGCCCCTGGATAGCGGGTTCGGGTGGATCGTCATCGCTCTAGTCCTTTCGAGTGGCTGCTACGAATCAAAACACAGCGAAGCGGCTTAGCGCAACGACTTTACTGTTGCGATGCGATGAGTTTGTTGCTAGCGTGCGACGCATGACTTGGACGAGGATCGGCACCTTTGCGCTCGGTTTGTGCCTGGCACTGACCGGCTGTTCCGTCACCGCCACCGGGCGACCGGCGGCCGCCCCGGACCTGGGGCACTGGCAGCCCGCGCCGGTGCTGTCCGAGCGGCTGGGCGACCTGCTGCTCAGCGCCGCCGACGTCAACGCCATCGCGCACAGCACCGCCATGACCGTGCGTTTGCCGGTCACCGAGATGTCACACAGCGAGGCGACGGTTTCGAATCGCAACTGCCTGGACGCCTATTCGCCGATCCAAGCCGCCGCCTATCAGGGCAGCAGCTGGACGGCGGTGCAGGGACAGCTGCTCGACGACACGTCGTCTTCGACCACCCCGTTCCGGCACGCCCTGCTGCAGGCCGTGGTCGGATTCCGCGATGCCGATTCGGCCCGGCAATTCTTCAGCCAGGCCGCATCGCGGTGGTCGGCGTGCGCCAATCGGCCGCTCACGGTCCAGCGACCCCACCGCGAGCCCGTCACCTGGGCGTTCGGCGAGCTGGTGTCGAGTCGGAACACGCTCAGGCTCATGCAGTCCAGCGCCGACGGCGACGTTGCCTGCGAGCGCGCCGTGGGGCTGGCCAACAACGTCGTCATCGACACCCTGTGGTGCGGGTCCGACACCACCGACCAGGCCGGTCAGGTCATCACCAAGATCGCGGCCGGCGTAGCGCAGTCGGCGTGATCCCAGGTCAGCCGGCGGTCAGCTGCGCGATCAGGGACTCGACGGCCGCCACCGCGTCGGGCGCGATGGCACGCTCGGCCTCGGCGTCTTCCAGGACCGTCGGCGGCAGACCGACCGCGTTGGCGGCTTCTTCCAGGCTCAGTTCGGCCCGGTGGCGCGCCCCGTAGAGCCGCTGTCCGAGGGTCGCCGCCGGCGCTCGGGCGGCGCGCATCATCAGGTCGTTGTAGCTGCGGCGCACGCCGCTCAGGGCGAGGACGACCGACGGGGTGCCCCTGGAGTTGCGCGCCGCGGTGGCCGCCAGCCTCTCGAGTTTGCGCAGATCGGCGAGGACCGCGGTGGCTTTCGCAGTGAACGCGGGATCGGACGCGTCGGGCAGTTCTGCGATGGCCGCGGTCAGGGTATGCATCGCCAGTTCGACGGTGTCGGCCAGCAATGGCGCCCCGATGGTGTCGGTGAGCACCTCGGTGGCCTCGTCGCGCGGTGCGGCTGCCGGGGCGGATCTGGCATCGTTGCGGATGCGCATGATGGTGCCCGGCGACCAGCCGAGGGCCTGTTCCAGCTTGGCTTGCGTCTGGCGACGCGGCCAGCTGCGCCCCTTTTCGAAGGCGATCAGCGTGCCGGCGTTGATGATCTTGTCCCGGGCCAGGCTGCGCTGGGTCAGCTCCAATTCTTGGCGGCGGTCGGCGACCGCGCGCCCGGCGCGCAGCACGCCGGGATCGATCTCGTCGTGCCACCACTGTTCCGCGTCGGTGTCGGGGTGCAGGACGCCGGTCGGCTGGTCGGGTTCCTCCGGTATCTCGGGCATCACTCGGGATGCTACATGTTTCCCGCCGCGCCCGCTGCGGGCTGGCGCAACAAATTAACCGTTGCATCATAAGATGGCGTTCGCTAAAGTCGTAGCAGGCGCGCCCGCGCCGGGAGGGGGAGCGATGACGGTCGAGAACTATCCCGACGATGAGGCGATGGCGCTGGCCGAATTCGGCGGCTACCGATGACTCGAACCGTGGCCCCGCCGTGGCTCCAATACGGGCCAGGCACAGCGGCTTTCGCGCCCCGCAAAGACCATCGGTGGCTGCTCGCAGGTTTGTTGGCGGCCGTCGTCGTCGCGGCCCTGATTGTGGCGCTGGTGTACGGCGTATTGGCCGCCAGACGACTCGACATCGCCGCGGTGCAGGCCGGCGTCGCGCACGTCTTGTCCGATCCGGCGGGCTACGGCGCACGCAACGTCAGCGACGTCAAATGCAACGACGGTCAAAATCCGACGATCGCCCGGGGAAACACCTTCACCTGTGAGGCGACCATCGACCGCGTGAAACGCGTCTTCGTTGTCACGCTCACCGACGACGCGGGCAGCTATCAGGTCGGTCGAGCGCGCTGAGATCACGGCCACCCGGAGGCGGTGTTGTTCCGGTAGTTCGCGTTGAGCGCGTCGCAGAAGTCGGATTTCGTGCCGGCCAGCAGCACTACGTAGTCGCCGCCCTTGTTGTTGAAGGTCTGCGGGGGATAGGTCCAGCCGTTGTTGCACATCGACGTGGTGCTGCCCGCCGAAGGCCTGCGCCAGTTGGACATCTCGCAAGCTTTCATTGCCGCGGTGTCCGGATACGCGCTTTTGGCGATGACCAGCATGGCGCCGCCCCACTGCCCGTCGTTGCGGCGGTAGGCGCGGGCCCCGAAGCCCGCGTTGTTCTGCTGACAGCTCAATGCGCGCTGCAACGCCATGAAGGGGCCCGCCAGGTCGCGGTTGGTGACATTGGCTGCGGCCGCGATGAATTGAGCCGCATCGGAGCCGTCGACCTCTTGAACTCCTGCGTCGTTGAGGCTTTTGAGTTGCTGCGACATCTGCGAGGAGGGTCCGGTGACTCCGATGGTGGGTCCGCTGCCGGTCGACGCCATCGGCGGCAGCGTGACGGGATCGGCGTGCGCTGAGGTTGTCGCGGCGGCCAAGGCCAGGCCACCCGCGGCGATGCCCACTGCAACCCGATGCGCGATAAATCCCATGGCTAGCTCCTAGTTTCGTCAGCGGAAGGCGTCGCTGCCGGTGAACGCCTGACCCAGCACGAGCTGATGCATCTCGGGTGTGCCCTCGTACGTCAGCACCGATTCCAGGTTGACCATGTGCCGGATGACCGGGTACTCCAGCGATATCCCGTTGCCGCCCAATATCGTTCGAGCCGTCCGGCAGATCTTGATCGCCTCACGGGTGTTGTTCAGCTTGCCGAAGCTTACCTGCTCGGGGCGCAGCCCGCCGCTGTCCTTGAGGCGGCCCAGGTGCAGCGAGAGCAGCTGGCCCTTGTGCAATTCGATAGCCATGTCAACGAGTTTCGCCTGGGTCAGCTGGAATCCCGCTATGGGACGGCCGAATTGGGTCCGCTGCGTCGCGTAGTCGAGCGCGGCCTGCCACGCCGAGCGTGCGGCGCCCATCGACCCCCAGATGATTCCGTAGCGCGCTTCCGACAGGCAGGACAACGGCCCGCGCAGGCCGGTGGCCTCCGGCAGCAGCGCGTCGGCCGGCAGCCGCACATCATCGAGCACCAGCTCGCTGGTGATCGACGCGCGCAGCGACAGCTTGTGGTGAATGGTGTTGGCGGTGAAGCCCGGAGTGTCGGTCGGCACGATAAAGCCGCGAATCCCGTCGTCGGTGTCCGCCCACACGACCGCAACGTCGGCCACCGAGCCGTTGGTGATCCACATCTTGCGGCCGTTGAGCACCCAGTCCGAGCCATCGCGGCGCGCCCGGGTTTTCATCGCGGCCGGGTCGGAGCCGACGTCGGGCTCGGTCAGCCCGAAGCACCCGAGCAGTTCGCCCGCGGCCATGCCGGGCAGCCACTGCTGTTTCTGTTCCTCGGACCCGAAGTTCCAGATGGCGAACATCGCCAGCGAACCCTGCACCGAAACCATCGACCGAATGCCAGAGTCGGCGGCTTCGAGTTCCGTGCAGGCCAGGCCGTAATGCACGGCCGAGGCGCCGCCGCAGCCGTAGCCGTGCAGGTGCATGCCGAGCAGCCCGAGCTCTCCGAATTGCTTGGCCAGTTGACGGGCCGGCAGGTCGCCGATCTCGAACCACTCGCCGATGTGGGGGAGGACATGCTCGGCGCAGAACCCCCTGACCGTGTCGCGCACCGCCAGCTCGTCGTCGGACAGGGACGCGTCCAGGCCGAGCGGGTCGTCTCGGTTGAAAGCGGGCGGTGTCTTGCTGGTCATAAAATTCAGCCTGCCATAGTGAGGCCGCCGCTGACGCTGATCACCTGGCCGGTGATGAACGACGCGGCATCGGACGCGAAAAACAGCACCGGCGCGGCGACCTCCTCGGGGCGGGCCAGCCGGCGGAACGGAATCGCTTTGACCAGAGCCTCTTTCAGCTTCTCGGGTTGGGCGTGAAACAGCGGCGTATCGGTCGGGCCCGGACATACGCAATTGACCGTGATCTGGTGGCGGGCCATCTCCCGGGCCAGCGATTTGGTCAGCGCGATGACCCCGCCCTTGGCGCCGGCGTAGATGGTTTCGCCCGCGCTGCCCACTCGGCCCGCGTCGCTGGCCAGGTTGACGATGCGCCCGCCGGCCTGCGCCTCGATCATCCCGGGCAGGAACGCGCGGCAGACATGCACCGGCCCCAGGTAGTTGATGGCCACCACCTTGCTCGCGAATTCCGGTGTGGCATGAAGGAATTGGTCGGTGCGGTCCCATCCGGCGGCGTTGACGACGACGGACGGCACGCCCAGCTCGGCGTGCGTGCGGTCCCGCAGCGCCTCGACCAAGGCCGGGTCGGCGACGTCCACCGGCAACGCGGTGATCAGCTCGGGTCGCTCCGCGGCGGTCGCGGCGGCGGCCGCCTCGTCGAGGTCCGCGGCGACGACCCGGTCACCCTGCGCGGCGAACGCCAGCGCTATTGCCTTGCCAATGCCCGATCCGGCGCCGGTCACCACCGCGAGCCGGCCGTGTGAAGAGGCATCCATCGGTGACGAATCTAGGTTCGCGGCGCCGACGGGGTCAAGGATTGCGTAGTCTCACGGAAATGCATAGGCGCTCACCAGCATGGCTGGCCGCAGACGTGATCGGCGTGCTGGTGTTTTGTGCCGTCGGCGGGCGCAGCCACGCCGAGGGCATCACCGTCACCGGCGTCGCGTCCACGGCATGGCCGTTTCTCACCGGGACCGTCCTCGGCTGGCTGGCGTCGCGCGGTTGGCGACGGCCCACGGCGGTGGTCCCCACCGGGGTGGTCGTCTGGATCTGCACCGTGGTGGTCGGCATGCTGCTGCGCAAGGCCAGCTCGGCGGGTGTGGCGGCGAGTTTCGTGGTGGTGGCATCGTCGGTCACCGCGGTGCTGCTGCTCGGCTGGCGAGCGAGCGTGGGGCTGGCCCTGCGGCGCGTCGGCGGCGGGGGATGACGTTCGGTGCGGCGGCCAGGGCGGTGGCCACCAACACCGGGCTGATCGACGATCCGTTCGCCGAGCCCTTGGTGCGTGCCGCGGGAGTGGAGTACTTCACCCAACTCGTCGATAACCAGCGGTACGGGGATGTCACGGACGATCCCGCGGCTACCGCGCTGATGGACGTCCTGGTGACCCACACCCGGTTCTTGGACCAGTTCCTCGCCGACGCCGGGCGGGCCGGCATCCGCCAGGCGGTGCTCCTGGGGTCCGGCTTGGATACCCGCCCGTATCGGCTGTGGTGGCCGCCCGGGACGACGGTGTACGAGCTCGATCGGCCGGAAGTCCTCGATTTCAAGGCCGAGGTGCTGCGTGGTCTGGGCGCGACGCTGTCGGCAAATCGGTGCGCGATCGGCATCGATCTTCGTCAGGACTGGCGTGCGGCGCTGCGGCGGGTCGGTTTCGACGACGCGCAGCCCACGGTGTGGATCGCCGAGCAAGTGCTGGTGGGGCACCTGCCGCCGGCCGTGCAGAACCGGTTGCTGGACGATGTCACCGCGCTGAGCCCGGCCGGCAGCCGATTCGCCGCCGATCACCTGACCGGCCCGACCTACCCCGGCGAATACCGCAGCGTTCCCGAATATCTGGCGGCCAACGGCTGGGAAACCGTCGATAGGGACGTCGTCGACCTGCTCGCCGCCACCGGACCGGGCAGACGGTGGCGCGGCGACCCCGATGATGCGGCCACGCGTTACGTCACCGCGACCCGCGTTTAATTCCGCCGGGAATTCAATTGGAATGCTTTCGGCCGACGCACGTTAGAAAGTTAGGTGATGACCGCCCCTCAACTGCAGTTTGTGCCCGCCACGCTGGACGATGCGCTGGCGCAGCCACTGCTGGACGAGCTGGCCGTCGAGTACGCCGAGCGCTACGGCAGCACGCCGCCGACCATACTGGCCTGGTTGAAGAAGGGCCCTGTTGACGAATTCACACCACCCGACGGCGGCATGTTGATCGGGCTGTTGGACGGGCGGCCGGTTACGGGCGGCGGATTCGTGCGACGCGACGCAGAGACGGCCGAAGTGAAGCGGGTCTGGACCGATCGTGCCCATCGCCGCCGCGGCTTCGCCATGGCGTTGCTGGCCGAGCTGGAGGCCCGGATCGCGGCCGGCGGCTATCAGAAGGTGTATCTGGTGACCGGCCATCGCCAGCCCGAGGCCGAAGAGCTCTATCAGGCGACCGGGTACACCCGGCTGCCCGAGCCGCTGCCCACCTCGGGCCTGGTTCTCCCGATCGCGTTCGAAAAGTGGTTGGCATGACGGCTCCGTTGCATCTGGCCGTCGCGCTGGACGGGTACGGCTGGCATCCCCAGGCGTGGCGCACGGTCGGCCCCGGCGGCCCGTCGGTGCTCGGCGGTCGCTACTGGGCCGAGCTGGCCCGCACCGCCGAGCGTGGGCTGCTCGACTTCCTCACCATCGACGACACCCTGATGCCGCAACCCGGACGCCGCGAGCGGATCGATCCGCGCCGGCTGGCAGGTCGCGGCGACGCGGTGCTCGTCGCGGCGCGGGTGGCGCCCGCGACCCGGCACATCGGTTTGGTTCCGGTGGCCACCGTGACCCACACCGAGCCGTTTCACATCTCCAAAGCCGTTGCCACCCTTGACTATGTCTCGCACGGCCGCGCGGGCTGGCAGCCGCGGGTCAGCGTGACGACGCACGAGGCGGCGCTGTTCGGTCGACGGGACGGATCCCAGATTCCCCTCTTCGACGAAGCCGTCGAATACGTCGACGTGGTACGACGACTGTGGGACAGCTGGGAGGACGACGCGGTGATCCGCGACGTGAGCACCGGGCGCTACATCGACATCGACAAACTGCACTACATCGACTTCACCGGAAAGTACTTCTCGGTCAAGGGGCCATCGATCACGCCACGACCGCCACAGGGCCAGCCGGTGGTGGCCGCGCTCGCACACGCCGGCCCGGTCTACGAATTCGCCGCGGCCACAGCCGATGTCGTATTCGTCACGCCCACCGACGAGGCATCGCTGCGGGAGATCCTGGCGCAGGTGCGCGGGCTGAAGGTGTTCGCCGACGTGGTGGTGTCGTTCGGCGGGGATGCCGACTTCCGCTCCGACTGCCTCGTCATCTCCACCAGCGCAACACAATTGGTGGACATGCTGCTGGAGTGGCAGCGGCTGGGCATCGACGGCGCGCGGCTGCGGCCGGCGATCAACGCCACCGACCTTCCGGTGATCGTCGACGAGGTGGTGCCAATCCTGCAGCGGGCCGGACGATTCCGCACCGAGTATCGCGATGGCGAGACCTTGCGTGCGCGGCTCGGACTGCCGGTGGCAGTGAATCGCTACACGGCGGTGAGCCCGTGATACCGCTCTCGATTTTGGACCTGGCGCCGATCAGCGCCGGCAGCGACGCCGCGACGGCCTTGCGCAACACCATCGACCTGGCGCAGCACGCCGAGCGCTGGGGCTTCAAGCGGTTCTGGATCGCCGAGCACCACTTCGTCGGTGTTGCCAGCTCGGCGCCTGCGGTGCTGATCGGCCAAATCGCGGCCGCTACCAACACTATTCGGGTGGGCTCGGCCGCCGTACAGCTGGGCTACACCACGGTTCCGGCGGTGGTCGAGAGTTTCGGCATGCTCGAGGCCTTCCACCCCGGCCGCATCGACTTCGGCATCGGCCGCGGGCAGCGCAGCGACACCGGCTTCAAACCGAAGCAAACCAGGCCCCGCACGCCGCGGCAATGGCGCGAGGTCGACGGTGTGGTGATCCCGTTGCCGTTCGATCTGCGCGGCCTGCTCGACAAGGACCGCGTTCAAGCAACCATGGGCATTCTGCAGCAGCCCGGGGCGGTGGTGCCCGAGTTCGGCGAGCAACTCGCCGACATCCTCGCGATGTTGGACGGTACCTACGAGGTCAACGGCTTTGATGTGCACGCGGTGCCTGGCGAGCGATCCGGACTGACGCCGTGGATCTTCGGCAGCACCAAGGGGCAAAGCGCGCGGCTGGCCGGTGCGCACGGGCTACCGTTCGTCGCGAGCTATCACATCACCCCGGCGACCGCACTGGAGGCCATCGACGCCTACCGCGAGACATTCGTCCCGTCGGCCACGCTTAAGGAACCCTATGTCGTCGTCTCCGCCGACATCGTCGTCGCCGACGACAGCGCCACGGCAAAGCATTTGGCCACCGGTTACGGGCAGTGGGTGTATTCCATCCGGACCGGCGTCGGCGCCATGCCCTATCCGGATCCCGACGATTGTCCACCGCTCACCGAGGAACAGCTGCCCGTGGTAAAGGACAGGCTGGAAACGCAATTCGTCGGTGACCCCGACGAGGTCGCCGAGCTGCTGTCCGCGTTGCAGCGGCTGACCCGCGCCGACGAACTCGTCGTCACCTCGGTGACTCACCGCCACGAGGACCGGCTGCGTTCCCATCAGCTGATCGCCGAAAAGTGGGGGATAACCCCTTGACCCGCAAGCCCATTCATCTGGCCGCGCACTTCCCGGGCGTCAACAACACCACGGTGTGGACCGATCCCAGCGCCGGCAGCCAGATTCAGTTCGACTCCTTCGGGCACCTGGCCCGCACGGCCGAGCGCGGGCTCTTCGACTTCTTCTTCCTGGCCGAAGGCCTGCGGTTGCGGGAACACCGCGGCCGGATCTACGACCTCGATGTGGTGGGCCGGCCGGACACCTTCACCGTGCTGGCCGCGCTGGCGGGCGTCACCGAGCGGATCGGACTGACCGGCACCATCAACACCACCTTCAACGAACCCTTCGAGGTGGCAAGGCAATTCGCCACGCTCGACCACCTATCCGACGGCCGGGCCGGATGGAACATCGTGACCTCGTCGGACGCGTTCACCGGGGCCAACTTTCGGCGCGGCGGGTTTCTCGATCATGCCGACCGGTATTCGCGCGCCGAGGAATTCCTCGCCGTCGCCGAAAAGTTTTGGGACAGCTGGGAAGCCGGCGCGGTGCTCGCCGATGTCGAAGGCGGAACATACGTCGACCCGGAGCGCATCCACAGCGTGGAGTTTTCCGGCGACCAGTTCGACGTGCGGGGTTTCGCCACGTTGCCCGCGGGGCCGCAGGGGCACCCGATTCTGTTGCAGGCCGGTGACTCTCCCGAGGGCCGCAATTTCGGCGCCCGGCACGCCGACGCCCTGTTCACCCTGCACTCGTCGCTCGAAGACGGCCAACGCTACTACGCCGACGTCAAGGGCCGGGCCAAGGCGTTCGGTCGAGATCCCAACCAGGTCAAGGTCTTTCCGGCCGCGACGTTCGTCCTCGGCGACACCGCCGCCGAGGCGCAGGACAAGGCGCGCCACATCCGCCATCAGCAAGTCAGCGGCCCGACGGCGATCGCGATGCTGGAACAGGTGTGGGGACGCGACCTGTCGGACCACGACCCGGATGGCCCCCTGCCCGACGTCGACCCGCTCGCCGACAGCACCATCACCCAGGGGCGGGTGCGGCACGGCGATCCCGTCGCGGTCGCCAAACGCTGGCGAGAACGCGCCGAGGCCGAGCGGCTATCCATCCGCGAACTGATCATCGCGGTCACCAGCCGACAGCAATTCGTCGGCACCGCGGCGCAGATCGCCGACGAGATCGACCGCTACATCCAGGCCGACGCGTGCGACGGGTTCATCTTGGTGCCGCACCTGACACCGCACGGCCTGGACGAGTTCGTCGATACCGTGGTGCCGCTGTTGCAGGAACGCGGCGCGTTTCGCACCGAGTATGCGGGTGCGACGCTGCGCGAGAATCTGGGGCTAGCGGGCTAACTAGCGGGCTAACGCCGCTGCCGCGTCGGTCGCCTCGCGGATCGGGCCGCGCCACACGTCGCCGTGGCCCGGCAGCAGGATTTCGGTTTCCAGCATGGCCAGCGCGTCGAGGCTGCGCAGACAGCTCTGCTGGCTGTGGCTGAACACCTCGGGCAGCAACTGCGGTCCACGATGCCGCAGCAGCGGATGTCCGGTGATCAGCGCGTCACCGCTGACCAGGACGCCGTCGACCAGATACGAGCAATGTCCGCTGGTGTGCCCGGGGGTGAAAATCGGCATCGGGTAACCCGGCAGCTCGGCGGACCGTTCGGCGGTCAGCGGCTGGGCCGTCGGAATGCCCTCGCGGACCAGGCCGCCGTTGCGAACCAGATGCAGGCCCCACACCGCCCAGCGCGGCCGCCAGAGGCGCAGCGCGACATCGACAACCGAGGCCTGCTCGAGGTATTCCCGCTTGGCGTGACCCACCTCCTCGGCATGGCAGTACACCGGGGTGCCGTGCTCGTTGGCGAACCAGATCGCCGAACCCAGGTGGTCGACGTGGGCGTGGGTCAGCAGGATGGCGTGCACGTCGCCGGCGCCGTAGCCGACCTGGCGCAGCGATTCCAGCACGTCCTGGCGGTCGCCGGGATAGCCGGCGTCGATCAGCATCACGCCGGTGTCGTCGGTGACCAGCACCCAGTTGACCGCGCTGCCCCGCGCGAAGTGCACGTTTTCGGTGACCTGAAAGAGGGTCAGTGACTTCGAGGGGTCTGCCATGCCGGAGAGTTTAGGGATCGCCGCGAGGAGTAGAAATAACGCGTGGCCGAACTAAAGCTTGGATACAAAGCATCCGCAGAACAATTCGCACCGCGCGAGCTCGTCGAACTAGCGGTCGCCGCCGAGGCGCACGGCATGGACAGCGCCTCCGTCAGCGACCATTTCCAGCCATGGCGGCACAAGGGCGGGCACGCTCCCTTCTCGCTGGCCTGGATGACCGCCGTCGGTGAACGCACGCAACGGATCGTGCTGGGCACCTCGGTGCTCACTCCGACGTTCCGGTACAACCCCGCCGTCATCGCGCAAGCGTTCGCCACCATGGCCTGCCTGTACCCGAACCGCATCTTCCTCGGGGTGGGCACCGGCGAGGCGCTGAACGAGATCGCCACCGGGTATGAGGGCGAGTGGCCGGAGTTCAAGGAGCGGTTCGCCCGGCTGCGCGAATCGGTGCGGCTGATGCGGGAACTGTGGCGCGGTGACCGGGTCGACTTTCCGGGCGAGTACTACCACACCAAGGGCGCCTCGATCTACGACGTGCCCGAGGGCGGCGTGCCCGTCTACATCGCCGCCGGCGGTGCGGTGGTCGCCAAGTACGCGGGTCGCGCCGGCGACGGCTTCATCTGCACCTCCGGCAAGGGCGAGGAGCTCTACACGGATAAATTGATGCCCGCCGTGCTCGAGGGCGCCGCGGCCGCCGACCGCAACCCCGACGACATCGACAAGATGATCGAGATCAAGATCTCTTACGACACCGACCCGGATCTGGCGCGGGAGAACACCCGGTTCTGGGCGCCGCTGTCGCTGACCGCCGAGCAGAAGCACAGCATTGACGACCCCATCGAAATGGAAAAGGCCGCCGACGCACTGCCGATCGAGCAGATCGCCAAGCGCTGGATCGTGGCATCCGACCCCGACGAGGCCGTCGAAAAGGTCGGTCAATACGTGAAGTGGGGCCTTAACCATCTGGTGTTCCACGCGCCCGGTCACGATCAGCGCCGATTCCTGGAGCTCTTCGAGAAGGACTTGGCGCCCCGGCTGCGGCGGCTGTGACCTTTCAAACCAAACCGGCGATCTACATCGCGGCGCCCGAGCCGGCGTCCGGCAAGGCGACGATCGCGCTCGGGCTGCTGCATCGATTGGCCGCCAGCGTGGCCAAAGTCGGTGTGTTCCGGCCACTTACCCGCCGCGGCGAAGACCGCGACTACATTCTGGAACTCCTGTTAGAACATGCGACCGCCGGGCTGTCCTACGAGCAGTGCACCGGTGTGACGTATCAGCAGCTGCACGCCGACACTGACGCCGCGATCGCCGACATCGTCGCCGCCTATGACGACATGGCGCGGTCGTGCGACGCGGTGGTGATCGTCGGTAGCGACTACACCGACCTGGGAATGGGGATCACGCCCGCCGAGCTGTCGGTCAATGCCCGGATCGCGGTCAACCTCGGTGCGCCGGTGGTGCTGGCGGTGAGCGCCAAGAACCGCAGCGCCGACGAGGTCGCCAGTGTGGTCGAGGTGTGCCTGGCGGAACTGTCGGCCCAGCACGCTCACACCACGGCGGTGATCGCCAACCGTTGCGCCCCAACTCAACTCGCCGCGGTCTCCGAGGCAGTGCACCTGTTCGCCGCCCGCAGCTACGTGCTGCCCGAAGAGCGGCTGCTGTCGGCGCCGACGGTGACCGAACTCGCCAAGGCGGTCAGCGGGACGCCGATCAGCGGGGACGCCGAGCTGTGCGAACGCGAGGTCATCGACGTGCTGGTGGCCGGGATGACAGCCGACCACGTCCTGGAACGGTTGCGCGACGGCATGGCGGTCATCACCCCTGGCGACCGCTCCGACGTTGTGCTCGCCGTTGCCAGCGCCCATGCGGCGCAGGGATTTCCGGCCCTGTCGTGCATCGTCCTCAATGGCGGATTCCAGCTGCATCCGTCGATCGCGGCCCTGGTCGCCGGCCTGCGGCTGCGGCTGCCCATCATCACCACGACGCTGGGCACCTACGACACGGCCAGCGCGGCCGCCGCGGCCCGCGGCCGGCTCACGGCGACGGCGCAGCGCAAGATCGACACGGCGCTGGAGCTGATGGACCGCTACGTCGACACGGCGGATCTGTTGGCGCAGCTTGCCATTCCGATCCCGACCGTCACCACACCGCAGATGTTTACGCACCGGCTGCAGCAGCAGGCCCGGTCGGATCGCAAGCACCTCGTCCTTCCCGAAGGGGAGGACGACCGCATCCTCAAGTCCGCGGGCCGCCTGCTTCAGCACGGTGTCGCCGACCTGACCATCCTGGGTGACGAGGCCCAAATCCGGCTGCGCTCAGCCGAACTCGGAGTCGACCTGGGTGGGGCGACGGTCATCGACCCGCGCGCCACGGATTTGCGGAACGACTTCGCCGAGCAGTACGCGGAGCTGCGCAAGGCGAAGGGGGTCACCGTCGAGCAGGCTCATGAGATCATGTATGACACCACGTATTTCGGCACCATGATGGTGCACAACGGCATGGTCGACGGCATGGTGTCGGGCGCCGTGCACACCACCGCGCACACGGTCCGGCCGGCGTTCGAAATCATCCGGACCATTCCCGGCGTGTCCACGGTGTCCAGCGTCTTCCTGATGTGTCTGCCCGATCGCGTGCTGGCCTACGGCGACTGCGCGATCGTGCCGAATCCGACGCCGGAACAGCTCGCCGACATCGCGATCTGCTCGGCGCACACCGCGGCACGGTTCGGCATCGAGCCGCGGGTGGCCATGCTGTCGTACTCCACCGGGGCATCCGGAACCGGAGCCGACGTCGAGAAGGTCAGAGCGGCAACGGATTTGGTGCGTTCCCGCGACCCGCAGCTGCCGGTCGAGGGCCCCATCCAGTACGACGCCGCGGTGGACCCGTCGGTGGCGGCCACCAAGATGGCCGATTCGCCGGTCGCCGGCCGGGCGACGGTGCTGATCTTCCCCGACCTCAACACCGGCAACAACACCTACAAGGCGGTGCAGCGCAGCGCGGGAGCGATCGCGATCGGGCCAGTGCTGCAGGGCTTGCGTAAGCCGGTCAACGACCTGTCCCGAGGCGCGCTGGTCGAAGACATCGTCAACACCGTCGCGATCACCGCCATCCAGGCGCAGGGTATCCATGACCGCTGACCAGGTTGTGCTGGTGATCAACTCCGGCTCGTCGTCGTTGAAATACCAACTGGTCGAACCCTCGTCCGGCCGAACCCGAGCCGGTGGCGGCATCCAACAGATCGGCGAGCCGTCGTCACGAGCGGGCGACCATGAAGAGGCGTTGCGGCTGGCCTTCGAACAAATGGCGGAGGCCGGCGTCGATCTGCAGGCGTGCGGCCTGCTGGCCGTCGGGCATCGAGTCGTGCACGGCGGGAACGACTTTTATCGCCCGACGCTGCTCGACGACGCCACCATCGTCGACCTGGAGAAGCTCTCAGAGCTGGCCCCGCTGCACAATCCGCCTGCGCTGCGGGGAATCAAGGTGGCGCGATCGCTGCTTCCGGGCGTCCCGCACATCGCGGTGTTCGACACCGCCTTCTTCCACAATCTGCCGGCCGCGGCCGCGACCTACGCGATGAATCGGGAGTTGGCCGAGCGCTGGCGGATACGCCGGTACGGCTTTCATGGCACGTCGCACCGATACGTGAGCGAGCAGGCCGCCGAATTCCTGGGCAGGCCTACCGAGGCCTTGAATCAGATTGTGCTGCATCTGGGTAACGGCGCTTCGGCGTCGGCGATCGCCGGCGGGCGGCCGGTCGACACGTCGATGGGATTGACCCCGCTGGAGGGGCTGGTGATGGGCACGCGCAGCGGAGACATCGACCCCGGCGTCATCAGCTACCTCTGGCGCAGCGCCAAGATGCCGGTGGACGACATCGAATCCATGCTCAACAATCGATCGGGTGTATGGGGGCTGGCCGGCGAGCGGGATTTCCGTCGCCTGCGCGGCATGATCGAATCCGGTGACGGCGCAGCGGAATTGGCGTACGACGTGTTCATTCACCGGTTGCGCAAGTACATCGGCGCCTACCTGGCCGTGCTGGGGCACACCGATGTGTTGACCTTCACCGCCGGGATCGGCGAGAACGACGCCGCCGTGCGCAGGGATGCGATCACGGGGATGGACGAGCTCGGCCTGGTGATCGACGAAGACCGCAACGCGAGCGGCCAGCGTCGCATCTCTGCCGACGATTCGCCGATCACGATTCTGGTGATTCCCACCAACGAAGAGTTGGCCATCGCCCGCGACTGCGTTCGGATCCTGGAGGCATCCTAACCGGACACGGCAAAGCTGGCCTGTGGAGAACGGAAACCGCCGACGGCGGTTGGCATGCGACCCTTCGCGGCATGCGTGATCCACGTCAACCATTCCTCGGCAGCCACGCACTGGACAGTGGCGCGATGAGCCGGCACCAACTGCGGACGCAATACCTTGCGATTCTGCCCAACGTCTACCTATCGCGGCAGGTGCAGCCCTCGCTGGAGCAGCGCATCAACGCCGCGGGCCTGTGGTCGAAAGGCATCGGGATATTCGCGGGTGCCACCGCCGCAGCGCTGCACGGCGCCAAGTGGATTCCCGAGGATGTCCCAGTTGAGCTGATATGTGCCAATTCCCGACCTCCGCGGGGCGTGCTGACGCGGCGGTTCAGGCTCCTCGCCGACGAAACGCAGGAACTAGACGGTCGCGTGGTCACCACCCCGGAGCGCACCGCCTTCGACATCGGGCGGCGCGGCACACTGCACTCGGCTGTCGCGCAGTTGGATGCGCTCGCCGCCGCGACGGGTTTCAAGGTCGACGACGTGCTGCGTGTCGCGCAGCGTCACCCCCATTCCCCCGGGCTGCGGCAATTGGAAGCCGCACTCGAACTCGTTGACGCGGGCGCCCAGTCGCCGAGGGAGAGTTACCTTCGACTGCTCCTCGTCGACGCCGGATTTCCACGGCCGCAGACCCAGATCCCGGTGCTGGATCCGGACGGTTTTGCCGTGGCTTACATCGACATCGGCTGGTCGGAATACCTTGTCGCCGTCGAATACGACGGTGGTGAGCACCAGCGAGACCGCTGGCGGTACGTCAAAGACATTCGACGCCTGGAGCTGCTCGAGCAGCTGGGCTGGCTTGTCGTCCGGGTCGTCGCCGAACATCGTCGAGCCGATATCGTGCGCCGAGTCCATGAGGCGCTGACTGCCCGAGGTTGGGCCGGCAGCTCGAAGGCAATCAGTGTGCGCTGAGGGCGTTGAGTGTGAACGTATGGCGGGGTTCGGGCCCCAATCGCCGCCGTGGCTTCACACTGAATGCGCTGAGGCGTTGAGTGTGAACGTATGGCGGGATTCGGGCCCTTGCATTCAAGCGGTGGCTGCAACGAATGTGGACGGGTTTGAGAGTAGTCGGTGGAGTTCTTCGGCGGGGGTGCGCCAGTTGTGGCGTTTTCTGGGTCGGGCGTTGAGTTCGGCGGCGACCTGGTCGAGCCAGCCGGGGCCGTAGAACGACAGGTCGGTGCCTTTGGGGAAATACTGGCGCAATAGTCCGTTGGTGTTCTCGTTGGTGCCGCGCTGCCATGGACTGTGCGGGTCGCAGAAGTAGATCGGCAGGCCGGTGGCTTCGGTGATCTTGGTGTGCAGCGCCATCTCGCTGCCTTGGTCCCAGGTCAGCGAGCGGCGCAGGACCTCGGGGATCTCGGGAACCTTGGCCGACATTGCCTCGGCCAGGGTGGCCGCGGTGTGGTCGCCGGGCAGGTGCAGCAGCATCACGAAACCGGTGGTGCGTTCCACCAGGGTGCCAATCGCTGAGCCCGAGGCGGTAGAGCCCAGGATGAGATCGCCCTCCCAGTGCCCTGGGATCGCGCGGTCCTCCGCCTCGGCGGGACGCTCACTGATGTTGATCATTTCTTTGAGCTTGCCGCGGCCTGTTTCCTTGCGGCCCTGCGCTTTTCGCTGAGTACGGCCGGTGCGCAGCGCGGTCTTGACCAGCCGGGCCAATTCTCCGCGGGGCTGAACGTAGATGGCTTGGTAGATCGTCTCGTGTGACACCCACATCTCCGGATCGTCGGGAAAGTCCTCCCGCAGCCGGCCCGCGATTTGCTCGGGACTATGCCGCTTTTCCAAGCGTGCCACCACCTCAGCCAACAATGCAGGCCTGGCCTGCAGGTGGCGCGGTTTGGGGCGCTTGCGGTTGGCCTCAGCGATGTCTTGACCCACCCGTGCCCGATAACCCGACCCGGTCTGCCCACGGGTGATTTCGCGGTCAATCGTGTCCCTGTGGCGCCCCAACAACCCGGCGGCCTGCCCCGGTGAGTGCGCTGTCTCCAACAGCTGTTCCAATCGGCAGCGCTCGATAAATGACAACGGCCCCTTCGGCGGTGACGGATCGGGCTCGATATCAACAGGCACGGCGGTTCTGGGCACATACCCAGCGTGTTGGACCCACCTCAGCGCGGCGGCATCTGACACGCCGGCGATCACCGCGGCCTCCGCCACCGTGGCCCCCGCACGCATCGCCTCCCAAAACCGCTCCCGAGCGGCCTGCGAATAACGCAGGCCGTAGTGCTTGGGATTGGTTTGATAACCCGCCGCCCTGGCCCAGGACCGACCCGTACCGCCGTGCACCCCGGCCACCGTCGCGGCCGCCGTTGGCGATAGCCCCGAATTCACCGCCTCCCAGAACCGCTCCCGCACCGACTCCGCCACGACACGCGAACCCTGCACCCGAAACCCCATCGAGCAACACCTCCGAACTCATCAGGTGTTGCAGCGACCACTTGAGTCTGACGCCTCAACCGCCGCCGTGGCTTCACACTGAATGGGCTGAGGCGTTGAGTGTGAACGTATGGCGGCATTCAAGCCCCAACCGCCGCCATGGCTTCACACTCAATGCGCTGAAGGGCGTTGAGTGTGAACGTATGGCGAGATCCGGACGCCAGCCAAACCCAAAATCTAGAACGTACTCGTGGGCCGCACCCGGTTGGCCATGTCGACCAGCGTGTAGCGATGCCGCTGGGTGGGCGCCACCCGTGCCAGCGTGCGCAGCGACGCCTCGACACCCAGCCGCAGTCCGTGCTTGGTGAACGGGAAGCCGAGGATGTGGTTGGTGCTGGCTTCGTGGTTGTCCTCCAGCCAGTCCATCGCGCTGCCCAGCACCAGGGCGCGGATCTGCAGCACGCGTGGCTCGGTCGGGGGCAGCGCCTCCACACGCCGGGCGGCGTCGCGGATCTGCTCCTCGGTGATTTCGCTCGCCGAGCGACCGGACAGCAGCGTCACCGCACTGGTCAGCCGCGCGGTAGTGAAATGCCTTGAGGTGGCAGGGACTTCGTCCAAAGTCCGCACCGCGCCGGTTCGATCACCTTGCGCCGACTGCGCTCTGGCCAGCCCGAAGGCCGCCGAGATCACGCCGTCGTTGGTTCGCCACACCGTCTGATAGAACTTCTGCTCGTCGCTTTCGCCGGCCAGTTCGGCGGTCGCGGCCAGCGCCAATTTCGGTGCCAGCTCGCCGGGGAAGGTGTCCAGCACCTCGGTGAAATGCTTGATGGCGGAGTCGTAGTCGCCGGTGAGCAGCTCGGCGACGGCCTTGTACCAGACCAGCCGCCATCGCCAGCCGACCCGCTCGGCCAGGTCCTCGAGTTTGCGGCTGGCCTTGGCCACATCGCCGAGGTCCAGCAGCGCACGGACTTCCATCAGCGGCAGCTCGGCCGACTCGGACACGTCGACGCCCTCGGCGTCCAGCGTGCCGTGGCGGGCCGCACGCAGCGAGTCCAACGTCTGCACGGGTTGCGATAGCACCGTCGCCTGCAGCACGGGCGCGGCGACATCGGTCTGATCGACCAGCGGCACCGACAGCGCCGTGACGATCTCGCGGGCGGTGAGCTTCTCCGAGTGCACCTGGCCGTCCAGGTACACGTCGGTGTGCGCGACCAGCAGATCCACCCCGAACGTCGATCGGCTGGGACTGAACAGCGTCGACAGCCCGGGCCGCGGCACCCCGGTGTCCTGGGCCACGACTTCGCGCAGCACGCCCATCAGCTGCGCGGACATCTCCTCGGCGGAGGTGAAGCGGCGCCGCGGGTCGGGGTCGATCGCGCGCCGCAGCAGCCGGCCGAACGAGTCGTACTTGGCCAGCACCGGATCGTCTTCGGGCAGCCCGTCCACGTAGCGCCCGTTGCGGGTGCGCAGATTCAGCGTCAACGCGGCCAGCGTGCGCCCCACGGTGTAGATATCGGTCGCGACGGTCGGGCCGGTCCGCACGATCTCCGGCGCCTGGTAGCCGGGTGTGCCGTAGAGGTAGCCGAAGGAGTTGATCCGCGACACCGCGCCCAAATCGATCAGCTTGAGCTGCTCCTCAGTGAGCATGATGTTCTCCGGCTTCAGGTCGTTGTAGACCAGGCCGATGGAATGCAGATAGCTCAGCGCGGGCAGGATTTCCAGCAGGTAGGCGATCGCCTCGGCGACGGGCAGCTTCTCGGCCTTCTTGCCCTTCTTGGAGCTTCGCTTCAGCGAGCGTCCGCCGATGTACTCCATCACGATGTAGCCGACCGGGTCCCCGTGCCGGTCGGTGTGTTCGACGAAGTTGAAGATCTGCACGATCTGCGGGTGCACCACCTCGGCGAGGAACTGCCGTTCGGCCATCGCGATCGCCTGCGCCTCGGCGTCGCCGGAGTGCACCAAGCCCTTGAGGACCACCGGGCGGTCGTTGACGTTGTGGTCGACCGCCAGATACACCCAGCCCAGCCCGCCGTGCGCGATGCATCCCTTCACCTCGTACTGGCCGGCGACGGTGTCACCGGGCCGCAGCTGGGGCAGGAACGTGTACGGGCTGCCGCAGTAGGGGCACCAGCCTTCCGACTGGCCCTTGCCGTCCTCGTCGGAGCGGCCCACCGGCCGTCCGCAGTTCCAGCAGAAGCGCTTGGACTCCGGCACCACCGGATTGGTCATCAGCGCTTCGAGCGGATCGGTGTCCGGCACCCGGGGGATCTCCACGAGGCCGCCGCCGAGCTGCCGGACCGGCGGGAGCACCCGGGTGGCCGCCGGCATGCGGTCTTGCGGCTCGCTGTCCGCGCCGGGGATGGAGATGTGCGGAAAGTCATCGTCGTCGTCGTCGAAATCGGGGCGGAAGACCGCCTGCGTGGACTGCAGGCGCACGCCCGTCGCGCCCGACGGCGGGTCGCCGCGCTGGGTGGCCGGGCCCAGATCTACCGAGTCGTCGGAGTCATCGAGGGCTTCGAAGCCTTCGGAGGCTTCGGAGTCGGGTTCGAGGTGTTCGGCCATCAGTCCAAGTACCTCGGAGTGGGGGGCGCCGGCGCCGGCCCGAGCACCGTTAACCACTTGCGGTACAACGTGTTCCACGTACCGTCCCGCCGGATGCGCTCCAGCGTGCCGTTGACGAACCGGACCAGCCCGGGGTTGTTGAGGTTGATCCCGACGCCGTAGGGCTGGGTGGCCATGTTGGGGCCGACGATGTGCAAGTAGGGGTCTTCTTCGACCAGGCCGGCCAGTATCGAGTCGTCGGTGCTGACGGCGTCGATCTCCCGTTGCTGCATGGCCACCAGGCAGTCGGCCCAATTCACCACCGACACGATGACCGGCGGCGGTGAGATCTGCCGGATCCGGTGCAGCGACGTGGTTCCCCGCGCCACACAGACCCGCTTGCCGGACAGGTCGGCCACCTTCACGATCGCGGAGTCGCGCGGGGCCAGGATGCGCTGGTTGGCATCGAGGTACACGGTGGAGAAATTCACCAGCTTGCGCCGCTCGCAGGTGATGGTCATGGTCTTGACGACGACGTCGACCTCAGAGCGCTGCAAAGCGGTCACGCGTTCTTCGGCCGACAGGATGCGGTACTCGACATGCGTTGGGCTGCCGAAGATGTCACGCGCGATCTCACCGGCGATGTCGACGTCGAATCCGGTGATCTCGCCGGTGATCGGGTCGCGAAAGCTGAACAGGTTGCTGCCGATGTCGAGGCCGACGATGAGCCTGCCGCGGGCGCGGATGTCGGCCACCGCGGCGTCGGCCTCGGCCTTGGTCGCGAACGGCCGCAGGCTGGCGGTCAGGTTGCAGTCGCCGCTGCCGTCCTCCATGGACAGCGGGGGTTCCGGTGGCAGTTGGTTCATGCCGACGGGGGTGGGCTGCGGCAGGGTCGGGACCGCCGCCGCCTTGAGCTGTTCGGTGTGGCTGCAGCCGGCCAACACGATCGCCACAGAAAGCACTGCGAGCGTGACGAGCACCTGCCGCCGCCGCATCATCGATACTCCTTCAGCCGCGGCCACAGACCCAGCGCCACCGCGACGGCGGCGCCCAGGCTGAGGACCACACCGCCGAGCTGGGCGCCGGACAGCCCGCTGCGCGCGTTGAGGACGTCGTTGCGCAGGTGGTTGCGGCTTTGGTCCATGACCTTGACCAGCGACTCGTCCAGCTTGTCGAAGGCGGGGGTGGAGTCGTTCTCGGCGCTGCCCAGCGCGACCTCGGTGGCGGCGCGGTAATTGCCGACCGAGATGTAGGAGTTGATCCGGTCGTTGGCCTGGCGCCACCGGACCAGCAGCTGGTCGGCGCCCTGCAGCTCGCCCTTGTCGACGGCATCGGGGCGGGCCATGTACCGGTCGATCTGTTCGTGCATCGCGTCGATGCGCTGATAGAAGGACTGCTTGCGAATCTCCTCGTCGCCGCGCCGGATCAACGACAGCGTCTCGTCGGCTCGCGCCTGCTGGGCGGTGATCTCGACGTTGGTGACGATCTTGAGGGAGTCGGCCGCGGTGTCCTTGGCGCTGCGGCTCGCGGTCGTGGAAATGGCCAGCGCCGTCCCGACCCACACCATCATGACCAGGATACCGAGCGCGCCCACGACCAGCCCGGGATTGATCCGGCGCCGGGTGCGCCGGGCCAGCCAGCGGTGGGAGAACGCGCCGAAAACCACGGTGGCCGAGACGACCAGGATCACCGGGGCCGGGATCTGCGTGGACGCGGTGGTTTCCGTGTCCACCCGCTCCGAGGTCGCCTTGTAGAGCAGTTGCGCGTCGGGCAGGATCGTCGATTGCATCAGACCCGACGCCTCCGACAGGTACGACGACCCGACCGGGTTGCCTTCCCGGTTGTTGGTCCGCGCGACCTCAATCAGCCCGGTGTAGACCGCCAGCTCGGCGTTGATCCGGCCGAGCAGCTCGACCAGCGGTTGGTCGGTCAACCCGCTCGACGCCCGGGTCACGGCGACGGCGGCGTCGGTGATGGCCTGCTCGTAGCGCAGCCGGACCCCGCGCGGTTCGGCTTGCGCGATGAAGGCGGTGGCCGCCGCGGCGTCGGCCACCGACAGCGTGGTGTAGAGCCGTCCGGCGGCGAACGACAGCGGCTCGGTGTGGTTGAGCACCGTGCTCAGCACTTGCTGCCGGTGGTTGATGGTCGTCGAGGTGGCGAACGCGCTGCCGACGCCGAGACAGGCCAACACGATCCCGATGGTCAGGATGCGGCCCGGGGTCGTGGAGATGAACCACCAACGGGGATGGGCGGGTTCGGCCGGGGACCGCGACCCCAGCGGCTCGGTCGACGGGTGCGCCAGCTCAACCGTCACGTTTGCTCGGACCCCATTCAGTCAGCGTCTTTATCTCCCCAAAACTCTATAAGCGAATTCTAAGAGCATGTTCGGCCCTATGGGGGGAGGCGGACGGAATTGGACTGCATATCCTGAACGCGTGCGCGGCGACGGTGACGGATGGGTGATCTCCGATAGCGGTGCGCACTATTGGGGCCGGTTTGGCGCGGCCGGCCTGTTGCTGCGGGCGCCGCGACCCGACGGAACCCCGGCGGTGCTGCTGCAGCATCGCGCGGTGTGGAGCCATCAGGGTGGCACCTGGGCTTTGCCGGGGGGCGCCCGGGACAGCCACGAATCCGCGGAGGAGACCGCGGTCCGCGAAGCGCGCGAGGAGGCCGGGCTGCCGGCCGAACGGCTCGCCGTGCGGGCGACGGTGATCACCGCGGAGTTGGCCGGGATCGGCGGCACCAGCTGGACCTACACCACGGTGGTCGCCGATGCCGATGAGCTGCTGCACACCGTGCCGAACCGGGAGAGCGCCGAGCTGCGCTGGGTCGGCGAGGACGAGGTGGACGGCCTTCCGCTGCATCCCGGCTTCGCGGCCAGCTGGCAGCAGCTGCGCACCGCCCCGGCCATCGTGCCGATGGACCACGGCGACGAACGCCGCCGGGGGCTACCGCGCACGCTGGAGATCGAGGCCGGGGTCTTCATTTGGTGCATGCCGGGCGATCCAGCTCGGGCCGATCACGCACCGTCGTTGCTGAGCCGGCGGATCAACTCGCTGCTGCAAGCGCAGAGCTGAGCTGCTGTGCCGCGGCCCGTGGGTCGTCGGCCGCGGTGATCGCCCGGACCACCACGATCCGGCGGGCACCGGCGGCCAGCACGTCGGGCAGCCGCGCGGCGTCGATCCCGCCGATCGCGAACCACGGCTTGTCACCCCCGAGGTGGGCGGCGGCCTGCACCAGCGGCAGCCCGGGCGCCGCTCGACCCGGCTTGGTCGGCGTGGGCCAGCAGGGGCCGACGCAGAAATAGTCGGTCGCCGCGGCGGCCGCGTCGGCCGCTTGCGTGGCGTCATGGCTGGACAGGCCGATCAGGGTGGCCCGCCCGACGATCTCGCGGGCCACCTCGACGGGCAGGTCGCCCTGGCCCAGGTGCAGCACGTCGGCTCCGGCGGCACGGGCGATGTCGGCACGGTCGTTGACCGCGAACAGCGCCCCGTGCCGGCGGGCCGCGTCGGCGAGGATCTCGCACGCCGCCAGCTCGTCGCGGGCCTCGAGCGGGCCGAACCGCTGCTCACCGGCCGAGCCCTTGTCGCGCAGCTGGATGATGTCCACCCCGCCGGCCAGCGCGGCCTCGGCGAACTGCGCCAGGTCGCCGCGCTCGCGGCGCGCGTCGGTGCACAGATACAACCTCGCCCGGGCAAGACGTTCGTGCACAAGCAGACGTTATCGCGCTACCGTGGACCCCTGAAGAAGTTGTGGTGCACGGGAGTCCCAGCGAGCGGGGACTGAGAGTGGGCGCGCACGCCCTTACCGTCGAACCTGATCCGGGTCATGCCGGCGAAGGGAGCAGACGAATGCATTCGTTGGCCGTGATCGGCGGCGGTGTCATCGGGCTGTCGGTGGCGCGCCGCGCGGCGCGGGCGGGGTGGTCGGTGCGGGTGCACCGCACCGGCGAGCGGGGCGCGTCGTGGGTCGCCGGCGGCATGCTGGCCCCGCACAGCGAGGGCTGGCCCGGCGAGGAACGGCTGTTGCGGCTGGGCATCGAGTCTTTGCGGCTGTGGCACGAGGGCGGGTACCTGGACGGCCTGCCAGAGCAGGTGATCACCGCGCGCGAATCGCTGGTGGTGGCCGTCGACCAAGCCGACGTCGCCGATCTGCGCACCGTCGCCGATTGGCTGTCCGCGCAGGGCCACGCGGTGATCTGGGAGTCGGCCGCCCGCGACGTCGAACCGCTGCTGGCGCGGGGCATCCGGCACGGCTTCCGCGCACCCACCGAGCTGGCGGTGGACAACCGCGCGGTGCTCGACGCGCTGACCGCGGACTGTGAGCGGCTCGGAATCCGTTGGGCGGCACCGGTAAACGACCTGTCCCGCGTCGAGGGCGACACGGTGGTGATCGCCAACGGCGTCGACGCTCCCGCGCTGTGGCCCGGCCTGCCCGTGCGCCCGGTGAAGGGCGAGGTGCTGCGGCTGCGCTGGAGAAAGGGCTGTATGCCGTTGCCGCAGCGGGTGATTCGGGCGCGCGTGCACGGGCGTCAGGTGTATCTGGTCCCGCGCGCCGACGGGGTTGTGGTCGGCGCCACCCAGTACGAACACGGCCGCGACACCGCACCGGTGGTGTCGGGCGTGCGCGACCTGCTGGACGACGCGTGCGCGGTGCTGCCGGCGCTGGGCGAATACGAACTGGCGGAATGCGCCGCCGGACTGCGCCCGATGACCCCGGATAACCTGCCGCTGGTGCGGCGCCTGGACGACCGCACCCTGGTCGCCGCCGGCCACGGTCGATCAGGTTTTCTGTTGGCGCCCTGGACGGCCGAACAGGTCATGTCCGAACTTCTCGCGGTCGGAGCGCACTGATGATCGTGGTCGTCAACGAGAAGCGGGTCGAGGTCGACGAGCAGACCACCGTCGCGACGCTACTGGAATCGTTGGGCTTTCCGGACCGGGGCATCGCGGTGGCGCTCGACCTGTCCGTGCTGCCGCGGTCCCGTTGGGCGACAAAGCTTTCCGAGCTTCCCGGGGATTCCCTACACTTCGAGGTGGTGACGGCGGTGCAAGGTGGTTGATTCCAAGCTCACGATCGGCGACCGCAGCTTCGCGTCGCGGCTCATCATGGGCACCGGCGGGGCCACCAACCTGGCGGTGCTCGAAGAGGCGCTGGTCGCGTCGGGCACCGAACTGACCACCGTCGCGATGCGCCGGGTCGACGCCGAGGGCGGCACCGGGATGCTCGAGTTGCTCAACCGGCTGGGCATCACGCCGCTGCCCAACACCGCGGGCTGCCGAAGCGCGGCCGAGGCGGTGCTGACCGCGCAGCTGGCCCGCGAGGCACTCGACACCAACTGGATCAAGCTGGAGGTCATCGCCGACGAGCGGACTTTGTTGCCCGATGCCGTCGAATTGGTCCGGGCCGCAGAGCAATTGGTCGACGACGGGTTCGTCGTGCTGCCCTACACCAACGACGACCCGGTGCTGGCCCGCCGGTTGGAGGACGCCGGTTGCGCCGCGGTGATGCCGCTCGGCTCCCCGATCGGCACGGGCCTGGGCATCATCAACGCGCACAACATCGAGATGATCGTGGCCCAGGCCGGCGTGCCCGTGGTGCTCGACGCCGGCATCGGCACCGCCAGCGACGCCGCGCTGGCGATGGAATTGGGTTGTGACGCTGTGCTATTGGCCACCGCGGTGACCCGGTCCGCCGACCCGCCGGCGATGGCCACCGCGATGGCCGCCGCGGTCACCGCCGGCTATCTGGCGCGCCGGGCCGGCCGGATCCCCAAACGATTCTGGGCGCAGGCGTCGAGCCCCGCGCTCTAAAATCGATGAAGCGGTATGTCGCGCTCGGCAGCTCAATGGCTGCCGGACCGGGTATCCGACCCCGCGCCGCCGGCGCGCCCTGGTCGGCCGGCCGATCGGCCCGCAACCATCCGCATCTGGTGGCCGACCGACTGGGCCTCGACCTGGTCGACGTCACCTTCTCCGGCGCCACCACCGCCCACGTGCTCGCCGATCGGCAGCGCGGCGCGCCACCGCAAATCACGGCGCTGGACGGTTCGGAGACCCTGGTGACGATCACGATAGGCGGCAACGACGTCGGATACGTCCCACTGCTGATGGTGGCCTCGCTGCCGCGGGTCGTGCGACGGTTGCCGCTGCTCGGCGGGCGCATCGCCGAACTGCTGGACCGGGACGCGCGGGACCGGGCGCTCGCGGAGGTCTTCGACTCGCTGTGCGCGGTCGGCACGGCTGTACGCCAGCGCGCCTCGCACGCCCGCGTGCTCTTCGTCGACTACCTCACGTTGCTGCCACCCGCCCGCAAGCCGGCGCCTCCGCTGTCAGACGCGGACACCGAGCTGGGTCGGCACGTGGCCGAAACCCTGGAACGACTCACGGCTGACGCCGCCGCGGCCACGGGCTGCGAGGTCGTCGGAGCGGCGGCGGCCAGCCGGCCGCACCACGCGTGGTCGGCCCAGCCCTGGACGGTCAAGCCCGTGCGAACCGGTCTGTCGCTACCGGGTCGCCCCGCCCCGCTGCACCCCAACGCCGCCGGGATGCGCGCGGTGGCCGAATTGATTTGCGCCAGTTAGCCGTTGGCCTGCCACCATTTGTAGAGCGCGGTGGTGTCACCATTGGACGCGCGAATGTAGCTCAGGATGTTCTTGGCGTCGGTGGTCCAAATGATTTCGGCACCATCCTGGTAGGTCCCGCAAAGCATTTGTCCCCCGTTGGTGGTGGCGTTGTTGCCCTGGTGCCAGGGGGCGGGCCCTTTGGTGCTGCTGTCACCGCAATTGACCAGCACGTCGTCCTTCGCGCTGTTTTTGAACCAGGTAGTCATATCGTCGGGTTTGCTGAAGAGGTAGAACTTGGCCTGGACCGGCCCCTTGGGGTCGGGGTTTTGTCCGCACAGCAGCGAGGCCAGCTGGCCACCGGTGATCGGCTGGGCGGTGCAGTTGTTGAGGCCGTAGCCCTTCGACAGGTTGCCCGCGAGGTTGTTGATGTCCGCTTCCGTTCCGGTACCGGGATCGGGGGTGCCGGAGGGAGCGGGAGGGGGAGGGGGGGTCGGCTCGGGATCCGCCGCCGCGGTGCCGGCGGCCAGCCAGACAAAGCTGCCCATCAGCGCTGCCGCCGTCGCGGCGCGTAGCGCATTGAATAGATGAGACATCCCCTGACTCCTCAATTTGGTAAACCCGAGTGCCGCCCAGTTATGAAAATACAATCCAGCTGGTCGATTTCAAGCATCCGCGGATTATCAGGTGCCGGTGCGACGCTCGTCGGGTAGGGTTAAGCACCGTTTTAGGTCAGTTGACTTCTCTGGACTGGAGACCCGCATGACCGCTCAGCCGCCTCCCCCCGGCTACCCCCCGCAGCCGCCCTCGGCGCAGCCGCCGAAGAACTACCTGGTGTGGTCGATCTTGGTGACGCTGTTCTGCTGTCTCCCGTTCGGGATTGTCGCCATCGTCAAGTCCAGCCAGGTCAGTGGTTTGTACGCGCAGGGTCGCTACGCCGAGGCACAGGCCTCGGCCGACAGTGCGCGGAAATGGATCATCTGGTCGGTGATCATCGGCCTCATCGCTGAGGTGGTTGTCATCGCGGTCAACGTGGCGACCATGAACACGAACACGAGCGCCGCGGCCGCGATGCTTCTTGGGTTCTAGAGGCCGGTTGGCTCCGAGATGGCCGTGATTCGCCCGGCGTCCGCGCTCTCGAATGTCCGCGCACCCCTGGCCGTGGCCGCATCGACCACCTTGGTATGCGCGGCCATCTGGGTGGGCGACCCGACTACGCCGCATGGACCGCTGCCGGTCTGCCCCACCAAGGCGCTGTTGGGTATCGACTGCCCCGGATGCGGCACTATGCGGATGCTGTATTCCCTCATGCACGGTGATCTGCTGGCGGCCCTGCGGTTCAACGCGCTGGGCTTGGTGGCGGTGGTGCTGTTGGTGTGGGCTTACGGAGCCTGGACCTACGGCCGGCTGACCGGCCGGCGGATCGGGAGTTGGCAACGGCATCGTTGGTCGGCGGTCGTGACGCTGTCGTTGGTGTTGGCGTGGTTTGTGTTGCGCAACATCCCATTTGCGCCTTTCACTGGCTTGTATGTCTGACTTTGGCCGATCTCGATCGCGCGCGGCGGTGCTCGCCGTAATCGCCCTCGTTATATTCGCGACCGGCTGCTCTAAATCAACGAATGCACAACAACCGGCCAACAATCCCGCCGCGGCCGATTTCGCGTCCGCGTTGCGCGACCGGGTGACCACCGACGCGATGATGGGGCATCTGTCCAAACTGCAGGACATCGCCAACGCGAACAGCGGTACCCGGGCGGTGGGCACCCCCGGCTACGAAGCCAGCATCGATTACGTCGTCGACACGCTGCGTGGCAGCGGTTTTGACGTGCAGACGCCCGAATTCTCCGCGCGGGTGTTCCACGCCGACAAGGGGTCGGTGCTTCTCGGCGGTAAGACGTACGAAGCGCGGGCGCTGGAATACAGTCTGGGAACGCCGCCGGACGGGGTGAGCGGGCCGCTGGTGTCCATGCCGAGCGGCGAGACGTCGGGATGCAAGAGCGCCGACTTCGACGGTTTGCCGGTGCGCGGCGCGGTGGTGTTGGTGGACCGCGGCGGCTGCCCCTTCGCCAAGAAGGAAGACACCGCGGCGCAGCGGGGCGCGGCGGCGATGATCGTCGCCGACAACGTCGACGAGCAGCAGATGGATGGCACCCTGGGGGCGGACACCGACGTCAAGATTCCTTCGGTGGGCGTCACCAAATCCACCGGCCTGCTGCTGCGGAGGCAGCCCGGCCAAGCGACCATCAAGCTCAACGCGAGTACTCAAAACGTCAAGGCGCGCAACGTCATTGCGCAGACCAAGACGGGGTCGACCACCGACGTCGTGATGGCCGGCGCGCATCTGGACAGCGTGCCGGAGGGGCCGGGCATCAACGACAACGGCTCGGGGGTGGCCGCGGTACTGGAAACCGCTGTGCAGCTGGGGAACTCACCGAACGTGCACAACGCGGTACGGTTCGGGTTCTGGGGAGCCGAGGAGCTGGGGCTGATCGGATCGCGGAATTACGTTGAGTCGCTGGACCTGGACGCGCTACAGCACATCGCGCTGTACCTCAACTTCGACATGCTGGCATCGCCCAATCCGGGCTATTTCACCTACGACGGAGACCAATCGCTGCCCGCGGACACCCGCGGTCAGCCGGTGGTGCCGGAGGGTTCGGCCGGTATCGAGCGCACCCTGGTCGCCTACCTGAAGTCGGCGGGCAAGCCGGCTCAGGACACCTCGTTCGACGGTCGCTCCGACTACGACGGCTTCACCCTGGCGGGCATCCCGGCCGGCGGCCTGTTTTCGGGCGCGGAGGCCAACAAATCCGACGCGCAGGCCAAGCTGTGGGGCGGTACCGCCAACGTGCCGTTCGACCCCAACTATCACAAGAACACCGACATCCTCGACCACATCGACCGGACCTCGCTGGGCATCAACGGCGGCGGCGTCGCCTATGCGGTGGCGCTGTACGCGCAAGACCTCGGCGGCCGCAACGGCATTCCGGTCCTCGACGACCGCACGCGTCACGTGCTGACCAAGAAATGATCCGCCGGCTGACCGCCACGGTGCTGTTGCTGACGGGATTGTTGGCGGGATGTTCGTCGAAACCGGGGCCGCACGCGGCCGCGCCCGACGTCGGCCATGGTTTGGCCGCCAAGGTGACCGCGGACCGGATGCTGGCGCACCTGCGCGCGCTGCAGGACATCGCCAACGCGAACGGCGGCAACCGGGCAGCGGGCACACCGGGGTACGACGCCAGCGTCGACTACGTTGCGAAAGTATTGCGCGGCAGGGGCTTCGACGTGCTGACCCCGCAATTCGACCGGCTGTCCACCATATCCCCGGGCAAGCCGGCGCTGACGATCGCCGGCCGCAGTTATCCGGTCGACCAGGCCTCGTTGCTGGTCCGGACGCCGGCCGGTGGGCTGACCGGGGCGCCGATCCGGCCCAGTCACCCGGCCGGCTGCACCGCCGGTGACTACCCGCCCGTCGTGCCGCGCGGGTCGATCGCCGTCGTCGATGACAGTAGCTGCTCGGTGGTCGACAAGCAGAACAGCGCGCTGGCCAAGGGCGCCGCAGCGCTGATCGTGATCAGTCAGCCCACCGGCGCGGGCGCCCGGCCCACGCTGTTCGGTCCCGGTTATTACAACCAGCTGACCATGCCGGTCGCGGTGGTCGGGGCCGCGGGTGGCGCCGCGCTGGGTAGTGCGACCGCGCCGGTGCGCCTGGTCCTGGATGCCGAGAACGTCAAGATCACCTCACGAAACGTGTTGGCACAAACCAAGACCGGCTCGCCGCACGACGTGGTGATGGTCGGCGCGCATCTCGACGGCCCGCGGGGCGGACCGGGCATCAACGACAACGGGTCCGGGGTGGCGGCGGTGCTGGAGACCGCGCTGCAGCTGGGCCCGTTGCCAGCGGTGAACAACGCGGTGCGGTTCGTGTTTTGGGGAGCCGATCAGGATGGGCCCAACGGCGCCATGGATTATGTCTTCGGGCTGGACCCCGAGCGACTCAACGACATCGCCCTCTACCTGGACTTCGTCATGCTGGGCTCGGTCAACGCGGGGTTTTTCACCGACGACGGCGACCAGTCCGGCCCGCCGGGCGCGGGGATCGCGGCCGCCGACGTCCCGGAAGGCTCGGCGGGGATTGAGCGCACCTTGGGTGCCTATCTGTACCTGGACGGCGAGCGGCCCGCCGACATGCCGTTGAGCACCCGGACCGACTACCACCCGTTCATGGTCGCCGGGGTGCCGGTCGGGGGCATGACCGCGGGCGCGTCACAGACGAAAACCACTGTGCAGGCACGACTCTGGGGTGGCCAGGCCGGCGTCTGGTTCGACCCGAACTATCAGAGCGCCCGCGACACCGTCGAACACATCAATCGGGAAGCGCTGGGGGTCATGGGTTCTGGCGTGGCCTACGCGGTCGGCTGTTACGCCGAGTCGATCGGGGGAGTAAATGGTGTCCTGCCCCATGACAAGCGACATCGCACCCGGGTGCCCTAGCCGGCCAACGGTCGCGTGTGTGAATTCCTGGTGATCCGGGGCTTTTCTGCCCTGCCAGCAAACCGGTCGATCTACACTTCTTGGCCATGTATAACCGCGGGCGCGCGAACGCGGCGGTGCGGGCGGCGATCGCCTGCGCTGCGTCGGTATTCCTGGTGGCCGGATGCAGCACCCTCGTCGAGGGGCGCGCGCTATCCATGCTCAACGACCCGTTCCGGGTGGGAGATCTGCCCGCGGCCGACGGTCCCAGCGGCCCCCGACCGAACGCACCGGCTCCGACGGGCAAGGTCGTCAACACCAACAACGGGCCGATCGACAAGTTGGCCTTGCTCTCGATCAACGACATCGAGGAGTACTGGAAGGCCGTCTACAGCCAATCCCTGAGGGGCACCTTCAGGGCGGTCGACAAATTCGTTTCCTATGACTCCGACGATCCCAACAGTCCCATCGTCTGTCGCCGCAAGACTTACAAGTTCGTCAACGCCTTCTTCAACAGCCGCTGCGACCTGATCGCCTGGGACCGCGGGGTGTTGTTCCCAGTCGCGCAACGCTATTTCGGGGACATGGCCGTCACCGGGATCTTGGCCCACGAGTTCGGCCACGCGCTGCAACGGATGGCAAAATTGGTCTCCAACGATGACCCCACCATCGTTTTCGAGCAGCAGGCCGATTGTTTCGCGGGTGTCTATCTGTATTGGGTTGCCTCCGGCAAGTCGCCGCGCTTCACGTTGAGCACCGCTGACGGGCTCGACCACGTGCTGGCGGGGCTGATCACCATGCGCGACCCGGTGGAGGACCGGGAAGACGACAACGAACACGGGTCGGCCCTGGACCGGGTCAGCGCGTTCCAGATCGGCTTCATTTCCGGCGCCTCGGCATGCACGGCGATCAACACGACGGAGATCGAGCAGCGGCGCGGTGATTTGCCGAAGATCCTGCGGACCGATACCGACACCGGGGAAACCGAGACCGGTGAGGTCAAGGTCGACGAGGACACGCTGTCGACGCTGGTGGAGGTCATGGGGCAGATCTTCAGTCCGAAGCAGCCGCCCACGCTGTCCTACAAGCCGGCCGATTGCCCCGACGCCAAGGCCAGCCCACCGGCGTCGTACTGCCCGGCCACCAACACCATCGCGGTCGACCTGCCGGCGCTGGTCGCCATGGCCAAGGTCGGCGGCAGGGACGAACACGAGCTACCGCAGGGCGACGACACCGCCCTGTCGATCGTGATGTCGAGATACGTGCTGGCGGTGCAGCATGAACGTGGCCTGCCGATGCAGAGCCCGTGGACCGCGCTGCGGACGGCGTGCCTGACGGGCTACACGCACCGCAAGATGGCCGAACCCATCGCCATCCCGTCCGGCAAGCAGCTGATGCTGTCCGCCGGTGATCTAGACAAGGCCGTTTCCGGACTGCTCACCAACCACCTGGCCGCCAGCGACGCCGACGGTGTCTCGGTGCCCGCCGGTTTCACTCGGATCGCGGCATTCCGTGGTGGTGTGGCCGGCAAGGCGGACGCTTGTTACGGCCGCTACACCGGGTAGATCCGAGCCTGCGGCGGTAGAGTGGGTGCGACTTGATCCCAGGAGGCGTCGATGACGGACCTACCGCCTAGCTACCCGCCGCCACCGCCGGGTGGTTATGGCTATCAGCCGCCGCCACCACCGCCAGGCGGTTATGGTTATCCGCCACCGCCACAAGGCGTCGGGACGAACGGCATGGCGATCGCGTCGCTGGTGTGCTCCCTAGTCGGGTGGCTCTGCGGCGTCGGGTTCATCTTGGGTTTGATCTTCGGCATTGTCGCGCTGGGCCAGATCAAGCGGACCGGTCAGGGTGGCCGCGGGATGGCAATCGCCGGAATAGTGATCGCCTCGGTCTGGATCGTGCTCTGCATAGCCGTGGGCATATTCGCCGCGATAAGCGGGAGCTTGTCACACGCGGATTCCGGCGTGCTGGCTGTGGTGATTTCCTCTGCACCGCTGAATGAGCTTGCGGCTCAACCGATCTGAGCCAGCCTGGGCCCCAGATCATCGTTGAACCGGCGGATGAAGCCGACGGGGTCCGGATTGCCCGGCAGCGGACCGACGTTGATCATCTCGATGCCCAGCTCGGCGTAGCGCTCCACGGTCTTCAGGTACCCATCGGTGTCCTCGAAGGGATCGACGACGGCTAGGCCGCCGCACGTCTTGGCGATGTCACCGGGATCGCGACCCACCGCGTCGCAATGCCGGGTGAGCACGTCCACCTTGTGCTTGAGCTCGTCGACGTCGGCCGTCATGCTGTTCCAGATGTCGGCGTACTGCGCGACCAATCGCAGTGTCTTGCGCTCGCCGTCGCCGCCGATCAGGACCGGCGGCCGCCGAATCGGTTGCGGCACACAGAGTGTCTCGGCCAGCTGATAATGCTTGCCGTGATAGGGGCCGTCGTTGCCGCTCCACATCTGCAGACAGATCTGCAGCGTCTCTTCGAGCATCTCGAAACGGGTCCGCAGCGGGGGATAGGGGATGCCCAGGGCGATGTGCTCGCGGTCGTACCACGCCGCGCCCAGTCCCAGCATCGACCGGCCCTGCGACAGCACGTCGAGTGTGGTCACGGCCTTGGCCAGCACGCCGGGGTAGCGGTAGGTGACGCCGGTGACCAGCAGGGTCAGCTCGATCGTCGTCGTCTGTGCCGCCAGAAAGCCCAACGAGGTGTAGCCCTCCAGGAACGGATCTTCAGCTCGCCCAATGTTTTCCATCTGGAAGAAGTGGTCGGCCAGGGTGAACAGCGTGGCGCCACCCTGCTCGGCGGCTTTGGCCGCCTCGGTCAGGGTCGGCCCCAGCGCCGCCGGGTTCCCGGGCAGAAAATCGATGAAGTGTATTCCGAATTGCATTGCAGTTCATCCCCTTTACTCGGTCAGCCGCTCGAGCAGGGACAGCGCGTCGCGGATGGTGCGGCGCTCGGATTCCGAGTAGCGCTCATGGATGGCGCGTGCCAGCCATTCCTCCCGCACATGACGGTCGTTCTCGGCGCGTCGCCGGCCCGACTTGGTCAGCGAGATCACTTGGCGCCGACCATCTTCGGGATCGGGCATGCGCTCGATCAGTCCCCGTTGCTCGAGTGCGGCCACTATCGTGGCCATGGACTGTGGACGCACTCGCTCCGCACCGGCCAGCGCGCTGGCCGATGACGCCCCCTCTTTCCAGAGCCGGGTGAGCACCGCCGTCTGCGACGGCGTCAGGTCGCCGTCAATCGCAAGGCTTCGCAACTGACGTCGCAGCCGGCTGATTACCACCCGCAGATCGCGGGCCGCCGCCGCGGCTGATTCGGCGATACCGTCCACTCCACCAACCGTAAACTAGACAGTTAAAACTGTCCAGTTTGGACTGTCTTCTTCTGACTGTTGTGCACCCATCCCACCAGGAAACCGGTGATGAACAGCCATCCGATGGCCACCGCCGGGATCGCCCACGCGCGACGCACCAATACGGCGGTGTCGCACTGGCCGACCAGACCGTGGTTATCGGGCTGGGCGGCCTGGGTGAGGTCGGAGCGCAGGCCGGTGCCGCAGCTGACCTCGATGCCGTAGTGGTCGTATTGGTCCAGATAGATCGGGTACACCAGGGCCGCCGCTCCGATGATCGCGAGTAGCAGGCCGGCGATGCCGAGATAGGTCTGACGACGACTCACAGTTCCCCCCAAATGTTAATCACGGATCCGCTGGCTCGGGCTCTACGTCATGCAGACGTTCGCGAACACCAGCACCGGCCACGACACGATGGAACCCAGAAAGGACACCGCCAGATCCACCCCGTGCATCTGATGCAGATGTTCGGTGTGCGTCGCCGACCAGATCGTCCCTAACAGTAGGTATGGTGTGCCGACGATCAATCCGATGGCCATCAGTTGGCCGACGGTGAGCTGAAATTCCAGCACCTTGCGAAGTTTCTCCAACATACTGAGTCCCCCCGTCGTGGGAGCCTGTGCGTGCACCGGCCTCAATTATGTTAATCAAGATTCCGCCAATGCGATAGGTTCGCGGCGGGTTGGCGACGCGCACAGCGGGCTACAGTGGGGCGGTGACCACCGCGAGCGCCGAGGTTCGCAGGCGGCCCAAGGACCGCAAGGCGCAAATAGCCCGCGCGTCCGCCGAGGCGTTCAGCGCGCAGGGCTATCACGCGGTGAGCATGGAGACCATCGCGGCCAAGGTCGGGGTGTCCGCGGCGGCGCTCTACCGGCACTACACCGGCAAGTACCAGCTGTTCCGCGACGCGGTGCTGGCGTTGAGTCAACTGCTGGTCGACTGCACCGATCTGGAGCCGGACGAAAACGATCCGGCCGCGACGTTGGACGGGCTCATCGCCGCGCTCGTCGACGTAACGCTGGACAACCGCGACTCCGGGGGCCTGTACCGTTGGCAGGCGCGCTATCTGCGCGCCGAGGACCAGGCCACGCTGGCCGACCAACTGAAGCAAGTCAATCGCCGAATCCAGAAGCCGCTCATGGTGATTCGGCCGTCGTTGGATTCGTCACAACGGTGGATCCTGTCGGCGGGGGTGCTCAGCGTGATCGGCAGCATCGTCGATCACCGGTTGCGACTGCCGGCCAACGAGATTCGTGCGCTGTTGACCGGCGCGGCCACCGCGGTCCTTGACGCAGAACTCCCGCACCGGGCGCAGGTATCTCCCCGGCCGCCCTCCTGGCGGATCTTCACTGAGGATGCGGGTGTCTACGAGGCGTTGTTGCACGCTTCGATGGTGCTGTTCAAAGACCGGGGTTACTCCGAAACCAGCATGGCGCACATCGCCTCGGCCGCCGGAATACCGGTGTCCGGGATCTATCGGTACTTCTCCTCCAAGTGCGAGATCCTCGCGACCGGATTGCGCCGCGCGGCCGACCGGGTATCAGCACAACTCTCGCCGGTCGTGGGCGCGCTCACCGAGCCGCGTCAGGCGTTGAGCCTGCTGATCGACGCGTACGTCGCGACGTCGTTCGCCAATCCCGAACTTGCTGCGGTCTATTACACCGAGCGGGTCAACTTGACCCCCTCCGACCGGACATCGCTGCACAACGTGCAGCTGTCGACGATTGATTCATGGGTGCGGCTGCTGACCGCTGCGCGACCGTCGCTCACGCCGACCCAGGCGGCTTTCCTGGTGCACGCCGCGATGGCGCTGGTGGTCGATCTGGGCCGGATGGGTAGCTCGGAAATGTCGCCGGATCGGTCGGCCTATACCCAGGCGTGTGTGCGAAAACTGATGGAGATCACGCTTTTTGGCCCTGAAGCAGCCGAACCGCCGCATCCACCGCGAGCGCGGGCACGTCGAGGGTCTTGGAGCCCAAATCGTGCCTCGCGCCGGTGATCTCGACGATCTCGGTGGGTGCGGAGATCAATGCCGCCGCATCGCGCAGCTCCGCCGGTGTACCGAACGGGTCGGACGTGCCGTGCGTGAGCACGGTGGGCACGGTGATGTCGGGCAGGTGCTCGGTGCGCGGCCGTTCCGGTTTCCCGGGCGGGTGCACCGGGTAGGAGAACAGCGTCAGCACGTCCACCGACGCTTCGCCGGCGGCCACTACCATCGAGGTCTGCCGCCCGCCGTAGGAATGTCCGCCGGCGATCAGCGGGCCGTCGGTCAGCCCGCGGCACACCTGAATCGCCTCGACGATCCCGGCGCGGTCGGTGGCGGCCGACCCGGACGGCGGGCCCTTGGGTCGGCGTCGGCGGTACGGCAGGTTGTAGCGCACGGCAAGCCAGCCGCGCGCCGCCCATTCGTCGCAAAGGCGTTGCAGCAGTGGAGAATCCCGGTTTCCACCAGCACCGTGGGTCAAGACGACGACACCGGCCGGGGTGCCGGAAGGTTCGTGCGCGATGCCCGCGATCTGATCGAGGTTCATGCGCCCTCTGACGATGCGGTCGTGAGTCGGAACAGCGGGGAGACGGGTCCGTGGCCGTGTCCGAGCGGATAGGCGGCGCGCAGGCATTCGGTGACCCACTTCTTCGCGAAGCCGACGGCGCCGGGCACCGAAAATCCGTGTGCCAGCGCGCAGGCCGCCGCGGTCGCCAGGGTGTCGCCGCCGCCGTGGTCGTTGCCGGTGGGCACCCGCGGGGCGTCGAACTCGTAGTAGGAGACGCCGTCATACAGCAGGTCGCAGCTGTGCTCGGAGGATCGCAGGTGTCCGCCCTTGACCAAGGCCCAGCGCGGGCCCAGCGCATGCAGGGCCTTGGCCGCCGCGCGCTGCGACTCGGCGTCGACCACCTCCACGTCCACCAGCAGGCGCACCTCGTCGAGGTTCGGTGTCACCAGCGTGGCCAACGGGAACAGTTGGCCGCGAAGCGAATCCAGTGCGGACGGCGCGAGCAGCGCGTCGCCGTGCATGGATGCGCAGACCGGGTCGACGACGAGAGGGACGCTCAACCCGAGCCGGCGCCAGGTGGCGGCCACCGTGGTGATGATGTCCGACGACGCCAGCATTCCGGTCTTAGCCGCCTGGATGCCGATATCGCCGACCACGGCCTCGATCTGCCCCGCGACGACGTCGTCGGGCACCTCGTGAAAGCTCTTGACGCCCAGCGTGTTCTGCACGGTGACCGCGGTGACCGCCACGCATGCGTGCACGCCCAGCAGCGCCATGGTGCGCATGTCGGCCTGAATCCCCGCCCCGCCCCCGGAGTCCGACCCCGCGATCGTGAGCACCCGCAGCGGCGTCGTGCCGGGCGCCGGCACAGGCAGGTAATTCACTGGGTAATAGGCAGATAAACCCGGTTGCCGTGCTCGGCAAACTCGGCCGACTTCTCCTGCATGGCCGCCTCGATCGCTTCCTCGCTGTCGAGTCCGTGTTCGGCGGCGTAGTCCCGGACGTCCTGCGTGATGCGCATCGAGCAGAACTTCGGTCCGCACATCGAGCAGAAGTGCGCGGTCTTGGCGGGCTCGGCCGGCAGCGTCTCGTCGTGGTACTCCCGCGCCGTGTCCGGGTCCAGCGACAGCGCAAACTGGTCGTGCCAACGGAATTCGAACCGTGCCGTGCTCAACGCGTCGTCGCGCTCCTGCGCGCGGGGGTGGCCCTTAGCCAGGTCGCCGGCGTGCGCGGCGATCTTGTAGGCGATCACGCCGTCCTTGACGTCCTTGCGGTCCGGCAGCCCCAGGTGTTCCTTGGGCGTCACGTAGCACAGCATCGCGGTGCCCGCCTGCGCGATGATGGCCGCGCCGATCGCCGACGTGATGTGATCGTAGGCCGGGGCGATGTCGGTGGTCAGCGGGCCCAGCGTGTAGAACGGGGCCTCCTCGCACAGTTCCTCTTCCAGCTTCACGTTCTCGACAATCTTGTGCATCGGGATGTGGCCCGGGCCCTCGATCATCACCTGTGCGCCACGGGCTTTCGCGATCTTGGTCAGCTCGCCCAGGGTGCGCAGCTCGGCGAATTGAGCGGCGTCGTTGGCGTCGGCGATCGAACCCGGCCGCAGCCCATCACCCAAGGAGAAGGTCACGTCGTAGCGCGCGAAGATGTCGCAGAGCTCTTCAAAGTTGGTGTACAGGAACGACTCCCGATGATGCGCCAGGCACCACGCCGCCATGATCGACCCGCCGCGCGACACGATCCCGGTGACGCGTTTGGCGGTGAGCGGCACGTAGCGCAACAGCACCCCGGCGTGCACGGTCATGTAGTCCACGCCCTGCTCGCACTGCTCGAGCACGGTGTCGCGGTAGATCTCCCAAGTCAGCTGGGTCGGATCGCCGTTGACCTTCTCCAGCGCCTGATAGATCGGGACCGTGCCGACCGGCACCGGCGAGTTACGCAGAATCCACTCGCGGGTTTCGTGGATGTTCTTGCCGGTGGACAAGTCCATGATGGTGTCGGCGCCCCAGCGGGTGGCCCACACCATCTTGTCGACCTCCTCGGCGATCGAGGACGTCACGGCCGAGTTGCCGATGTTGGCGTTGACCTTGACCGCGAACGCCTTGCCGATGATCATCGGCTCACTCTCGGGGTGATTGTGGTTGGCCGGAATGACCGCGCGGCCACGGGCGACCTCGTCGCGGACCAGCTCGGCCGGCAGGCCTTCCCGGGCGGCGATGAAGGCCATCTCGGCGCTGATCTCGCCGGCACGCGCCCGCTGCAGCTGGGTGCCGCGGTCGCGGACCACGCCGGGTCGCGGCGGCAGCCCCGCCGCCAGATCGATCACCGCCTCCGGGTCGGTGTAGGGCCCGGAGGTGTCGTAGAGGTCGAAGTGGTCCCCGGTGGACAGGTGGACGCGCCGGAACGGCACTTTCATGCCCTCGACATCGAGGTAGGCCTTGCTGCTGCCCGCGATGGGGCCGGTGGTCACGGACGGTTCGACGATGACTTCCGAAGCGGTCATTTCATTCTCCCTACGCCGGCATTACCCGGTCAGGTTCGTACGGTCGACGGCCCCAGCCGTCCTCTCAGCGCACTCGGCGTGCGCTCCCGTGTCCGAATATTTTGTTGGGTGTCCGCACGCGAGGCTACTCCCGCTTCCGGCCAGCGGCGGTAATGGGATGATCTACCCCGTGAACCCACCCGCGCGGTCGCCCGACAAGACATGGGGGCAAAGCCGGCCGGGCCAGCCATGCAGGAGATTCGAGATGTCAGAGGCCGGCAACGGCGGCTACCTCAAGGTCGGCAGCTTTCGTTTATGGTTCGTGGGTCAGCGCTGGGAGTGGTCCGACGAGGTCGCGCGGATGCACGGCTACGAACCCGGATCCGTGGTGCCGACGACCGAACTGCTGCTATCGCACAAGCATCCGGACGATCGTGCGCACGTCCAGGATCTGCTTGACTACACGCTGCACTCGGGGGGGTCGTTTTCCAGTCGGCACCGGTTCGTCGACACCGCGGGCAGGGTGCACGACGCCATCGTGGCGGGCGACCGCATGCTGGACGACTCCGGCGCCGTGGTGGGAACCGCCGGCTACTACATCGACCTCACCGACACCTTCGACGAGACCCGCCAGCAGGTCCTCGACACGGCGCTGCCCGACCTGTTCGAGAACCGCGCGGCGATCGAGCAGGCCAAGGGTGTGTTGATGGCCGTCTACCGGGTCAGCGCCGAACAAGCCTTCGGGGTGCTGCAGTGGCGATCCCAGGAGACCAACACCAAGCTGCGCGCCCTGGCCAAACAACTGGTCAGCGAAATCGCCACGCTGCCGCCGCCGTCGCCCGACGTGCAAAGAGAGTTCGACCACCTGCTGCTGACCGTCCACAGTCGCATCCCCGCCGAACGCGACCACTAGCGCACGCGGCGCTAGGCTCGGTACATCTCCGGGATAGCAAACTCGGGTTGAATGTCAGGGGCACGCGTCATGGAATCGTTGGTGGTCGACCGGGAGGCTCGCGCGGACGCGGTTCTCGTCCGCGTCCGGGGCGACGTGGATTCGATAACCGTCGGCGAGCTGCACTCGCAACTGACGGCCGCTCGGGAGCTTGCGGCCACCCATCCGGCCCGCCTGCTCGTCATCGATCTGCAACCGGTGACCTTCTTCGGCAGCGCCGGCTTGAACGCGATATACGACTGCCGTGAGCAAGGGCTGGCGGCCGGCACCTCGGTCAGGCTGGTGGCCGCCGACAACGAGTACGTGCTGCGCCCGCTCGAGGTGACGAAGCTGGACCGGGTTTTCGAGGTGCATCGAACGCTGACCGACGCGCTGGGAAACACTGACCGCCAGGAGCGCGAGCAGCACCCATGAACCCGGGCCCCGCGCCGCGCCCCGACCTGCCCGCCGACCTGGAGGCGGCCGTCGCGCTGGGTAGCGAGATGGGCCGCCGGTTCGCCGAATTCGATTGGGCGGCACACCCACTCGGCGCGCCGCAAGGGTGGGCGGCCGAGATGCGGACAATCGTCGCGGCCGCGTTGACCTCGCGGTTTCCGTACCTGCTGTGGCTGGGCCCGGACGATCTGTTCATGCTGTACAACGACGCCTACATCCCGATCCTGGGCAACCGACACCCGGCTGCGCTCGGCGAACGCAGCGAGCGAGTGTGGTGGGACATCTGGGACTCGATCGGCCCGCTGATCGCCGGCGTCATCGAGACCCGCAGAGCGGTCTGGGTCGACGACCTACTCCTGCCGGTGATCACCGACGGCCGACGCGGCCAACGTTATTTCACCTTCAGCTACAGCCCGCTGATGGGCGATACCGGCAACGTCTACGGCGTCATGGCCACGGTCAGCGAGACCACCGAACGGGTGCTGAGCACGCGTCGTCTACACCTGCTCAACGCGGTGGCGGCCGCGCTCATGGACACCCGCACCATCGACGAGGCCGTGGCCGCGGCGGTCGCGGTGTGCGCCGACCAACCCGACGACCTACCCTTTGTGGCCGCCTACGTGGGTGAGGCGGGGCTGCGCGGGGCGACGCCGTCGGCGCTGCCA